>DASUIM010000553.1:0-2275 GCA_036279775.1 Fluviicoccus sp. | reverse complement strand
TTGATGGGCGTGGAGTTTACCGGATCGGGGAGGGGAGTGCAGGGGGAATGCGTTGGCGCTGCCTACCCGGTTGATGATCGGGAGCCTTCACATGAACGCATAAACCACCAGAAACCCGGAAAACACCACCAGCGTCAGCGAGGCCAGGAAGACGGCGTCGATGGCCCGCGCCAGCTTGTGGCGGCGGATGTCGCTGGTGGTGCGCATGGCGAAGAAGATGAGGTAGCAGTCCACCAGGAAGCCAAGGGCGGAGAGCAGCAGGATGTCGTCGGCGAAGGTGGCTTCACCGCCCAGCGGACGCAGGTTGATGGCGCCCACCAAGCCGATGGCGATACCGGCCAGGGTGCCGCAGGTGGGAAGCAGGGAGAGCATGACTTCCCGGGCTTCCTTGGGTTCGGTGATGTTCCGGAGCATGTGCAAGAACCCTGAATCAGAGCTTCGGCAAGCATTGACCGCCGCTGGCAATCTGGTTGCAGGTCGTGGTGACGCTCTCCAGCTGATTCCGTGCATCAGAAAGTCTGGCGGCGAATTTGCCGCTTGGGCAGTAACTCTCAATCGTGCTGATTTGCCTGCTCAAGCCCCACATGGCCGCCTGGAGATTACAAGTTGCAGAGCCACTGCAACGAGGCAATGCCGCGCCGACCTGATCGTCTATGGCCTTGAGTTTTGCTTCACAGTCAGCGTCAGAGGGCGAAGACGGAGCTGCAGGGACTGATGTGCTCCCACTCCTTCTGGCGGCAGCTACACGATAAGCACATGCCGTCAGCCGGTACAGCCGAATATCAGAAGTCTCCTCGGTTGGGCACATGATCCTGTCAAGCCCGGTGGCCAGCCGGCACTTGGCAATCTGTCTCTCCTTTTCCTCAATGCTCTGCAAGTATCCTTTCTCTTTCTCCAGAAGCTCGGCAGCGTTCATTTCGCCGTTCTTTCCTTCCCAGCGATATACCCAAGGGACACGCAGCGCATCAGTAATGGACTTCTCGGTATTGGTACCCCACGTCCCATCGATGTCCTGGTGCTGGCGAACAGCAGCCTGCTCAGCCTGACAGTCCGACGGCAGCACCCAGCCTTCTCGGACGGCCTTGCGCTCTGCCTCGGCTCTCGCGGCTTCCTGTTGACGGGCGGTCTCCGCTACCACTCTCTTTCGTTCTTCCTCGGCCCTTTTTGTGGCCGCGGCTGCCGCCGCCATCTCGGTTTCCCGCTGCCTTTCCGCCGCGACAAGTTCTTCATTCCAGTGCGCCAGTCCGGCATCCGGAGGTACCGCCGCTGACACTTGCTGTGAGTCCTCCAATGGGCGGCCATAATCTGCCGCCGGAGCGTTATCTCCCGCTGCCATGGCCGGCTTTGCCGCCAGACTCCGGGCGGACAACGAAGCACGCCAGTTCTTCACCTCTTCGGCATAGCCAGCCACCTGCGGCACGCACTCAGCCTCAAAAAACGGGAGGTTGTCCGGCTGCTTGCCGGGATTCGCCCTGATCTCCTGATCCAGCTTTTCGTGGAGCGTCTGACACTCCGGCACCGACAGCAGGTATTGGCCCGGATTGGTTACACTCGCTTTCACTGGGGCGTCACTGAACACCCATTGCCCGCCCTGGCGTTTCCAGCCTTTGCGCTCCGCAGCAGCAAAGGCTTGCACCGGGGCATATTCCGGAAACCAGTACAGAATGTCGGTGTTACTGTTCAGCTTCTCGACCTCGCTGGTCAGCAAGTTGAGCTGCTTTTCGCGGTAATTCATGCAGGCCCGCTCCGTGCAGTCGCTCTGCAGCGCGGCCGTTGTGCTGCTGTCGAGTGCGGCAACGCGATCGCGCTCAATGCTGGCAGAAATCTTGGCCATGCGGGGCGTTGATGCGCTGGCCGTGCGCTTGGTGCGCACCAGAGCCTCTTCCACCTGCGCCTCGGTGAGCGGCTGGCCCTCCCTGGCCCCAAGGTTGGAGAGAAAGTTTTCGCCAGCCTGACAGCCGCGAAATTGTTCGTATGCCAATCGGCAGGGCAGAAAGCCCTTGCAGTAGCCGGTGAGCCATACCTCTTTGCCCATGGCCTCGACCGGGTCAGACGATGTCTCGCTACCGCAAAGGGAGTCAGCATGTACCAGGCTGCCCATGAACAGAACAACGAGCAAGGCGAACTTCAGAAATTGTTTGCACATGATCAAATCCCCAGGCTCTTTTTCTGGTAGTCGGACAACACGGCCTCCCAAACGGCATCGTATTTGTCCTTGGCAGGGGCTTTGATCCAGCCTTCAACATACGCGGGAGACTTGCTGGATTTCAGCACG
>DASUIM010000552.1:0-2491 GCA_036279775.1 Fluviicoccus sp. | reverse complement strand
AACAGGAACCACGGCCCGAAGGAAGCCCGCCATGATCCCCCTGCGCGACCTGCCCGAATTTCCCTGTGATTTCCGCACCCTGCGCGACAGCTGGCTGGCGGACGAGGCGCTGGTGCTGACCGCGCTGCTGAAGGATTGCGGGCTGGACGCCCGTCTTAACGCGGACGTCAGCGCGCTGGCGGATACGCTGGTCAGGCAGGCGCGCGGTGCGGAACATCCGGCCTTCCAGGATTTCATCCAGGCCTATCGCATCGACAGCCATGAAGGCCGCACCCTGCTGACGCTGGCCGAATCGCTGCTGCGCATTCCCGACGCCGCCTCGCGCAACGAACTGATCAACAGCCTGTTGCCGGAAGCCGACTGGGAGCATGAAGACTCCGGCGATCACGGCAAGCTGGTCAGCTGGGCCGGGAGATGGCTGGCGCGCGCGCGGCGCTTTGTCGAGGATGAAAGCTTTCCCGACCGGTGGAGCCGCATGCTGCTGCGGCTGGGCAATTCGGTGATACGCACGGCGCTGGGCAACGGCATCGCACTGATGGCGCGGCAGTTCGTGATGGCGGAAACCCTGCCGGAAGCCATCGCCGCGCGGCAGCCGGGCCGCCGCTATTCCTTCGACTGCCTTGGCGAAGCCGCGCAGACGCCGGAGGAAGCCCGTTATTATCTGCAATCCTACCAGCAGGCGCTGGATTGTCTGGCCGGGCATCAGGATCATCATCGGCCGGTGCTGGAGCGGGACGGCATCTCGATCAAGCTGTCCGCGCTGCACCCGCGGCTGGAACTGGCGCGCTGGGCCGATCTGGAACGGGAACTGCTGCCGGAACTGACCCGGCTGGTGCTGTTTGCCGCCGAGGCCGGGATTCCGGTGACGATTGACGCCGAGGAGTGCGAACGGCTGGAACTGGTGCTGTGCCTGTTTGCCGCCCTGCGCACCGATTCGACGCTGGGCAATTATGAAGGTCTGGGCCTGGCGGTGCAGGCCTACCAGAAACGCGCCCCGGCGGTGATTGACTGGCTGGGTGAGCTGGCGGGACGCACCGGCAGGCGCATCCCGGTGCGGTTGGTGAAGGGCGCTTACTGGGACGCCGAGATCCGCCGCGCCCAGCAGCTGGGACTGGACGACTACCCG
Organism: Fluviicoccus sp.; assembly: GCA_036279775.1. Lineage (GTDB taxonomy): Bacteria > Pseudomonadota > Gammaproteobacteria > Pseudomonadales > Moraxellaceae > Fluviicoccus. The sequence continues at coordinate 1,365 of DASUIM010000552.1, read as the reverse complement.
GTCTTTACCCGGAAAATCCATACCGATGTCTGTTATCTTGCCTGTGCGCGCCGCCTGCTGAAGTCACCGGACAAGTTCTGGCCGCAATTCGCCACGCACAACGCCCATACCCTGGCCTGGCTGGACACGGTGGCGCGGCAACACGGCCAGACCTTCGAGGTGCAGCGGCTGTGCGGCATGGCCGACAGCCTGCACGACGCCTTCCACCAGCATGGCGGACGTCCGCTTCGCGTCTATGCCCCCATCGGCGACTTCAATACCCTGCTGCCCTATCTGGTACGCCGACTGCTGGAAAACGGAAGTTCACAATCCTTTGTCAATCAATTGGCTAACACACATATTGAAAGTGAAGTGTTATGCAAGGACCCGGTGGAAGCGGTGGCCGCCGAGGGTATCCATTCCCACCCGAAGATCCCGAGGCCCGTTGATTTGTTCGCCCCGCGCCGCAACAGCCCCGGCCTCAGTCCCGCCGACGTGGAGGGCCTGCACCGGTTGAAAGCGGTCATGGCCGACTTCCGCTTTGCCTCCTGGAGCGCCGGGCTGCCGCCGGAATCGGAGCAGGCGGAAATGCTCGGTGTTTCCCGGCACAGCCCGGCGGACCGGCACCGGGTATTGGGCGCGGTTCACGCCATGACCGGGGAGGATGTCGAGTACTCCTACCGGCAGGCGCGCGAGGCCTTCCCGGCCTGGTCGGACTTACCGGTCAGTCACCGCGCCGACTGTCTGCGGCGGATGGCCGAGCTGCTGGATGCGCACCGGCCGGAACTGCTATACCTGTTAATGATGGAAAGCGGCAAGGTGACGGCCGATGCCTGGAATGAATGGCGCGAAGCCGTCGATCTGTGCCGTTATTACGCCGATGCCGCCGAAAAGCTGATGTCACCCGCGCCCTTGCCGGGGGTCGCCGGGGAGGTCAATACCCTGAACTGGGCCGCACGCGGGGTTTTCCTGTGCATCAGCCCGTGGAATTTCCCGCTGGCGATCTTTCTCGGCCAGATCGCCGCCGCGCTGGTGACCGGCAATAGCGTCGTCTGCAAACCGGCGGGCCAGACCCCGCTGATCGCCTCCCGCGCCGTCGCCCTGCTCCACGAAGCCGGCATTCCCCGCGAGGCGCTGCACGCCGTTTACGGTTCCGGACAGGAGCTGGGTCATGCCCTGACGGATCATCCAGCCTTGGCGGGCGTGGTTTTTACCGGTTCCACCGCCACGGCGCGCCACCTCAACCTGCAACTGGCGCGGCGGCCCGGCCCGCTGGTGCCGTTGATTGCCGAAACCGGCGGCCTGAACGCCATGATCGCCGACAGCAGCGCCCTGCCCGAACAACTGACCCTGGATGTGCTGCAATCCGCCTTCAACAGCGCCGGG
>DASUIM010000551.1:0-11025 GCA_036279775.1 Fluviicoccus sp. | reverse complement strand
AAGCTGGTGTCTTCGGAAGTGACCAACGTCGTGGCGCAGACCATGAACGAGAAGCTGGACGAATACCTGCTGGAAAATCCGAACGTCGGCAAGACCATCGTCGGCAAGATCATTGACGCCGCCCGCGCCCGTGAGGCCGCGCGCAAGGCCCGCGAAATGACCCGCCGCAAGGGCGCGCTGGACATCGCCGGCCTGCCCGGCAAGCTGGCCGATTGCCAGGAAAAGGACCCGGCGCTGTCGGAACTGTACATTGTCGAGGGTGACTCCGCCGGCGGCTCCGCCAAGCAGGGCCGCAACCGCAAGATGCAGGCGATCTTGCCGCTGAAGGGCAAGATCCTGAACGTGGAGAAGGCCCGTTTCGACAAGATGCTGTCCTCGGCCGAAGTCGGCACGCTGATTACCGCGCTCGGCTGCGGCATCGGCCGCGATGAATACAATCCGGACAAGCTGCGCTACCACAAGATCATCCTGATGACCGACGCCGACGTTGACGGTTCGCACATCCGCACGCTGCTGCTGACCTTCTTCTTCCGTCAGATGCCGGAACTGCTGGAGCGCGGTCATATCTACATCGCGCAGCCGCCGCTGTATAAGGTGAAGCGCGGCAAGCAGGAACAGTACGTGAAGGATGATGACGCGCTGGAAAATTACCTGACGCACACCGCACTGGATGACGCCGCGCTGTATGTGAATCCGGAAGCGCCGCCCTTGTCCGGCGTGGCGCTGGCGTCGTTGATGACTGATTACCGCCGCGTGCAGAACCTGATCCGGCGCATGGCCCGCCTGTACCCGGAAGTGATGCTGGAACAGCTGCTGAGCCTGCCGGTACTGTCCGTCGAGGCGCTGAGCGACGAAGCCGAGGTGCGCGCCTGGGGCGTGAAGCTGCAGGCCGCGCTGGACAACGCCGCCGACCCCAGCCAGCGTTTCCTGGTGGAAGTGATGCCGGATAGCGAACAGCACCGCTTCATTCCGCAGATTGAAGTGGTGGCGCACGGCGTGCCGCACAACTACCGCCTGAGCTACGACTTCTTCGCCTCGCCGGAATACCGCCGCATTGCCGACCTGACCGCGCAATTGCTGGGGCTGCTGGAAGAAGGGGCCTACATCAAGCGTGGCGAGCGCGTGCTGCCGGTTTCGCGCTTCAAGGATGCCTGGCTGTGGCTGATGAATGAATCGCGTCGCGGCAATGCTATCCAGCGCTATAAAGGGCTGGGGGAAATGAACCCCGAGCAGCTGTGGGAAACCACGATGGATCCCAATAACCGCCGCATGTTGAAGGTGACCATTGAGGATGCGATTCGCGCCGACCAGATGTTCACCTGCCTGATGGGCGATGCCGTGGAACCTCGCCGCGAATTCATCGAGATGAACGCGCTGATGGTGGCGAATCTCGACGTGTAAATTTTCACGATGATCTGAAAAAGCCCCGGTGGAAATTTTCATCGGGGTTTTTTTATGCCCGCCTGTTCGGGAATTTATAAATTTTCCTATACGTGCGGCGTGGGGTGAATTTTGTAAAGTCAACCGTTAAGGTCAGTCAGGCTGCAGGAATTTCCTGATGCGGAAGCGGTTGGAATTCACCAACGGCCGGTGGGGAATTCCGGAGAGGCTTGGTCAGGTGAATTCCAGATGACCGGCTTATTGTCACCGGGAGCGGCAGCCCTCACGAATCCTTTCTATAAGAGCCGATAAGGCTTGATTAACTACGAATGGTACCTTCGGTACCATCTTCGCCAGAGTGCCGCTTATACGGCCTTCCAGATGGCTTCATGAGGCATACGGCTATCCGGATTTGGACCAAGCCGCCGGAAATTTCGGGATAAGCGCAGAATGACCATGCATCCCGATGCGATCACGCACGAAATGAATTTCCTGCACGAATGTCCGATCGCAGTGCTGGGTGATGGGCGAGATAGCGAAAATTTACGGAGAGCCTTTTCGATGGAAATTTATAAATTTAAAGGCTTATGGCAAGCGGGTCTTTATCGGGGGAGGGTGAAAAATTTCCAGCTGGATCCATAGCCATAAATTTCCCGTGATCTGCTCGGTTTCTGTAGATGTGGCTGTGCGTGAAAGATTCACGGTGAAGAAGGGGTTGGTGGCCGCGTGTGATGTTCGATGCGCGGGATTTCATCCGCGTCTTTGATAAAAAAATGTTTCACGTGGAACACAGGCTCGATGCGATACGGCCGGTACACAAGCCGCAAGGATACGCGCGCTAGTTCCCATGATGGCCCAGGCATTCCCGCGTAGCGGGAATGCGTTTTTCCGTCATTGTTCGGCTCATTTCGGGAATTTCCGGAAATCGCTCACCCACACCTCCGGCCTGTATTTTTCAGTGTATTGATTTTTCCCCATTCCGGGAAAAATCCGGGAAATGTCCCTCGCCTTGCGCGGCAGGTCAGAACCGGCTCTGGCGCATTTTTCCAAGCAAATATTACGTATTACATAATCATAATATTTGTTATTTTTGGGTCTTTCGGGAAGAAGCGATGGGCAGGAGGCAAGCCCGGATCAGATGGCGGGTGCAATTGGCAGGTGGTTCCCTGAGAGCCGGAGTCACGGCAAGGAAGCAGAAGTAGCCATGCCGCTGGATTTTACCTCCGTGGACAACGGCGAGGCCAATGCCTGCCGATGACCGGCAGACAGGGGATTTCGGGGGAATTTGCGTCGGCTCGGAGAGTATCCGGCCGATCAGATCAGTGCTCCGGGGTAAGCGGCGTCTCAACTTCCGTCAGCGAGGTCACGGTTTTGCCCAACATGGAACTGCGGCCATCCATGCGCAGCATCAGGCTGTCCGGCCATTGGAGATATTGCCTGTAAGAAATGCAAAGGTATTGGGTGGCCCCGGATTGCACTTCCGTGGCCGTTACCTGGTAATCGCAGGCGAAGGAAAGGGAAGAGGTCTGTTTCGTGGCCAGGAATTCGCTTTCGTAGCGGTGTCCGAATGTTCCGGTGTAGAGGGAAGCGAAACCATGGACAAAGGCGAGCCAGAGCACGCAGAGGTAAAAACAGGAACGGATGCCGCCGGCGAGCAAGGTTTCAAAGGTCCCCTTGGAACTGACATAAAAACGCTGGGTGCCATCATTGTCTTCAATGGCCTTGGCGCCAATGATGAGGATCGCCAGCAGGCTGAGGGAAAAGAATCCTCCACCCTGAACCCAGCCCTGATCCGGGATGAAATCCGCGGACAGCCCGTAGACCGCCAGCAGGAATGAAACCAGAATGATGCCGGTCATGATCTGGTGCACGGGCGTCGGTTCGTGATCGCCGTAAAGGAAATGTCTTAATGCCATGATTGCTGGTTCTGGAGAGTGGAATTTATTGTCCTTGTTATGGCTTCCCGGGCGGCAAATGTGTCACCGTTCACAGTTGTTATACGACAATGCCCGCCAAAAACAAGGGGCTTGCGGATGTCGCCACCCGTCTTTCCTCCGGGTGTCAGGAAATCCCGGATGAGTGGTAGCGGTGTCGGCCGCCGGTGGTAAGATGCCGCCTTTCCCCGAACCCGGAATTCCGTCATGGCTGTCAAATCCACCATCTTTAAGGTTGCGTTGCAGGTCAGCGACCTGGATCGTGATTATTACGCCGCCCACGCGTTGACGATCGCCCGGCATCCTTCCGAAACCGACATGCGCATGATGCTGCGCGTTGTGGCGTTTGCCTTGTATGCGGATGAAGCCCTGGAATTCACGCGCGGGCTGAGCAGCGAGGACGAGCCGGACATCTGGCGCAAGAACCTGCGCGATGAAGCCGAGTTGTGGATTGACCTGGGCCAGCCGGACGAAAAACGCATCCGCAAGGCCTGCAGCCGGTCGCGGCAGGTGGTGATATTGACGTATGGCGGCAGCGTGGCGGAAATCTGGTGGAAGAAGACGGCGGACAAGCTGACGCGCTTTGACAACCTGACCGTGCTCAACATCGCCCTGCCGGAATCGGAAGCGCTGGAAGCGGTGGTGGAACGCACCATGCAGATCCAGTGCACCATCGACCACGGTCAGGTCTGGCTGACCGTGGGCGAGCAGTCGCTGGAATTGTCGCCGGTGACGTGGAAGAAGCCGGCCTGACCCGGACAAGCCTTGCTTAGAGGTAGTAGCTGCCGCCGTCATCCGGTGCGGCCGACCATTCCGCGGGAGGTTGCCAGCCGCGAATCCAGCCGGGAACGTCACCGGCGGGCATCGGACGGGCAATGCCGTAGCCCTGCGCCAGTTCACAACCCAGCCCCAGCAGGGCGACGCCGTGTTCGACGGTTTCGACGCCTTCGGCGATCACCTTGCGGTTGAAGGTGCGGGCCATGCCCACCACCGCCTCGACAATGGCGCAGTCGTCGGGGTCGGTCAGCATGTCGCGGACAAAGGACTGGTCGATCTTGAGGATGCGGGTCGGCAGCCGCCGGAAATAGGTCAGCGAGGAGTAGCCGGTGCCGAAGTCGTCCAGCGCGAAACTGATGCCCAGCCGCGAACAGGTCTCAATGACGCCGGATACCCGCTCGATGTCCTCCATGGCGGTGGTTTCCAGAATTTCCAGTTCGATCCACTCCGGCCGCGCGGCCGGGTAATCGCGCAGCAGCGCCGCCAGCCCGTCGACAAAGCCCTCCTGCTGCAATTGTTCGCCGAAGACATTGATGCTGACCGGCAATACCAGCCCTTGCTCCGCCCAGGCGGCAATCTGGCGGATCGCCTCCTGCATCACCCATTGCCCCAGCGGCAGCGCCAATTCGGAATTCTCGATCATCGGCAGGAACAGGCCGGGCGTCAGCAAACCCTTTTCCGGGTGCTGCCAGCGGATCAGCGCCTCGACGCCGATGACCTTGCCCTGGCGCATGTCGACCTTGGGCTGGTAGTACAGGCGGAATTCCCCGGCGGCGAGGGCGGCGGTGGCGCGGGCGACGACATCCCAGTAGGCGCGCAGGCGGCGGTCCTGCTCGGAGTCGAAGACATGGAAGCGGTTCTTGCCGGATTCCTTGGCGCGGTACATGGCCTGGTCGGCATGACGCAGCAGGGCGTCGGCATCGCTGTCGTCGTCGCGGTTGTACAACGCCACGCCGATGCTGGCGGACACCGAGACCCGGTCGCCGCCGACCGGCAGCGGTTCGGCGACCAGCGCCAGCACCCGGTCCAGCACCGTCTGGCACTCGTGCAGGTCGGTCAGGTCATTGAGCAGCAGCACGAATTCGTCGCCGCCCAGCCGCGCCACCGTGTCATCGCCGCGCAGGGCGCCCAGCAGCTGCCGCGTCACCTGCACCAGCAGCTGGTCGCCGGCGGCGTGGCCGTGGTTGTCGTTGACCGGCTTGAAGCCGTCGAGGTCGAGGTAGCAGACCGCCAGCAGGCGGCCGCTGCGGCGGCTGCGGGCGATGGCCAGCGCCAGCCGGTCGGCCAGCAGGCGGCGGTTGGGCAGGCCGGTCAGGGCGTCGTAATGGGCGATGCGGTCCAGCTCGGCTTCGTGGGCCTTGAGATGGCTGATGTCCGAAAAGACGGCGACATAGTGGCGGATGACGCCTTCTGCATCGCGCAGCGCGTCGATGGCGATGCGTTCGGGATAGATTTCGCCGGACTTGCGCTTGTTCCACAGTTCGCCGTGCCAGCCGCCCTCCTCGTCCAGGCTTTTACGCAGCTGTTCGAAGAATTCGGGGGTGTGCAGGCCGGAGCCGAGCATTTTCGGGGTCTGTCCCAGCACTTCCTCGCGGCTGTAGCCGGTGATGCGGCTGAAGGCGGGGTTGACGTCGACGATGAGGCGGTTGCCGTCGGTGATGACGATGCCTTCCTGGCTGCAGGCGAAGACGCTGGCGGCGAGCCGCTGCGTTTCCTCGGCCTGCTTGCGGGCGGTGATGTCGCGCGAGAGCATGATGAAGCTGTGCTCACCGTCGCGGCCGGATTTGCGCGCGGTGGACAGTTCAAACCAGAATTCACCGTGCGGCAGCGGCAGGTGGATGATCTGGCCGTTCGAGCGGCCCTGCCGGGCGGCTTCCGCCAAGGCAGCCAGTACGATCCGGGCGGCCGGCGGCGGCAGCATATCGGTCACATTCCGCCCCAGCAGCGCTTCGCGCTGGGCGGCCAGCAGCGCCGGGTCGTGCGCCCAGATATTGCGGTAGCCGCCGGCCGCATCCAGTTCGAACAGCAGGTCGGGAATGGCCTGCAGCGTGGCGTCCAGCTCGGCGTGGCTTTCCTGCAGCCGCGCCTCGGCGTATTTGCGCTCGGAGATGTCGACATCGAGACAGTACATTTCCGGCTCGCCATCGGCGTTGAACTGCATGGTGTGGCTGGAGAAGACGTGCACCGGCGCGCCGTCCTGGCGTTGCAGCACCAGTTCGGCGGCGGGAATGGCAATACCCTCGTCCATCCAGCGCGTGACATCGGCGATGACGCGCTGGCGCATGGCCGGCGGAATGATCAGGTCTTCGAGGGTGCGGCCGAGGGCTTCCTCGCGGCGATAGCCATAGAGCGCCGTGCTGGCGGGGTTCCAGTAAATGACACGGCGATGCCGGTCATAGCCCTGGACGGCGACATTGCTGACGGTTTCGAATATGTCTCGGAAGCGGGCATCATCCTGATGCGGCATTCTTATCTTGTTGTTCATGATGATCGAAGCGCGGTTCGTTTTCCCGATCAACAATAGCACAGAAAATTAACTATTTCCGAACGTCGCGCCGCCGGGAACGACCGTTCATCCCGCGTGCTTGCAGGCGGTCCGGAAACGCAGTATTCCTGCAGGAAGCCTCCCGCGCGAGCGCGGCTTATCCGGATAGCGGATCAGAACAACAAGATTGCTCGGAACCTGACCATGACCCCTGACCTGAGCGCCTTTCCCGGCGACAACGGCCTGCCCTTTCTGGGCCATACCCTGGCCTTCATCCGCAATCCGCGCCTGCTGGCCGCCGACCGTTTCCGGCGGCACGGCGCGGTGTCGAAGGTGAATATCGCCGGGAATCGCGGCGTGCTGCTGCTGGGGCCGGAGGCCAATGAATTCCTGACGATGGACCGTGACAAGGCGTTGTCCTCGCGCGCGGCTTACGAACCTTTCCTCAAGGATACCTTTCCCGACGCGCTGGGTCTGCTCGACTTCGACGAGCATGCGCACCATCGCCGTATTCTGCAGTCAGCGTTCAAGAAGGACGCGATGCTGGATTATCTGGAACTGCTGCAGCAAAGCACGGCGGAAGCCCTGGCGGGCTGGACGCCGGGCGAGCGCTTCCTGTTCGCCCCGCAGGTCAAGCTGCTGCTGTTCAACCAGGCGGCGCTGCTGTTCATGGGCGAAAGCCAGGGTGACGAGGCGGCGCGGCTGATCGGCCATTACACGCGGGCGGCGGCGGGCACGGTGGCGCTGATCCGGCTGATGATCCCCGGGACGACGTACTGGCGGGCGGTGCGCAGTTCGCTGCTGCTGCGGCGGATATTGCGCGAGAAGATTCCCGCGAAGCGCGCCAACCCCAACCGTGATCTGTTCAGCCACCTCTGTTTCGCCCGTTCCGAGGAAGGGGAAGCCTTCAGCGACGACCAGATCGTCAAGCACATGCTGGGGCTGATGAGCGCCGCCCATGAAACCACGACCAGCGCCATTGTCGCGATGGCTTTCGCTCTGGCAAAACATCCCGATGTCCAGGAGCGGGTGCGCGCCGAGGTCGAAACCGTGACCGGCGGCAGACCCCTGGCCTACGACATGCTGGACGGGATGGTCTACACCACGCAGGTGTTCCAGGAATGCCTGCGGCTGTGGGGCTCGTCGCACACCATGCCGCGCAAGGCGCTGCGGGAGGTGACGTATCAGGATTACACCATTCCGGCGGGGACGATGGTGTTCATCAGTCCGTCTTTCGTGCACCGCATGCCGGAATACTGGGCCGACCCCGACCGCTTCGATCCGGAGCGCTTTGGCGAGGCGCGCAAGGAGCACCGGCAGCATCGTCACTTGTTCATGCCCTTCGGCGGCGGCGCGCACAAGTGCATCGGCATGCATCTGGCGGAAATGCAGCTGAAGATCTTTTTCGTGACGCTGTTGCGCCGTTACCGGCTGGCGCTGCCCGATCCGGACTACGAGATGAAGACGAAGTACGTGCCGGTGCCGGAATCGGCGGACGGCCTGCCGCTGCGGCTGACGCCGCTCTAATCCGGATCGTGGTGGAAGGTCTTGCTGACGATTTTCCAGACGCCGTCCACCTGCAGCAGCGACAGGAATTCGGTGTAGCGCAGGGCCTGGAACAGGTAGCGGGTGCGGACGGCGGCCACCCGGCCGATCAGGTCGATGCCGCTGATCTGCATGTCGAAATCCTCGCCGAGGAGCACCGGCGGTGACTGGTGACGGAGGATGTTGAGGTAGACATGCAGGTCAATGGTCACCTGTTCGCCTTCGTAGTAGCCGAAAATGCCGGCCTGGGGCAGGAATACCGTGCTGATGAGATCGGCATTGCCGTGATGCAGGGCCTGGAAATAAGTGTGGACGACGGCTTCAATGGCGGCCAGGTCGGACATCGGGACAGCTCCGGCGGAATGATGTTTCCAGTATCCTCCGCCGGGCGTTAATCCACAAGTTTTAAAGGGCTATAGTCCTCCTGTCGCGCGCCTCATTCATCGTGGAGCGCGCATTCATAGCTGGCGGGCTCGTAGCGGCAGCGTACCTTCTTCATCAGCGCCATCATCCGGCTGTCGTAATAGCCTTCCTTGGTCAGCCGGATGCGCGAGTCACGCATCATGTGTATGTATTTTTCCTGTTCGGCGGGCGGGAAATCCAGCCACAGTCCCGCGGGAATCGCCTGTTCCTGACGGCGGATGTAGGCGATGGCCTTGTCCATTTCCGGCAACGCCAATTGCCGCAGCGTGCTGATGCGGGCGTCCAGGTCGGGAATGCGGGGCAGCAGCCGGGCGCGGTTGATCAGCACCGTGCCGGTGGCCTGGGTCAGCGGCAGGCGATAGATGCCGCCGTAGTCGCCCATGCCCCGCTGCAATTCCAGCGGTTTCACCGCCAGCGCCGGGGCGGTGATGATGTCCACTTCCCCGTTGTTGAACTTGCTGGCGAAACGGAAGTAGTCCGTCGGCACCGCCTGCGCGCCCAGGCGCTGCACCAGCAGGCTTTGCGGCTTGTCAAAATCCAGCACCGCCACTTTCTTGCCGACCGCCTTGTCGATGCTGTCGATATGACGGTTGTTGACCATGATGTAGGAAGCGCCGACCGGCATGATGGTCACCACCTGGTAGTCGCCCTGAATGGTCATCGGGTTGATGCGCGGGTGGTCCAGCGTGGCGGCGAGGGCGCGGATATGGCGGTAATCCGGCGCGGCGCCGATGGAGTCGATGCTGCCGATGAAGCCGTTGAAGGCGCGGGCGCGCAGGGTCGACAAGGCCACGCCGTCGCACTGCCCCGCCTTGAAGTCCTCGGCGGCGATGCGTTCATCGGTGTAGCTGCGGATGTCCAGCCGCAGGTTCCAGCGCTGCGCCGCCAGCCCCAGGTCGCGGGCGTAGCGGCTGATGTCGCCCTGATTTCCCTGGAAATCGAAGACGCAGAATTTGAGGTTGAGGGGTTGGGGGAACGGGCCTTCCGTGGCGAGGGCGCTTGCGCCACTCAAAACCAGACCGGCGACAAGCGCCAGGCGGGCAAGCGGCAGCGCCGGTTGCCGGATTGCTGAACGGGCCATATGCCTTACCTCGTGTTGCACTAAGTCGTTGACGTGGCCGAAGCCACGCCATCAACCTAGCACTCACGCCAGGGTCGGAGCTTTCATATGGTCGATTGTCGGACAGCTTATGGTGAATTCCTGCCAATAACCGGCGGCGATGGCGTGATTGATCCAGATTCCGCCTAGCGTTTGATCAGCATGCCCTGACCGGTGGGCAGGGGAATGACCCGGTATTCGCGGCGTTCGAACCAGTCGTCTTCCAGCAGTTTCTGGGCGCGGTAAATGCCGGACCATTCATAGTCGTCCAGAATGAGGATGCCGCCGGGCACGATCCGGTCGAACAGCGCTTTCAGCACCGCCACTTCGTATTCGGCGCTGTTGAGGTCGATATGCAGGAAGGCGATCTTATCGGGGGAGTTTTCCAACAGTGACTGCGGCAGCAGGCCTTTCACCAGCTTGACATTGTCATAGCCGTCAAAGCGGGCGAGGACTTCTTCGTACAGTCCGGCTTTTTGCCCTTCAAAGCCATGTCCTTCCACCGGATTGGTATCAAAGGTGTCATACCCCCAGAAGGTCTTGGCGAACTCCTCCTTGCCGAAATAGTCGATGATGGTCTTGATGCCGGTGCCGAACAGCGAGCCGCATTCGACAAAATCCCCTTCCAGCTGCACGCAGTGGTAGGCCGAGGTGCACAGGATGTAACGGCGCCAGAGAATGGCGTTGTCGGCATCACAGTACACATTGTTCTGCCAGGCGTTGAGGAAGGCCTGGTCTTCCAGGGCCGAATTGTTGCGGCCCCAGGTGAACAGGTTGTCGCTCAGGTAATGGCCGGGCTCCTCAATCAGCGAGGCGGCTTCCTTGAGCAGCGCATGAAACCGGTCGGGGTCGGTGATGTACCAGGAGAGATTGGTGGAGAAGCTGAAGACCCGGGTCGGGTGGCCGGGATCAAGCGTCGGGAGTTCCGTTTTCTTCATGGAGGATTCCAGTCTGGTGGGCAAGTGTTGGCGTGTTGCACCGGGTTAGTCCTGTACGGTTGAGTATCCCGGGATTCTCCGTTTTTGGGAATCCCGTCGGCTGCTTTTCCGCCTTCGAGGGTTGAAACGCGTTTCAGCCGTCGAAGCCGGGGTGTTACCATCCGGTCTTTACCGCCCTTTTATGATCCGGAATTCCCCCATGATCGCTCTTGGCCAGTTCAATACCCTGCCTGTGCTTCGCCTGACGCCCGACTATGTCTGGCTGGACGGCGGGGAAACCGGGGAGATCCGCCTGCCGCGCGCCGGGCTGTCGCCGTTGCCGGGCGCCGGCGAGACCGTGCGGGTGTTTGTCTATACCGGGGAGGACGGCTATCCCGCGGCGTCAGTGCGCACCCCGTTGGCCCTGGTCAACGAGGTGGCCAGCCTGACGACGCTGGAAGCCGG
>DASUIM010000550.1:0-13950 GCA_036279775.1 Fluviicoccus sp. | reverse complement strand
TCCTGGATCTTTTCAAAGCGGATAACCGATAACCATGCGCGCTGCCTGTCACTACACGGTCAAGTCCCGTCATCCGGCGAGTCATTTTTTTCAGGTAACCCTGCATATACACCATCCGGACCCGCAGGGACAATTGGTTTGGCTGCCGAACTGGATTGTGGGCAGCTATATGATTCGCGATTTTGCGCGTCATATTGTCAGTTTAAGCGCTAGAAACGCGCAAGGCTTGTTTTTAAATGTCAATAAGGTCGGGAAAAACCAATGGAAGGTGGAACCGCATGATGGCGACATCCGGCTGGAATATGAAGTTTATGCCTGGGATTTGTCGGTGCGGGGAGCCCACCTGGATCAGAAACACGGCTATTTCAACGGGCCTTGCCTGTTCCTGGCGGTCGCCGGTCAGGAGAAGCTGCCGGTGACGCTGCATATCGAGCCGCCCGAAGGCGTGGAAGGCTGGCAGGTGGCGACCGGACTGAGGCCGCGCGCCACGCTGGCCAGCGGCTTTGGCGAGTACGAAGCGCCGGATTATGCCGCCTTGCTGGACTGTCCGGTGGAAATGGGCACTTTTGACGAACTATCCTTCATTTCGGAAGGCGTTCCTCACCGCATGGTACTGACCGGGCGTCATCGCGCTGACAAGTCCCGTCTGGCGCGTGATCTGCAAAAGATCACGTCAACCTGCATCCGGTTCTGGGGAGACTGCGCCCCGTTCAGCGAATATCTCTTTCAGGTAATGGTGACTGCCAACGGCTATGGCGGGCTGGAGCATGGCAACTCGACCAGCTTGCTCTGTTCGCGGGATGATCTGCCGCTGGCCATTGAGCCGGAACGGCCGGGTGACAAATACCGCACTTTCCTGGGGCTGTGCAGTCATGAGTATTTCCATGCCTGGCTGGTGAAGCGGATCAAGCCCGCTGTGCTGATGGAACCCGATCTTGAGCACGAAAACTACACACCGCTGCTGTGGGTGTTCGAGGGCTTCACCTCGTATTACGACGATCTCATGCTGGCGCGGGCCGGAGTCATTTCCCCCCAGGATTATCTGGAGTTGCTGGGGCAGCAGATTAGCCGATATTTGAAAACACCCGGTCGGCATGTGCAGTCAGTGACGGAGTCCAGTTTTGATGCCTGGACCAAGTACTACAAGCCGGATGAAAACACGCCCAACAGTGTGGTCAGCTATTACATCAAGGGCTCACTGATTGCTTTGTGCCTGGATTTGAGCCTGCGGGGGCGCACACAAAACCGAGTGACCCTGGATTCGGTGATGCGGCGTTTGTGGCTGGATTTTGGCAAGAAAGGGGTCGGAGTGGAGCCGGATTCGGTGCAGCAACTGGTGGCAAGCCTGTCCGGGCTGGATTGGAATCAGGAATGGCGGGACTGGCTGTATGGGACGACCGAGCTGCCGCTGAAACCGCTGCTGGAAGAACACGGGTTAACCGTGACGCTGAAAGCGGATACAGTTGTTGCAGGGCAAACGTATGCCACGCTTGGAGTCCGGGGACAGGGCGCCGAAGGCGGCTTCCAGATCCAGAATGTCTGGCGGGGCGGTGCGGCTGCGGCGGCCGGACTGTCGGCCGGGGATCTCATCATTGCCGTGGACGGTCTGAAAGTGGGCTCGCAACTGGAAAAAGTGATTGCCACTTATGCGGTAGGTGATACTCTTTGCATCCACGCATTCCGCCGCGACGAATTGATGCAATTCGACGTTCGTCTGCAGGCCGCTCCCTTTGAAACATGTGTGCTGACGATGCCGTCGGAAGGTGAAAGCCATGACCGCGTCGTGCAGTGGATTCTGGACAAATAACCGAGACAGGAGCCCCCCCGATGGAACAACCGGATTTCTGGAAAGACAAGTATCCGCAAGGCATCGCCCGCGAAATCAACGCCGAGGTCTATCCCACGATCATGCATCTGTTCAAGGATGCCTGCCGCAAGTACGCCAACAAGCCGGCGTTCTCGAACATGGGCCGCACCCTGACGTTTGCCGAGCTGGACAAGTACAGCGCCGCCGTCGCCACCTGGTTCCAGCAGAATACCGACCTGCAGCCCGGTGACCGTGTCGCCGTGCAGATGCCCAATGTCCTTCAGTATCCCGTGGTTGTCTTCGGTATCCTGCGCGCCGGTCTGGTGGTGGTGAACACCAACCCGCTGTACACCGCCCGCGAAATGCAGCACCAGTTCAAGGACGCCGGCTGCAAGGCGCTGGTCGCCTTGGCCAACTTCGGCCATATGGTGGAAGAAGTGTTGCCGCAGACCGGCATCCGTTATCTGATCATGACCGAAGTCGGCGACATGATGCCGCCGCTGAAGCGCCTGATCGTGAACAACGTCGTGAAGTATGTGAAGAAGATGGTGCCGGATTATGATCTGCCCACCGCCATTCCCTTCACCCGCCTGCTGCGCGCCAACCCGCACAAACTGAAGGAGTACACCGCCAAGCCCGAGGATATTGCCTGCTTGCAATACACCGGCGGCACGACCGGGGTCTCCAAGGGCGCCGAGCTGACGCACCGCAGCATCACCTCTAACATGATGCAGACGCACGCCTTCCTCAGCACGGCGCTGCAGCCGGGCCGCGAAGTGATGATCTGCCCGCTGCCGCTGTACCACATCTTCGCCTTTGGCGTGTCCTGCATCGGCATGGTGCTGGGCATGCATACGGTGCTGATTACCAACCCGCGTGACATTCCCGGATTCGTGAAGGAGTTGCAGCAGTGGGATTTCACCGCGATGATGGGCCTGAACACCCTTTTCGTGGCGCTGATGAACAACCCCGAGTTCCGCAAGCTCAACTTCAACAAGCTGAAGCTGACCATTGCGGGTGGCATGGCCATGCAAACGGCTGTTGCCAATGACTGGGAAAAACTGACCGGCAGCAAAGTCTGTGAAGGTTATGGCATGACCGAGTCGTCGCCGGTGATCACCATCAATCCGCCTACGGCCATCCAGATCGGCACCATCGGCGTGCCGGTGCCGAACACCGAAGTGCGTATTGTCAACGACAACGGCGAAGACATGCCGCTGGGCGAAGCCGGCGAACTTTGGGCGCGCGGTCCGCAGGTGATGAAGGGCTACTGGCAGCGTCCGGAAGCCACGGCTGACACCGTCACTGCCGATGGCTGGCTGAAGACCGGCGATGTGGCGATTGTTCAGCCTGACGGTTATATCCGCATTGTCGACCGCAAGAAGGACATGATCCTGGTTTCCGGCTTCAACGTCTATCCGAATGAAATTGAAGAAGTGGCCGTGCAGCACGCCGGGGTACTGGAGTGCGCTTGCGTGGGTATTCCCGACGCCAAGTCCGGTGAATCAGTCCGCCTGTTCGTGGTGAAGAAGGATGACAGTCTGACGGAAGAGGAGCTGATGATTCACATGAAGAACAACCTCACCGGCTACAAGGTGCCGCGGACGATTGTTTTCAAGACGGAACTGCCGAAGTCGCCGGTGGGCAAGATCCTCCGTCGCGAACTGCGAGACAATGGTTGATATGGCTTTGTTTAGCATGTGACATGAAGCCTGTCTCCGGACAGGCTTTTTTTATGGGGATGAATACGATGAAAATGGCCGCCTTTGTATTGATGCTTACATGCGGGATGACTTCGGGGAGTCTCTGGGCCGCCCTGCAAGCCGGAACAGTGACCCGGCTTAGGGCGTTGCGCCAGATTCAGTCCTACCCGCGGATCCAACGCTAGGAAAAGTTTGAAGCAACAATAAGCTCCCAAGACATTCCCGCCGGGTATCCCCATAGGCTCTATGATGACGGACTTCCATCAAAGGCCGTCGTCATGAATACCTCCCTCGAAGGACCGGACATAATCGATCCGGATGATTTACCGGAGCCGCCTCCGATTGTCATGGACGTACCTGCGGGCATCCGGAGTGTCTCGCTGGTGGTGCTGGCGGTATTGGCGGGTTTGTACGCGGTGCATTGGGCGGCAGAATTCCTGATTCCGGTTGTTCTGTCACTGATGTGCAGTTACACCCTGTCGCCGGTAGTGGATTTGATGGTAAGGCAGCGAATTCCCCGTGCGCTGGCTGCCGCCCTCGTGCTGCTGGGGCTGATTGGCGGAACGGGGATGGCCGTATATTCCCTGAGTGATGATGCGGCAGACTTGATTGGCGCCTTGCCGGAAGCGGCCCAGAAAGTGCGTGAGTCACTGCAGCGTGACCGGCACAACAATGTCGGGCCGATGGCAATGTTGCAGAAGGCGGCCAAGCAGATTGAACAGGCGACAGAGGAAGCGGGCCCTGCGGTTCCCGCCGGCAAGGGCGTCACCCGGGTCCAGATTGAACATGCCAAGTTCAATATCAGCAGTTATTTCTGGAGCGGCACCCTCGGCTTGTTTGCCATGGCGGGGCAGGTACTGATTGTCTGTTTTACGACCTATTTCCTGCTGACTTCCGGGGACACGTTCCGGCGGAAGATTGTAAGAATTGCCGGGCCCACCTTCAGTCGCCGTAAAATTACGGTACAGGTGCTGGATGAAATTACCCGGCAGATTCAGCGTTATCTGATGGTTCAGGTATTGACCAGCGTCATGGTGGGTGTGGCGACCTGGCTGGCTTTCCGCGCAATTGGTCTTGAGCATGCTGCCGTGATGGGCTTGATTGCCGGGGTGCTGGATCTGGTTCCATACATAGGCATGGTAATAGTCACCGTGGTATCGGGGTTGATGGGGTTCCTGCAATTTGATTCCCTGAATATGGCCTTGCTGGTAGGAGGCCTGTCGTTGCTGATTCACGGGATTGAGGGGTATGTGCTGTTTCCCTGGCTGACCAGCCGCGCCAGCCGTATGAATCCGGTGGCGGTCTTTGTGGGGATGCTGGGATGGGGCTGGTTATGGGGCTTCTGGGGTCTGTTGCTGGGACTGCCGATCCTGATGTCGATCAAAGTGATCTGTGATCATGTGGAGGGGTTGAAGCCGGTGGGGGAGCTGCTGGGGGATTGAGTGATCCCGGCCGCGGGGAATGTGCGGCCGGGTAGAGACGATTCAGGCCTTCTTGACGAACTCGGACTTCAATTTCATGGGGCCGATGCCGTCGATCTTGCAGTCGATATCGTGATCGCCGTCCACCAGGCGGATGTTCTTGACCTTGGTGCCGACCTTGACCACCAGCGAAGTGCCCTTGACCTTGAGGTCCTTGATCACGGTGACGCTGTCACCGTCTTGCAGCAGGTTGCCATTGGCGTCCTTGATGATGCGGACATCGTCACCGGATTCGGCGACAGCATCCTTCGACCATTCATGAGCGCATTCCGAGCAGATGACCATGCCGCCGTCTTCGTAGGTGTATTCGGAGTTGCATTTGGGGCAATGGGGAAGGTCGGACATGGTCTGCGCCTGGATAGTGGGGGGAGTAAGGGGCGCAAGGTTACAATAATAGCCCTGAAAAATAAATGGGTATGACCTTTCAGAACACCATCACATGGTCAACCCGGTAACGGCCATAGCGGTAAACCAGCACCATTTCCGCCACAAAATCGCCGGGCGCCTTGGTGAACGTCTGCCGCCAGACAATAGCGGCCGAGTCGGGACGCTTGAACACGGCGACCGGCTCGCGGCTGGCGAAGAATCCCTTTTCGGCCTGATACTGGCGGCAGACATAGTCCAGATGTTCCGGTGTGACGATGGCCTTGGCGCGATCCGTAAAGTCGCGGACATGGGCAGCGTGATCGATGCGGCTGGAAGCCTCCATCAGGTTGTCCATGATGGGATTGGCAATGGCAAGGATCTCGTCATCGGACAGCGTCTGGAAGTTCATGGGGGCACCGGGTCAATGAATCAATATCATGGGAAGATAGCAATCCGGGTTCATCTGGGGAAGTGAACCGGGTAAATTCCAACTCTTAGCGATTTTTAACAGCGAGCATGCAAGATGAGCAATGAACTGGTGATCAACGATATCGTGGTTGGCGAAGGCAAGGAATGCGTGAAAGGTGCGCTGATTACGGCGCACTACACCGGCTGGCTGCTGGATGGCACCAAGTTTGACTCCTCCGTCGATCGCGGCCAGCCGTTCCAGTGCGTGATCGGCACCGGCCGGGTGATCCAGGGCTGGGATCAGGGAATGATGGGCATGAAGGTGGGCGGCAAGCGCAAGCTGACCGTGCCCTCGCATCTGGCTTACGGGGCTCGGCAGATGGGACCGTTGATCAAACCGAACTCGGATCTGGTGTTCGAGATCGAGTTGCTGGATGTGAAGACGCGCGATGAGTAAGACGGATTCCGCTAAACTACGCGACCTTTTCCGTCCCTGTTGAACAATTCCCATGCAAAAGGCCGCCTTCTTCGCCGCCCTCGACACCTGCCTGGTCGCCGACCGCCCGCGCCTGATCGGCCGTTGGCAGCGCCTGCGCGGTGTCGCCCCTGATAAACGCGAGGAAGCGGCCGCGCAACTGCAAGGCCTGATTCAACAATCGCAAGCCCATGTTGCTAAGCGCGGCGCCAATCTCCCGGACATCCGTCTTAATGACGACCTGCCGGTCAGTGGCCGCGCCGCCGACATCATCGAGGCCATCCGCAACCATCAGGTAGTTGTAGTGGCGGGGGAAACCGGCTCCGGGAAAACCACCCAGCTGCCGAAATTGTGCCTGCTGGCCGGTCGCGGTCGTACCGGCTACATCGGCCACACCCAGCCGCGACGGCTGGCGGCGCGCAGTGTCGCAGCGCGGATCGCCGAGGAGCTGGGCAGCCCGCTGGGTGAAGTCGTGGGTTTCAAGGTGCGTTTCAGCGAAGCCATCAACCCTGACGGCTATGCGAAGCTGATGACCGACGGGATCCTGCTGGCGGAACTCACCGGCGACCGTTACCTCAATGCCTATGACACCCTGATCATCGACGAAGCGCACGAGCGCAGCCTGAACATCGATTTCCTGCTGGGCTACCTGCGGCAACTGCTGGACAAGCGCCCGGACCTGAAAGTGGTGATCACCTCCGCGACGCTGGATGTGGAACGTTTCAGCCGCCATTTCAACAACGCACCAATCATCAATGTCGAAGGCCGCACTTTCCCGGTGGAAGTGCTGTACCGGCCCATTTCCGAAGAGCCGGTCAAGTCCGACGAGGACGACAGCTTCGAGCAACTGGAAGATGCCTTGCCGCGTGCCGTGCTGGCGGCGGTGGAGGAGTGCGTGGAGCACGGCCGTCGTTCCGGACGGCCGGGGCACGGTGACATCCTGATTTTTGCCAGCACCGAACGGGAAATCCGCGAGTTGGCGGAAACCCTGCGCAAATATGGTCCGCAACACACGGAAGTGCTGCCGCTTTACGCCCGCTTGTCGCTGAACGAGCAACAGAAGATTTTCCATCCCAGTGGAAAAGGCCGCCGTATTGTTATCGCCACCAACGTCGCGGAAACCTCGCTGACGGTGCCGAATATCTATTACGTCATCGACCCCGGTTTTGCCCGCATCAGCCGTTATTCCTACCGTTCACGGGTGCAGCGGCTGCCGATTGAAGCGGTGTCGCAGGCAGCGGCCAACCAGCGCAAGGGACGTTGCGGCCGTATCGCGCCGGGTATCTGCATCCGGTTGTACAGTGAAGAAGACTTCCTGGGCCGCCCGGAGTTCACCGAGCCGGAAATCCGCCGCACCCACCTCGCGTCGGTCATCCTGCAAATGCATTCCCTGGGGCTGGGCGACATCAGCAATTTCCCCTTTGTGGAGCCGCCGGACAGTCGTTTCATCAATGACGGCGTGCGCGTGCTGGAAGAACTGGGTGCGCTGGATGACGACCACAAGCTGACCAATCTGGGCCGCCAGCTCAGCCGCTTTCCGCTGGACCCGCGTTTGGCGCGGATGATCATTGCCGGGGCGCACAACGGTTGTCTGGACGAAATGCTGATGATTGTCAGCGCCATCAGCGTGCAGGACCCGCGCGAGCGTCCGCCCGAAAAGCAGACGCAAGCTGACCAGAAGCATGCCCTGTTCCGTGAGCCGGACTCCGATTTCCTCTTCTATGTGAAGCTGTGGCGTACCTTCGAGGAAGTGCGCGGCGACCTGAGTGAAAACCAGCGGCGGCAATGGGCGAAGACGCACTTCATTTCCTACCTGCGACTGCGCGAATGGAAGGAAACCCACCACCAGTTGCTGATTGTCTGCAAGGAATTCAATTTGGTCCGCAACAGCGAACCGGCAAATTACGAAACCATTCACCGCGCCCTGCTGTCCGGCTTGCTGGCGCAGATTGCGCACAAGGGCGATGACCGCGAGTTCATCGCCGCCCGTAACCAGAAGGCGAAGATTTTCCCCGGTTCGATCCTGCACAAGAAGTCGCCGCCGTGGGTGATGGCCTCGGAGGTGGTGGAAACCAGTCAGGTCTACCTGCGCACCGTCGCCAAGGTGGAGCCGGAATGGATTGAGCAGGAAGGCAAGCACCTGCTGAAACACCATGTCTTCGAGCCGCACTGGGAAAAGGGGCAGGGCCGGGTGATGGCTTATGAGCAGCTGTCGCTGTTCGGTCTGATCGTCAATCCCAAGCGCAAGCTGAGCTACGAGAAGGTCAATCCGGTGGAGGCGCGCGAGATTTTCATCCGCAGCGCGCTGGTGGAAGGCGACATCAACCTGAAGGCGGCGTTCCTCAAGCACAACCGGCAACTGGTGGATGACATTACCCGCGTTGAGGACAAGGTGCGGCGTCGCGACCTACTGGTGGATGACGAAGTACTGTATGCCTTCTATGACCGGCTGGTGCCGCCCACCATTGCCAATGCCCGCGCCTTTGACGGCTGGCGGCATGATGAGGAACGCAAGCATCCCGAAATCCTGTTCCTGAAACCGGAAGACCTGCTGACCGGCGACAGCCTGCCCGCCATCGACGAGTATCCCGACCACCTGGATATCAGCGGCCTGCGGTTGCCGTTGAGCTATCGATTCGACCCCAGCGCGGAAGACGACGGCGTAACGATCAGCGTGCCGTACACGGTGTTGCCGCAGATTTCGGCGGCGACCTTGTCGTGGCTGGTGCCGGGGCTGCTGGCCGACAAGGTGGAGGCGCTGTTCAAGGCCCTGCCGAAAGCCTTGCGTCGGCAGTTGGTGCCGGTGCCGGATACTGTGAAGTTTGCAATGGAGAGACTGGAGGGTGCTAATCATTCGGTATCGCTGGAAGGCCTGCTTAGCCAGATCTTGATACAGAAAGGCATCCGCGTGACGCCCGAAGACTGGCAGGACGCTCTGCAGCAACTCCCGGTCTATTGCCGCTTCAATCTGCGTGTGGTGGATGAAAAGGGCAAGACTCTGGCCACGGGGCGGGATCTGGAAGAACTGAGGATCAGGTTCGCCGGGCAGAAAGTGACGGTGCAGCCGGTGACGGATGCGTTACTGACGACGTTCCCCGACGTCATCCCGCCGATCATGGAAAAGAAGGTGGCGGGCTTGCCGTCGCGCAGTTATGCGGCGCTGGTGGCGGGGGAGAAGGGCGTCAGCCTGCAATACCTGAGCAGCGAGACCGAGGCGCAACGTGAACATTATCTTGGCATGGTCTGGCTGTGCAAGCATCAATGCGCGGCGGAACTGAAGCAGATCAAAAAGTACATCACCCCGGCGCTGACGCTGGATTATTCGTCCTTCGGTAACAAGCAGCAACTGGAGGAACAGGCGGTCAATGCGGTGTTCCGTACTGTCTGCTTTCCGGAGAATGCGTATACCCGCACCGCTTATGACGCCTGGCTGGGCAAGGTGCGGCCCGGACTGTTGTCCGAAGCGGCGCAGTTGGTGAAGCAATTGGGTGAAATCTATAAGCAATGGAGGGAAGTACAGAAGGAATTGCAAAACGTGCGGCAGGCGGTATTCGGCCCTGCGGTGGAGGATATCAAAGCGCAGCTGGAGGCCTTGCATCCGGCCACGTTTGCGGCAGAGCTGCCCAATGCGCGCTGGAAGGAATATGCCCGCTACCTGAAAGCGGTGCAGTTACGTCTGCAACGCTTGCCCAACAATCTCTTGCGCGATACCCAGGGCACACAGGACATACAGAAACGCTGGAAGGCGTTGCAACAGAAAAAGACGGACCGCATTGCGCGCGGTCTGCCGCTGGAGCCGGTAGAGGAATATCGGTGGCTGCTGGAGGAATACCGGATTTCCCTGTTTTCACAGCCGATGAAGACCGCGATGCCGGTTTCAGCGCAGCGGCTTGACAAAATGTGGCTGGAACTTTGAGTTTTGACACGCCGTTTGTCCGACAAAACCCTTGCCTGACTGACAGCTTTGAGGCAAATTGTTACACTTTTGCGGACGGCTGTACCCCGGTCGCCCGTCCTGCCTGCCTGCGACCGGTTGACAATCGCCGCGCCGCCCAAAATCGCCACCCGCGAGGAGTTGATGGATGAAGAAGGTCCTGATCAGTGGAACCGGTCTGTTCACCCCGAGTGAAAGCATCAGCAACGAAGAGCTGGTGGAATCGCTGAATGCCTATGCCGAGCTGTTCAACAGCCGCAACGCCGATGCCATCGAGCGCGGCGAATTGCAGCCGGTCAAGGGTTCCACGCCGGAATTCATTGAGAAGGCCTCGGGCATCAAGTCCCGTTTCGTGATCAACAAGTCCGGCGTGCTGGACCCCGAACGTATGTACCCGATCATTGCCGAGCGTGGCGATGATGAGCAGTCGCTGCAGTGCGAGATGGCGGTGAAGGCGATTGCCGGTGCACTGGAACAGTCCGGCAAGACGGCGGCGGATATCGACATGATCATTGTCGCCTGCTCGAACATGCAGCGTCCGTATCCGGCGATGTCGATCGAAATCCAGAATGCCATTGGCGCCAGGGGCTTTGCCTTTGACATGAACGTGGCCTGTTCCTCCGCCACCTTCGGCCTGCAAACCGCCGCCGACGCCATCCGCAGCGGTTCCGCGAAGTGCGTGCTGATGGTCAATCCGGAAATTTGTTCGGGCCACCTGGAATGGCGTGACCGCGACTGCCATTTCATTTTCGGCGATGTCTGCACCGCCGTGATCCTGGAAACCGCCGAGACCTGCACCAACCCTGAAGCGTGGGAAATTGTCGGCACCAAGCTGCAAACCCAGTTCAGCAACAACATCCGCAACAACTTCGGTTTCCTGAACCGCTGTGATGAAAGCGGTGTCGGCGCGCGCGACAAGCTGTTCCGTCAGGAAGGCCGCAAGGTGTTCAAGGAAGTCTGCCCGATGGTGGCGGAACAGATTACCCAGCATCTGGGTGAGCTGAACCTGCAGGCCGCCGAATTGAAGCGGATGTGGCTGCATCAGGCCAACAGCAGCATGAACGCGCTGATTGCGCGCAAGGTGCTGGACCGCGACCCGACCGTGGAAGAAGCGCCGATCATTCTTGACCGCTATGCCAATACCAGTTCCGCCGGTTCGATCATTGCCTTCCACCTGCATCGCGACAATCTGTCCAGGGGCGACCTGGGTGTGATCTGCTCGTTCGGGGCGGGTTATTCGATTGGCAGCGTCATGATCCGCAAGGTCTGATCTTTCGCGGTGGAAACATGAAGAAGGGGCGCTGGCAGCGCCCCTTCTTCATTTTCAGGGCGTATCTTCGCCAGGCAAGCCCTTGACCGGTTCCGCGGGCCGATATTCCTTGAAGTCCGGTCGTTCCAGCCATTCATTGGGTACCACGGTTTCTTCCTCGTCCTCCTTGGCCTTCATCTTTTTGCCGAAACGCTGCTCGCCCTCGAAAGCCAGTGACTTCAGGCTGAGATCGAGTGCGTCGCCCTTGCGCACGATGCGGACCTTGGCCGGGAAGTTGCGGTGGTCAGGGGCCAGCCAGACATCGACTTCAAAAGGCGTGCCTTCCAGGCTTTGCCCCTGAATGTGCAGCGTTCGCAATTCGCCGCCGGGCAGTTTCAGCAACTCCTCACCCACCAGCGCCAGCCGCGCCGAGGAAACACGCGTGCCGGTGGTAAAACGAAGTTCAAAGGGTTCGCCGGTAAACCCGATGGCCAGTTGATAGCCCAGACTGAGCGGATCGTAGATCACGTCTTCCATCAGCGCGACCTTTTCATTGTCGGGCTTGCCGTAGCGGACCATGTGCGTGCCGTGGTTGAAGGAGGCGAAGCGCAGCACCTTCTTGTTCATCAGCAGGCGGTAGTTGGCCGGTATCAGGCCGCGATCCGGGGAAATCTCGCCTTCGCTGCTCATCCGGAACTTGATGCCGACAAAGGAACTGATGTTTTCGATGGTGTACTGATAACCCTCCATGCGCCAGACCTGCTGCACATCGACCTTGATGCCTTCCACCGAGGCGCGGTAACGGGCCTGCAGTTCGGACGGGAAGGCGGGTGGCGGCTCGTATTTGGGCGCGGGTGGAGCAGGGGGCGCTGCTTCCGCCACGGGAACGGCCGCCGGAACCGGGGCTTCGGCCGGGGCGGCGGCGGGCGGCGGCGCGGTGATGACGGATGCAGTATCTGTGACGGCAGGTGCGGGCGCCGGGGCAGCCGGTTCAGGCTTGGCCGCGACCTTGGGAGCGGGTTTGGGTGCGGGTGATATCTTCGGTGCGGCGGCTGGTTTGGGCGGCTCTTCAAAGGTGAGCGTCACCTGCGGCCGGCCGGGTGTACCGGCAGGGCGGGCGACGGGCTTGATGGCCAGTTTGACCTTGGGCACCGCTTTCGCCTTCTTCCGCGCCAGCACCTGATCCGGATCGTCCGGCTCCAGCATCTCGGTCAAGGCAGCCAGGTCCCCGTCCCAGAGCATGGCCAGATGCACCAGCAGGGACAGCAGCAAGGCGGTCCCCAGCGGGTGGCGGCGGAACCAGGCGGCCTTCACCGGGCGGTTCTCAGCGGCTCAAACGGGCAAAGGCGCGTTCGGCGGCGTCCAGGGTCCGCTGGATGTCGTCGTCCGTATGGGCGCTGGAAATGAAACCGGCCTCGAATGCGGACGGTGCCAGGTAGACCCCTTCATCCAGCATGGCGTGGAAGAACTGCTTGAAGTGTTCGATATTGCAGGTGGTGGCTTCGGCATAGCTGCGCACGACCTTCTTGTCGGTGAAGAAGATGCCGAACATCGCGCCGACCTGCGCGGTGGTGAACGGAATGCCCGCCGCATCGGCACGGGTTTGCAGGCCGCTGAGCAGCGTCGCCAGCTTGGTGGTCAGGTTGTCGTAGAAGCCAGGTGCGCTGATCAGGTCGAGCATGGCCAGACCGGCCTTCATCGCCAGCGGATTGCCGGACAGGGTGCCCGCCTGATAGACCGGTCCCAGCGGCGCGATGCATTCCATGATTTCACGCTTGCCGCCGAATGCGCCGACCGGCAGGCCCGCACCGATGATCTTGCCCAGTGTCGTCAGGTCGGGGGTGATGCCGTAGTAAGCCTGCGCACCGCCCAGCGCGACGCGGAAGCCGGTCATGACCTCGTCGAAGATCAGCACCGCACCGTAACGGGTGCACAGGTCGCGCATGGCGTGCAGGAACTCGGACGTGGGCGCGATGAGGTTCATGTTGCCCGCCACCGGTTCGACGATGACGCAGGCAATCTCTTCGCCCAGTTCGCCGAACAATTTCATCAGTGCTTCATGGTCATTGTAGGGCAGGGTGAGGGTGTGCTTGGCGAGATCGGCGGGAACACCGGGCGAGGTCGGTACCCCCAGCGTCAGCATGCCGGAACCGGCCTTGACCAGCAGCGAGTCGGCGTGACCGTGATAGCAGCCTTCAAACTTGACCAGCTTGTCGCGGCCGGTGAAACCGCGCGCCAGGCGGATGGCGCTCATGGTGGCCTCGGTGCCGGAACTGACCATGCGCACCATGTCCATTGAAGGCAGGATCTCGCAGACGCGGTCAGCCATGGTGATCTCGGTTTCGGTGGGCGCACCGAAGCTGAGGCCGTTTTCGGCGGCCAGTTGCACGGCCTTGATGATGTCCGGATGGGCGTGGCCCAGGATCATCGGCCCCCAGGAACCGACATAGTCGATGTACTGCTTGCCGTCCGCATCCCAAAGATAGGCCCCCTTGCCCTTGTTGAAGAAGATGGGGGTGCCGCCGAC
>DASUIM010000549.1:0-2829 GCA_036279775.1 Fluviicoccus sp. | reverse complement strand
GCCAGGTCGCCGACACGCTGCCGCCCGCCCCCAGCCATGCGCTGTGGCTGAACTGGCAACCGCCCGCCGAACGGCCGGACATGGCGTTCTCGATGGAGGCCAACCGCTATTTTGCAGTGTACGGGGAATGGAAACGGGCGGCGGACGATGCGCGGTATGAAAACTGGGCGACGGACTGCATGGGCGGGATGGCGGCGCATTCGCAAGGCATCCAGCTGGCGGACGAGAATCTGGGCAGGCGACCGGCGCGGTTCATGCGCGATGAGAAGCTGGCGAAACTGGACCGGATCCGGGCGAAGTACGATCCGGAGGGAAGGTTTCAAGCGTGGATGGGGCGGATTCAGCCGGGGCCGTGAGGTCTGTACTGGCTAACGCCCCGACCCGCTCATCATCTGCTCGAAGGCCTCCGGCGTGAACCCGTTCATCCTCTTGCCGTTCGCCAGGATCACCGGCACCCCCTGCATGTGCAGGCGCACATAATCGGCGCGGCCCTTGGCGGAGTTCTCAACATCATATTCGGTGTAGGCAATGCCCTTGGACTGGAAGTAAGCCTTGGCCTTCTTGCAGAAACCGCACCAGGTGGTGCCGTACAGGATGACGCCCTTGGCACTGATGGCCGGGGGATTCCGGTCAATGATGGGCGAGCCGTAGACATTCGGCTTGACCGTCACGACCTGGCTGCGGGCGTTGCGCGGCGCCTCGTCACCGAAATGCACCTGCCCCTGGGCATCCACCCACTTGTGGATGTCGCCGCCGAACGCGGCCATTGCCCACAGCATCACCATCAATCCCGTCAGCCCGCGAAACAGCATGGCGCAGCCCTTTTCCGACCCATACACACGCCTGGCCTGCTGCATCCGGCAGGCCGTGCCCCAGCCCCGACAATCCCACCAAGTCCGTCCAGCCGCAACCCTTTTTATCCCCGCATGCATGCAGAATATAGCAAAAGCTCCACTCCCCTGAGCATCGATCAGAAATATGTCCTTCAAATCCAATACCTTGGATCATTGTCCGACAATACTTCACGATGGCAGCCATTCCCAAGCACGTTGGCATCATTTCGCAAAAACAGTTGTATAAATACCAGCGCCGCCTGCCTACATTTAGCGCCATCGATTTAGCTGATGACGCCACGCGGAGAACCATCCATGCGCCTGACCACCCTGCCCCGTATTTCCGCCCTGACGGTGATTGCCGCCGTGCTGGCGGCCTGCACCGCCGCCCAGATGACCCCGGTCTGGGAAAGCTGGGCCTCCGCCAACGACCTGGAAGACCGTTATGAAAGCGTGCACAGCGTGCTGGCCGATCCGGCGGGCGCGGTGATTTCGGTCGGGGTTTCTTCCTCCCTGCAAGGCATCCAGGACCAGCTGGTGGTGATCAAGTACACCCTGACCGGGCAGATTATCTGGAAGGCCGTGGCCGATCTGGGCGATTACGACAAGCCCTATGCGGCGCGTCTGGGCACGGACGGCAGCATCTACGCCGTTAGCGAAACGTCGGTGATCAAGTTCGACCGCAACGGATTCGAGCTGTGGCGCAAGACATTGGAAGGCGGCATTGACGGCGGCGCCCTGCGCGATCTGGAACTGAACGGCAACCAGGTGCTGGTGGCCGGCCGCAAGCTGTATGTGCTGGACCAGAACGGCAATCCGGTGACCACCGTCACCTCCGCCGCGCCGCTGTGGGATGTCGCGGTCACGGCCAGCGGCATCTACACCGCCGGTTACGGCCATGTGCAGCGCTTTGACGCCAACCTGCAACAGGTCTGGCACTGGGCACACGCCGATGCGCAGAACCCGCCCGCCGAACTGGCCGTGGCCGCTGACGGTACCGTCTACGTCGCCACCTACAATGACGAACCGCAGGACAGTTCCTACCTGACGCGCATCAGCAGCAACGGCACACAGGTGTGGACGAAGTTCTTCAATGACCCGGACACACAATCCTTCCAACTGGGCGGCACGCCGAAGGTGAAGCTGCTTTCCAACGGCAACCTGGTGCTGGGCCTGTCGCAACAGCCGACGCGCATCCTGAACATCATCAACCCGGCCAACGGCAGCGTGCTGTCCAGCACCACGCAGAAGTCGGGCATCATCAATGAACTGGAAACGGATGCGTCCGGCAATATCTATGTGGCGGGCAGCAACACCCCGCAGAAGTTCGACAGCAAGGCGGCGCTGCTGGCTTCCGGGACGATGAACGCGGTGGATGTCACCAGCGGCGGGCTGGCGCTGTACGGCAATGCCATTTATGTGGGCGCGGGGGCATTCGACAGCAAGGGCAAGATGAAGCTGTACCTGTCGAAGTACAACAACCAGTAATCACCGCTACCGTCTGACGCGCCCGAATCAGGCACGTCAGACGGCCAGCAGCGTTGCAGCCGCCTGTGTGAACACCTCGGCCGTCAACCCTTCCAGCACCACCTTCACCCCCTCCCCGCGCCGCGCGAAATCGCGCTGCGCCGCCTTGCGGTACGCCGGGTCATAGTGATCCGCCAGCAGGCTGCCCACCAGTTCCTGCCACGCCCCCGCGTCAACCTGCGCCCGCCAGCGGGCCACCTGTTCCTTGCCATGCAGCTCCACCAGCCGGTCCAGCCGCTGTCCCAGCCAGGCCGGGTCTTTCAGGAAATAGTCGTAATCGCGCAGCAGGAATTCCACCCGCGCCGCAAAGGGCACCTCCAGCCAGACGGGCTCGGCCGTCCGCATCGCCGCGAACAGCGCGGGCGGCACCCGCAGGTTGCCCACCGTCTTGCTTTCCGCTTCCACAAATACCGGCCGTGACATGTCGAAATCCGCCAGCCGCGCCGCCAGCGCGCTTTCGAAGGCCTTC
>DASUIM010000548.1:0-6762 GCA_036279775.1 Fluviicoccus sp. | reverse complement strand
ACCCTTGAACCAGATGACACGACACATTCTCGGCCTGTTCCAGGGTCTGCCCGGCGCCCGGCGCTGGCGGCAGCATCTCAGCACCCACGCCCATCTCAAGCATCGCGGCATAGACCTGGTGGAAGAAGCGGCCGGATTCATAATCGACAAGAACCGTCAGGAAGCTACGGCATGAACCAGTTGGAACAACTGCAAAAAATCAGCACCATCGTCGCCGATACCGGTGATATCGCCAGCATCCGCCGTCTGAAGCCGGTGGACGCCACCACCAATCCCTCGCTGATCCTGAAGGCCGCTTCGCAACCGGAATATGAACACATTATCCGTCGCGGTCTGGAAAGCGCCGCCCGCCAGCCGGACAGCGCCAGCCGCCTGCAGGACGCAGTGGAGGCTATTGCCGTCGGTTTCGGCGTGGAAATCCTGCAAAGCATTCCCGGCGTCGTCTCCACCGAGGTTGACGCCCGCCAGTCTTTTGACCTGCGCGCCACCGTTGAGCAGGCCCGCCGCGTTATCCGCCGTTATGAACAGGCCGGTATCGACCGTGATCGCGTGCTGGTCAAGATCGCCAGCACCTGGGAAGGCATCCAGGCCGCCCGCCTGCTGGAACAGGAAGGCATTCACTGCAACCTCACCCTGCTGTTCAACTTTGCCCAGGCACAGGCCTGCGCGGAAGCCGGTGTTACCCTGATATCGCCCTTTGTCGGGCGCATTCTGGACTGGTACAAGAAAAACACCGGGCAGGACTACACATCGGAAACCGATCCCGGGGTGCTGTCGGTGAAGCGCATTTATGAGTATTACAAGGCGTGTGATTACAAGACCGTGGTCATGGCCGCCAGCTTCCGCAATACCGGCGAAATCACGGCGCTGGCCGGGTGTGACAAGCTGACAATCAGCCCCGCCCTGCTTGATGCGCTATCGGACAATCTGGCCCATCTGGAGCGCGCCCTGACACCGGGTGTCGCGCGCGTTGCACAACTGCCGGCACTGACCGAAGCGGCTTTCCGCTGGCAAATGAATGAAGATGCGATGGCGACGGAAAAACTGGCGGAGGGCATCCGGCAGTTTGCGGCGGACCTGCGGACGCTTGAAGATAAAATCGTCAAGCTGCTGTAAATCCGGCAGCGGGCAAAAGGACTTGCCCGGAAAGTGATGGCCGCCTGACCGTCACTTTGGCTTAATGCTTGGCTTCACCCTGCGCCTGTTGTTCCATTTCCAGAATATCGACCAGATTCTTGAAGGTTTCCTGATTCTTTTCGCTCAGCCCCATCAGCACGCGGTGCGCGGAAATCACCTTGGTCATCATTTCCTGCTCGGACGGCTCAACTTCGGGAATCTCACTCAAACCTTCTTCATCACAGCAGCCATCCAGAATCAGGAAGACCTGATCGAAGCCCATGCTTTCCAGCACGCGGCTGATATCGGGATTGGTGGACAGGATGATCGGCTTGCGGCCGTTATGCAGTTGCAGGAAAACCGCCGTCTTGGCAATCAGCCCCAAGGCGGTGCTGTCCACATATTCGGTCTGGGTCAGGTCGATCAGGATGCCGGTAATGCCGGGGTCAAGAAAGGACTTTTCAAGAAAATTGTCGAGCGTGGCGCACATGGAGGCGCGTATCTCGCCAGTGAATTTGAGAACGTAGGTTCCACCATGCGAGGCATAGAGGATATGACCGGTGGGCATGTATCAGGCTCGCTTGATGACCAGCAGGGCTACATCATCCGGCAAGGCGGCATCCTTGCTGAGTTGAAGGGCGCTCACCAGGTCATCCACACTGTTTACATGCATGGCTATCTCTTGTAACTGTTTTTCTTTTTCGCTGGCCGAGCCCTTGGGTAACACTTCCAGCACCCCGTCAGAGGCGGCAATCAACGTGAAGCGTTCACCCAGCGAAACCACGTGTTCTTCGTAATTCACTTCTTTGAACAGGCCGAGAGGCAACCCCCGACCCGCCAATGATAGCACGTCTCCGTCGTTAATCAGTAAGGGGGGCGGATAATGTGCGGCGACGCTGTAGGTTAATTTGTGATTGATCAGATCAACTACGCCGCAAAACATGGCCAGATGCTTGCCCATGTGCATGGCGTTCAGTTCCGCATTGATGTCGGCCAACACCCGCGACGGCGAGACAAAATTGACCTGGGTTTTCTTTTCATAGTGGCGCTGCAGGCGGTTGGTGACGGCCTTCAGGAAAACCGTGACGAACGCGCTGGCCGCGCCATGGCCGGAGACGTCGGCCAGGTAGAACCCCAGCTTGTTCTCCCCCACCTTGAAATATTCGACAAAATCACCGGAGAGATAAAGCGAAGGGAAAATACGGTGGGTGACCGTGCAATCCATCAGCTGGAAGGGGCTTTGCGGCAACAACCGGAATTGGACTCGGCGACCGGCCTCCTGATCTTCCTGCAACAGTTCAAGGCTGCGTTCCAACTCGGCGTTGGCGGCCTCCAGTTGTTGCCGGTACTGCCGGTTTTGCCGGAGCAGAAGGCTGCGCTCAAGCGCTTTCTGGACGCGCAGTCCCAAAACTTCCGGATTCAGTCGTTGGGGGAACAGGTGGTCAACCGCGCCATTCCGCAACGCCCCGATCGCATGTTCGATATTGTCGCCGACCGATACCGTAATCACCGGGGTATCGGGGGCCTCTTCGGCCAGGGTTTGCAGAAAGTCGGAATTCTGGGCCAGCAGGCTCAGGTAATCGGCAATGACCACATCATGGCTGCCCGCACGGAAGCACTCCAGCCCCACGGACAAGACATCGCAAGCGTCGACGGTATGCCCTTGCTCTGACAGATGGGTGACCAGCCAATGGCGCATGGCGGCTTCCTGTTCAATCACAAGAATGTAGCCGTGTTCTTGGTCTGGTGTGGGCATCGTCAGGGTCAATTGCAGAATATACCTGCGGACAATAGTCAAAGGCCGAACAACATGCAAGCCGTTCTGAACACCCTGAAACAAAGGAGTGGCGGACGGCCCGCACGGGCCAATACCGGGGACTGTTTACTCCACCGGTTCCTCATCCAGGAATTCATCCCGGACCTTGCCGTCCTGCACCAGGAATTCGCGGCGCTGCAGGTACAAATCGCGCATCAGCAGGTATTCGTCACCCTCGATGACCTTTTCAAAGGGAATCAGGTCGGCGCGGAAATCCACTTTATCCAGCACGAACAGGGCGGCATTGGCCCCGGCCGGCTCGACCAGATTGCGGGGATTGACCAGCCCGTCCAGCGGCAGCATGGTGCCGTCGCGGAGATTGCTGGGGCCCATGAACGGCAACACCACGTACGGACCGGATTTCACGCCCCAGCGACCGAGTGTCTGGCCAAAATCCTCTTCGTGGCGCGGCAGGCCCCAGCGCGAGGCCAGATCGGCGAAACCCAGGGAGGTAACGGTGTTGACCGCCAGCCGTCCCAAATCCTGTCCGGCCGCCTTGGCTTTTCCCTGCAAGCCATCATTGATCATATGCAGGGGCTCGGTCAGGTTGAGGAAAAAACGGGTGACCGCATCATCCACCGGTTGCGGCATGACCGCGCGATAGCCCTTGGCGACCGGCTTCAGAAACCAGCCGTCGACCTTTTTATTAAAGCTGAAAATTTTGCGGTTCATGCCTTCCCAGGGGTCGGGATCTGCCGCCGCTGCCGCAAGAACATTCGGCGAAAGAGCCAATCCCGCTATCAAGACCGCCGTGAATTGCTTTAATTGTTGTTTCATGCCCGTCTCGGTGCAAAGGTTTGCCGCATTCTAAGCAAGGCCGCCGTCAAATAGAAACAGACAAAACGGTGTGCTTACAGTTTTTCTCAAAACCACCTCCCCCGACGGCAATCGGCGCAAGCCTTCAGGGAGATGGCTCCACACCGCATATCACGTCCTCGGCCAGCCAGCTTTCCACCCAGGGCCGAACATGGGCTGCCAGCCACCCGGGCTCCAGCGCATGCGATCGGGCCAGCTGTCCGACGGCGGCATCCAAAGGCACGGGGTTTTGTTGCACATATTCCAGTAAAGCGGCAGCGGGGAGTGAAATCTCCATGACGGCAACCTGATGATTGCGTTTCCGGTAAACCAGCAAGGCTGTCTGCCGCCGGGATTCCCCGGAAATCCCGTTTTCAAAACGGTGTACCGGCCACTGGTACAGCAACGGCCATGCAAACGGTGACACCACGGGAACCTGGGTCCACGGATCCCCCGGCCAGGACGCCGGCCAAGCTCCCTCCGCCACGTCCGCCGCCATTTCAGCCCATTCAAAATGCGCCAGCTCCGGCGCCCAGAGATGCTCGCTCCAGTCACACGATTGCAGAAACGTCAGAAACTCCCGCGCGATGTCCCGAAAATACGGACTCTGACAACGGTAATCCGCGAAAAAGGTGGTGATCAGCCACTCCCATCGCCAACCGGGCAAACATCTCCGCAGCATCGGGAATGCATTTTCCACAAAACCGGCAACATTGTTGAACAACAGTTCGCGGTAAAGCTGCATCCGTTCCGGGGCGACATCGGGCGGCGCGGCGGCGGTTTCCGGGTGGCGGATCCAGTCGGTGAAGACCTGCTGTTGCTTACGGAAATCAGCCATGCCCGGCGCTCCCCGCCCCGGCATCCGCCTGTAACCGGCGGATGATATCCACTTCCTGCAACAGTTCCGCCACTGGCGGCATGTTGAAATCCCGCTCCAGCAGCGTCGGCAAGACACCAAACTCCGCGTAGGCCGCCAGCAGCAGCGTCCAGACTTCATCAATCACCGAGTCGCCATGTGTATCAATCCGCAATTGGTCAGACTCCGCCAAGTGGCCGGCCACATGCAAATAGGCGATGCGCTCCCTGGGCATGGCTTTCAGGAAAGCGAGGGCGTCGTAGCGGTGATTCACGGCATTGACGAAGATGTTGTTGATATCGAGCAACAGGTCGCAATCAGCCGCCTCCAGCACACCCCGCAGAAATTCGGCTTCGGACATCGCTGCGCCGGGCGCCGCATAATAGGACACATTTTCCAGCGCGATACGCCTTCCCAGGATATCCTGAACTTGCGCCACCCGTTCAGCCACATGCCTGACGGCATCTTCCGTGAACGGGATGGGCAGCAAGTCATAGAGATGACCGGCATCCCCGGAGTAACTGAGGTGCTCAGAGTAGACGTCGATACGCCACTGATCGAGAAACCGGCGCAGGTTACTCAGGAAAACACGATCCAGGGGAGCCTGACCGCCGATGGAAAGGGACAAGCCGTGGGCAATGACCGGGAAACGCCCGGTTACGGACTGCAGCATCTCCGCATAACGCCCGCCCATGCCCATCCAGTTTTCGGGTGCAATTTCAAGAAAATCGGGCAGCCGCGCGGGTGGCGATTGCAGCAGGTCATCCATGAATGACCGCCGCAACCCCAGACCCGCGCCCCTAAACGAATGGCTGACGCGCATGACGGCTCCGTTTACTCGGGCTTGCCGGTTTCCTTCGTCATCTTTTTGCGCTTGGCTCCGCATTTGCCTTCACCGCACTTGCCCTCCTTGACGATCTTGGCCTTCGTAATCGCTACACCGGCATCCGGCTTGCCCGCCGCCTCGGTGGTTGCGGCCTTCATTTTATCGCCACCGCACTTGCCCTCTTTTGCAGTCTTCTGCATGCTCATCCCCCCGCATTTGCCTTCCGCCATCGACGGCTCGGCCGCGGGTTTGACCGGGGTCGGTACAATCGGCGATTCCGCCAGGGCGGCGGTGGACAGCGAGACGGCCAGCGCCGCCGCAATCGGGTTTATCGAGGACAGTTTCATCGTCATTCTCCATTCAGTAATCAAGGCAACCAACCCCTTATGTTGCACTTATCCCGTCATGGTAAAAGGGTGCATTTGTTACGACGGGCCCGAAGGCCAAAGAAAAAGGCGCACCAGGTGCGCCTTTGGATATCGCGGACAGACAGCGATCAGCTGATCGCCAGCACCTGCTGGAACAGGGCCTTCTGCTCGGCGCTGGGACGCGCGGTTTGCAGGGCCATCAGCTTGGTCATGTCGCCGGCGGCCTTGATCTGACCGCTCATGAAGGCTTGCATGGCAGCGTTCATGTCGAATTCCAGGAAAACCTTGCGCAGGACGTCGCCCGGCATGGTCAGCGTGGTGGATGCACCGGCATTATGGCCCTTTTCAAGCTTGCCGCCGTTGATGGCCAGATCGACATTGCCTTGGGCGGTGCCGGTCACGGTGATGTTCAGCACGATGTTGGCCAGGGTGGCGGGAGTATTCAGGTCGCCGGCGGCAGCGGTCAGCTCGGCAACTTTGTCAAACCAGGCGTCAGACAGGAATGCGGTCATGTGTAGCTCCTACTTATGGATTGGGCGTCGGTAACGCTTGAACAGGGGGTCATCAGAACCCCCGTAACCTAACCTATTGGACGCTTGTTTGGCAACTTGTGCGGCGCAAACAAAGTTCCTACATTGCCCGTCATCAATTCACCTGTGGAAAATTCAACCTTTTTCCGTCCGTTTTACACAAAAAGCTACACGACAGATGCAGAGATACATAATTTCCAATAAAATGTGGAAGACCGGGGAGTGTGTCTGTCTGCCACTACCGGGTACCCATCCGATGTCCTCGCTGCAATGACCCTTTTTTCGGGTGCGGACCTGATGGAGACAGGCAGACGTATTCCCTTATTAACCTTGTGGTTTAAGGAGCTAAATGCATGAGTCACAACCACACTAACGTCGCTCAGCCGGTGACGTATGAGTTAGGGGTAATCCGGCTATTCACCCTGATGACGGTTGTCTGGGGAATTGTCGGCATG
>DASUIM010000547.1:0-3349 GCA_036279775.1 Fluviicoccus sp. | reverse complement strand
CTGGGCGATCTGGTCTGCGTCGCCGATAACCAGGCGGTGTTCCTGACCTACTTCCGCAACAACATCCTGCACCTGTACATCATTCCGTCGCTGGTGGCCTGCCTGGTGCAGCAGAACGGTGAAATCCTGCGCGAACAACTGGTACGGGTGATTTCCTCACTTTACCCGTACCTGCAATCGGAACTGTTCCTGGGCTTCGACGCATCGGAAATCGAATCGCTGGTCAACCGTCACGTTGATGCCCTCACCGATTTCGGCCTGATGACCTCCGAAAACGGCACCGTCAACAGCCCGCATCCCAACACCGAAGCCTTCGCGCAACTGGTGGTGCTGGGGGAAGCGGTCAAGGAGTCGATGGAACGCTACTACATGACCATCACCCTGCTGACCCAGCGCGGCAGCGGCCATGTAAAGCAGAAGCAGCTGGAAGACCTGTGCTCGCTGCTGGCGCAGCGCCTGTCGGTGCTGTACGAATTCAACTCGCCGGAGTTCTTCGACAAGGGCATCTTCCGCAACTTCATCGAAACCCTGAAGAAAGTCGGCTTCCTGCGCGTTGATGAGGAAGAGTTGCTGCACTTCGACGAGCGCCTGACCAACATGGCCCATCAGGCCAACCTGGTGCTGCGCCCGGAAGCGCTGAATACCATCCTGCACATCACCAGCGTCAGCGACGAGGAAATCGCTTCCGCCATGGCGCAACTGGAAGCCAAGGGCAAAAAGAAAGGTCAGGGTTGATGGAACAGCCGATGACCGGCTTCTTCCAGGACGACGAGGGACACTGGGTGGCCGTGCTGCACTGCGGCCATACCCAGCATGTCCGGCACGATCCGCCGTGGCAGTCGCGTCCCTGGGTCGTGACGGAAAGTGGAAGGCACGGGATGCTGGGCGCGAAACTGCGCTGCCGGCTGTGCGATGCCACTACGCAAACAACATGAGCTGACACGCAAAAGCCACTGCAAACGTCTGTTTTTTTAAAGTATTCAACCGATCAGATAGACATCAAACCGGCTGCTCTCCCCCTCAAACACAATCGACGGCGCTTTCCCCGCCAGCGGCTCGGCCAGTCTTGGCCGCTTGACCACTACCCGCTTCTTCGCCGCCGCCAAGGCCGGCTCCAGCAGACTGTCCGCATCCGGATCGGCACCCACCGCCCGATGGAACACCTGCATATTCACCTTCACCTTCGCCGACTTTTCCCGCGACGGGAACATGGGATCCAGGTACACCACGTCCGGCCTGGCATCACCCGCCAACCCGCTCAGCCAGACCGAGGAGTCGGAAAAGACCAGTTCCATGTGTGCAAGCGTCTTTTTCAGCAAGGGCTCTGCCAGCGCCCGCCCCCAGCCGTCTTCCAGCAAGGCGCGCACCACCGGGGACCGCTCCAGCATCGTGACCCGGCAACCCAGCCACGCCAGCAGCAGGCTGTCGCGGCCGAAACCCGCCGTGGCGTCCACCACCCACGGCAGATAGTCCCCCTTGATGCCGCAGGCCTTGGCCAGCATCTCCCCGCGTCCGCCGCCATGTTGCAGCCGCCACAGGGTCTGGCCGTCGGACCAGTCCACGCGCACCGGACCCGGCAGGGGCAGCTCGAAGGTCTGCAGGCTGACATCATCGCCTACCATCAGCGCCAAGGAGACGGAGGATGCCAGCCGTTTCAGGGTTTTGCGGTCAAAATCGGGAAGGATTTGCAACGGAGCATCCAGCCGCGCGGCCAAATCGGTGGCGCGCGGCTGGGCATGGGGAAGACAAAGAACCTGCAAGGAGGACATGCGGGCCGGTCAGGCCGACCACGGAATGATGTTGAAGTACCACGTGGCCAGAATGAATGACCCAAAGACAATCCGGTACCACGCAAAGACCGTGAAGTCATGACGGGTGATGAAACGCATCAGCGCCCGGATCACCAAAAGCGCCGAGACAAATGACACCACAAAACCGACCGCGAACACCGGCATATCGGCCGCCACGAAGGCATCACGGTTCTTCAGCACATCATAGAAAGTTGCGGCAAACATGGTCGGGATGGCCAGGAAGAAGGAAAACTCCGCCGCCGCCTTGCGTGACAGGCCGAACAGCAGGCCGCCAATGATGGTCGCGCCGGAGCGCGAGGTCCCGGGTATCAAGGCCACGCACTGCGCCAGGCCGACCTTCAGTGCATCGCGGATTTTCATGTCATCCACTTCCGGCACAGTAATCGTGTGCTGGCGCTTTTCCGCCCACAGGATCACCACGCCGCCCACAATCAGCGCGCAAGCGACCGTTACCCCGTTGAACAGGTGCTCTTTCAGGAAATGGATGGTGAAGAATCCCAGAACGGCGGCGGGCAGGAAAGCGACCAGCACGTTGATGGCGAACAGCCAGGACTTGTCATCCCTTTTCAGCATGCCCTGAGTCACACTGATCAGACGCACGCGGTATTCGTAGCAGACCGAGAGAATGGCCCCCAACTGGATGGCGACCTCGAAGACATCACGCTTTTCCTTGGTCCAGAAGTTCAGCAGTTCGGCGGTCAGGATCAGGTGACCGGTACTGGAAATAGGCAGGAATTCGGTAATGCCCTCGACAATGCCCATCACCAGCGCTTGCAGCAACAACAGCATATCCATGTTCGAGTACTCTCAGTCAGTGTCAGCGGCCCGGCAGCTTTTGCCAGACTTCATCCCGCAGGTAGACGGGCAAGGCGTGTTCGGCGTCCTGCGCCTCGCCGCGCGCAAAGGCGGCGGCGGCCAGCACCGCCAGATCCCAGGCGTGCGGATGAACATCCGCCATCTCTCCTTTCACCGCTACATGGGCGGGAAAACGATCCCGGAGGTTACAGCCGTTTCCGGCCATAAACCACGCACCGCCGGGCAGTGACGGCAGTTTTTCCGGGGAATACAGGCCGTCGGGCAGCAGCGGCTGCATCAGGCCGTCGCGCAGCGCATAGGCGCCGGCATACACCTCGTCCATGCGGGCGTCAAAGATCGCCAGCACCCGGCTCTCACCGGTCAGACGATGCACATGTTGTGCCAGCACTTGCAAGCTGGACAACGCCAGCACCGGCAGGTTCAGGCCGAAGGCAAAGCCCTGCGCGGCGGCGGCGGCAATGCGCACGCCGGTAAACGCACCGGGACCGCGACTGTAAGCGACGGCATCCAGATCACGCAGGGTGATTCCGGCTTCAAGCAGCAGCTCGTCCACCATCGGCAGGAGCAATTGGGTCTGCAGGCGCGGCGCGTGTTCAAAACGGCTGAGCACGCGACCGTCCGCAAGCATCAGGGCGACCGAGCAGGCTTCGGTGGCGGTTTCCAGGGCAAGAATGGGCATGGCTGGCAGGATAAAAACGGGTGGCCCGCGCTTTATACGCGCC
>DASUIM010000546.1:0-1660 GCA_036279775.1 Fluviicoccus sp. | reverse complement strand
CGCTGCTGGTGATTCCCGAACTCAAGCTGAGCGACAAGGGGCTGTTCGATGGCCGGAATTTCTGTTTTACGGATGTGGTATGTCGCTGATTATAAATAATAAAATATGTGCGTCCCTGGTTGATCCGGCTACGCCGCTGCTGGATTTCCTGCGTCATGAAGCGGGTTTGACGGCGGCGAAGCCCGGCTGCGGCACCGGCGATTGCGGCAGTTGCCTGGTGCTGGTCGGTGAGTACTCGCCCGCGGATGCAGAGGTGAAATACCGCGCCCTGAACAGTTGCCTGCTGACCGTCGGTCAGGCCGAGGGCTGTCAGGTCATTACCCCGGAGGGCTTGGCCGGGGATGCGCTGACGCCGGTGCAGCAGGCGCTGGTGGATCAGGGCGCGGTCCAGTGCGGTTACTGCACGCCGGGGCTGGCGATTGCCCTGACCGCCGCGCTGCTGAACGGCCGCGAATTGACCGAAGCGGCCGCCGGAAACCTGTGCCGCTGCACCGGCTATGGCGGAATCCGCCGCGCCTGCGGAGTGCTGGCGGCGCGTTTTGAACAACGGCCGCGCACCCTGGACGAGATTGTCGCCTGCGGTCTGGTTCCGGCGGATGTGGCGGCGGCGGCCGCGCACTTGCAGCCGCTGCCGGTGGCGCAGCTGTTTGAACAGGCGGTGGGCGATGCCGATTCCGGTTTGCATTATCTGGGGGGCGGCACCGACTGGATGGTGAACCGCCCGCGCGATCCGGAATTGAAGACCCGTTGCGCCCTGCATCGCGTGCCTTCACTGCGGTTGATCGAGGCCGATGACGAGGCGCTGCTGCTGGGCGCGGCGGTCACTGTGGACGAGTTGCAGCACAGCCCGGTTCTGGCGGGTGACTGGCCGTTGCTGACCCATTACCTTGAGCGCTTCGGGTCGCCTTCTGTCCGGGCTATGGCGACGGTCGGCGGCAATCTGGTCAACGCCTCGCCCGTGGCGGATCTGGCGGTGCTGCTGCTGGCGATGGAGGCGGAAGTCGAATTGTCCTCGGCGGACAGCCGCCGCTGGTTGCCGCTGCCCTACTTCTTCAAGGCCTATCACCAGACCGAACTGAAGGCGCACGAAGTGCTGACCCGTATCCGCCTGCCGCGCAATCCGGCCGGGGCCGTGCGCCTGCATTTTGAAAAGATCGCCAAGCGCGAGCTGGATGATATTGCCAGCGTCAACACCGCGCTGACCGCCGCTCCCGGCAAGCCGGGCCGTTTCGGCCGCATCCGCCTCAGCGCGGGCGGCGTCGCGCCGGTGCCGCGCCTGTTGCACGGCGTTTCCGATTATCTCAGCGGCCGGTCGGTTGGTATACAGACGGTGCGCGAGGCGCTGGCGCGGGTGGATGCCGATATCGCCCCGGTGGATGATGCGCGCGGTTCCGCCGGCTACAAACGGAGGTTGCTGAAGCATTTGCTGGTGGCGCACCTGACGGCGCTGTATCCGGAACTGTCGTCGCAGGAGTGCCTCGCATGAAGGCGGATCATCGCGAACATCTGGCTGCCGGGGCCGCCCGCTTCACGGCCGACCTGCCCCTGCCCGCCGGGACACTGCATGCGATGGTGGCGGTTTCGCCGCACCCGCATGCGGGATTTACACACATTGACAGTCGTGAAGCGCTGGAAGAACCCGGCGTCGAGTGTGTGCTCA
>DASUIM010000545.1:0-2040 GCA_036279775.1 Fluviicoccus sp. | reverse complement strand
TCAGGAACTTCTGGAA
Organism: Fluviicoccus sp.; assembly: GCA_036279775.1. GTDB lineage: Bacteria > Pseudomonadota > Gammaproteobacteria > Pseudomonadales > Moraxellaceae > Fluviicoccus. Next base: position 2,024 of record DASUIM010000545.1, on the reverse strand, counting down.
CCAGTACTGGCCGAGGTTGTCGATGGGCTGGAAGGGCATCTTTTCAAAATCGGCGTACATGCTGTTGGTGGAGTAGCCGCCCAGACGGTAGTTCTTCTCGGTGATGCCGTAGGTGTTGTACTTGGAGTTGTCGCTCCAGAACCAGCCGGACAGGCCGCCCTTACCGTCATCGAGGTAGTCGCCGTACAGCCAGGTGGCGGCCATGTTGTCGATATCGCCCCAGACGGTCAGCAGGTTGTAGTTGTAGCCGCCGTAGTCGTTGCCATGCACATCCGGACCGCGGGTGGCGTTCATGAAGTGGAAGTAGGAGGTGTACTTGACGATGCCCGCACCCAGACCCCAGACCGGCGCCAGCTGGCAGTCACCGGTGGTGGCACCGCAAATGTAGGTATCGGCGAAGTCATCGACGTCATAAGCACCCTGGCCCATGGCGGCGGCGAACTGGTCCACGGTCAGACCGGCGCGGGCAATGCCGGCGGCCAGCTTGGTGTAATTGGTGGTGCCCGGGTTGGCCTTCATGTAGTTGACGGCGTCGATGGCGATGCGCTTGTGGGTTTCCTGCGAGAACGCGCTGGCGTTCAGGGAAACGGTGGCGGCCAGGGCGGCGACAGCGAGAGTGGTCAGACGGTTCATGATGTACCTCGGGACTGGTTTTTTCTGGTTTTTGCGGAGCAGAAAGGTGCTCCTTGCGATGTACAAATATTAGTCGAGCATTGTTTAGCTTTCCTTGCGAAAAACTGACAGTTTTGTGCTTTTGTAACCGTGACGACGAGCGGTAAAAATTCGGGAATGAACGGTAGAAAATCGGGGATGAACGGTGGGGATGGCGCAAAAAGGCGGGTGTTTCGCGATGCAATTCACAAGGATGTGGCGCGTAGGATCAAGTTTTCAGGGTTTGGCTGCCGTTCGTCGGCCAAACGGGCTGTCCGGGGCGGTTATTGTCACGCCGGACAGCCGGGAAAAAGCCGGTTTCAGCGGCCCAGTACTTTCCCCACCGCCCAGGTCATGGCGCGGCGCGGCACCAGCCGGTTCAGCATGGGCACCGGCTTGTTCAGCCAGCCGGTCACCACGATGCGCTGGCCGTTGTTCAGGCCTTTATAGGCTTCCTCGGCCACCATTTTCGGCGAGTCGGCAATTTGTTCCAGCACGCTGCCCTTGGTGGCGGCGACGTCGTGGAAGCCGGTGTCGGTGGAGCCTGGGCACAGGCAGCTGACCAGCACGCCGCGCGAGCCGACTTCTTCCGCCAGCGCCTCCGAGAACGACAGCACAAAGGACTTGGTGGCGGCATAGACGGCGAAGTAGGGGCAGGCCTGGAAGCCGACCAGCGAGGCGACGTTGAGGATGCGCCCCTGGCCGCGCTCCAGCATGCCGGGCAGGGCGCGCTGGGTCAGTTCGGTCAGGGTGATCATGTTCAGCTGCATCATGGCCGAGGTCTTGGCCATGTCGGCGTGGGCGAAGTTGCCGGCGATGCCGAAACCGGCATTATTGACCAGCGTATCCACCTGCAGGTGGTGGGCGGCCAGATCGTCCATCAGGCCCTGCGCCGCGCCCGGTTCCTGCAAGTCGCGGCTGATGACGGTGACGCGGACGCCGTACTTGTGCTTCAGCGTTTCGGCCAGCGCCTCCATCGGCTCGCGGCGGCGGGCCACCAGCACCAGGTGCTGGTGCTCGGGGGCAAATAGGTGGGCCAGTTCAGCGCCGATGCCGCTGGAAGCGCCGGTAATGACAGTCGCGAGTTGGGTCATGATGCGTGGTCCGGGATTCGGTTGTTATCAGGATGGGAACCGACAGTAATTCACTCGCCGATAGGCGTCAATCGCCGCAGGAACAGGCTTTGTCCGGGCAAAAACACTTGCCTTCTCCGGAACCGGCCCCAATACTGCCTTTAATGAATACAGGTGACGCCATGACCTTGCCCAACGCCAATTTCACCCATCAGTGCCTGATCGCCATGCCGGAGATGCAGGACAGCCGCTTTGCGCATTCGGTGACCTATATTGTGCGTCACGACGAGGATGGCGCGG
>DASUIM010000544.1:0-1007 GCA_036279775.1 Fluviicoccus sp. | reverse complement strand
CAAACCCGCTATCCTCCCCCATCATCCCGACCCAGACCGGAAGGCCGCCCCATGTCCCAAGACTGGCTGTACCTTGACGCCAAGACCCTCCTCGCCCGCCTGAAGAAAGGCGAGATCACCAGCCGCGCGCTGGTGGACGCCTGTTACGCCCAGATCGACGCCCGTAATCCGTTGATCAACGCCGTCATCGCCCAGGACCGCGACGCCGCCCGCCGCCGCGCCGACGAAGCCGATGCCGCCACCGCGCGCGGCGAAAGCTGGGGGCCGCTGCACGGCCTGCCGATGACGCTGAAGGACACCTACGAAGTCCCCGGCCTGCCCTGCACCGCCGGTTCGTCCAGCCTGAAAAGCCACATGCCGAAGAAGGCCGCCACCGCCGTACAGTCGTTGCTGGACGCCGGGGCCATCGTCATCGGCAAGACCAACGTGCCGCTATTCGCCAGCGACATCCAGAGCTACAACAAGCTGCACGGCACCACCCACAATCCGTGGAACCCCGACCTGACGCCCGGCGGCTCCTCCGGCGGCGCGGCGGCGGCGCTGGCGGCCGGTTTCACGCCGCTGGAATTGGGCAGTGACATCGGCGGTTCCATCCGCACCCCGGCGCACTTCTGCGGCGTCTACGGCCACAAGTCCACCCAGGGCATCGTGCCGCTGCGCGGCCACATTCCCGGCCCTCCCGGCACCACCGCCGACCCCGACCTGGCCGTGGCCGGACCGATGGCGCGTACGGCGGAAGACCTGCAACTGATGCTGGACGTGGTCGCCGGTCCTTCACCCAGCCAGCAGCCCGGCTGGCAGTTGAAGCTGCCCGCGCCAAAGCAAAAGAAGCTGGCCGATTTCCGCGTGCTGCTGTGGATTGACGATCCGCTGTGCCCTATCGACCACGACATGAAGGCCCTGTACCTGGAGATGAAGCGCAGGCTGGAAGCGGCCGGGGTGAAGGTGGATACCGGCGCGCCGCTGGGCATGTCGCTGGACACCTTCTACCCGCTGTACCTGAACCA
>DASUIM010000543.1:0-1937 GCA_036279775.1 Fluviicoccus sp. | reverse complement strand
ACTAGAAGAACAGACCATGAAACCAGACCAGATACAGGACATCCTCGACCACCCGCACTTCAAGGAACTGGTGCACAAGAAACGCGTCCTCAGCTGGAGCCTTGCGGCCCTGATGTGGGTGATCTATTTCGGCTACATCCTGCTCGTGACCTTCGAGCCCGCCTGGCTGCACGAATCGCTGTCGGGCGGCGTCACCACCGTCGGCATCCCGCTGGGCATCTTCGTCATCCTCAGCGCGTTCATCCTGTGCGGCGTCTATGTCTGGCGCGCCAACGGCGAACTGGACGCCCTCAACAAACTGCTGCGCGACGAGGTGAAACTATGAACGCCATGTCGAAATGGGGCGCGTTGCTCCTGACTTTCCTCAGCGGTTCGGCGCTGGCGGCGGGCGGCGATCTCGGCCAGACCGTGCAGCAGGCCACCAACTGGACCGCCATTGGCATGTTCGTGGTTTTTGTCGGCCTGACCCTGGGCATCACCAAGTGGGCCGCCAGCCAGACCAAGTCCACTTCCGACTTCTACACGGCGGGCGGCGGCATCTCCGGCTTCAAGAACGGCCTGGCGATTGCCGGTGACTTCATGTCGGCGGCCTCCTTCCTCGGCATTTCCGCGATGGTGTTCAGCAAGGGCTATGACGGCCTGCTCTATTCCATCGGCTGGCTGGTCGGCTGGCCGATCATGCTGTTCCTGATTGCCGAACGCCTGCGCAACCTGGGCAAATACACCTTCGCCGATGTTGCCTCGTTCCGCCTGGCGCGCAAGCCGGTACGCACCATGGCCGCCATCAACACGCTGGTGGTGGTGTCCTTCTACCTGATCGCGCAGATGGTGGGTGCGGGCCAGCTGATCAAGCTGCTGTTCGGCCTCAGCTACAACACCGCCGTGCTGATTGTCGGCGCGTTGATGATGGCCTATGTGCTGTTCGGCGGCATGCTGGCCACCACCTGGGTGCAGATCATCAAGGCGGTGATGCTGCTGGGCGGCGCAACATTCATGGCGCTGATGGTGCTGTACCAGTTCGATTTCAGCTTCGACAAGATGTTCGGTGAAGCGGTGCGCGTCTATGGGGAAGTCAACAAGACCGACGGCCTGAAGATCATGGGTCCGGGCACCCTGTTCAAGAGCCCGGTGGACGCCATCTCGCTGGGTCTGGCGCTGATGTTCGGCACCGCCGGCCTGCCGCACATCCTGATGCGCTTCTTCACCGTCAACAACGCCAAGGAAGCCCGCAAGTCGGTGTTCGTGGCCACCGGTTTCATCGGCTACTTCTACCTGCTCACCTTCATCATCGGCTTCGGGGCCATCCTGTTCGTGGCGCAAAACCCGCAATACCTGGACGCCGCCAAGATGGCCGTGACCGGCAAGCTGGAACTGCGCGGCGGCGGCAACATGGCGGCGGTGCACCTGTCGCATGCCCTGGGCGGCGACCTGTTCCTCGGCTTCATCTCGGCCGTCGCCTTCGCCACCATCCTGGCGGTGGTCGCCGGTCTGACGCTCTCCGGCGCGTCCGCCCTGTCGCATGACCTGTACGCCAACGTCATCGCCCACGGCCGCAGCACCGAGAAGGCGGAAATGCGCGTCTCCCGTTTCGCCACCATCGGCCTGGCGGTGTTCGCCATGATCCTCGGCATCATCTTCGAGAAGCAGAACGTGGCCTTCATGGTCGGCCTGGCCTTTGCCGTTGCCGCCTCCGCCAACTTCCCGGTGCTGATCATGTCGATGTTCTGGAGCAAGCTGACCACCCGCGGCGCGGTGGCGGGCGGCGTGCTGGGCATGGTGTCCTCGGTGGCGCTGATCTGCCTGACCAAGGCGGTGTGGGTGGAAACCTTCCACTTCGGCGACGAGGCTCCGATTCCCTACCAGAACCCGGCCATGTTCTCGATGATGCTGTCCTTCTTCTGCTGCTGGTTCTTCTCCATCACCGACAACAGCAAGCG
>DASUIM010000542.1:0-2287 GCA_036279775.1 Fluviicoccus sp. | reverse complement strand
CACGTTTACGGAGGTTCCCATGGATTACCTGAATTCGCCGGTCGGACAGATTGCCGCGCAATTGCCGGGCGCCACCGGAGTCTTCCAGAAATACGGCATCGACTTCTGCTGCGGCGGCAAGAACTCGCTGCAGCAACTGGTACAGAAGAAACAGCTGGACGGGGCGATGCTGGTGCGCGACCTGATCGCGCTGGAAAAGGACCCGCTGGCGGAAAAGGACTGGAACACCATCGACCTGCTGACGCTGGTCGATCATATCTACCGCGATTTCCATGAGCGCCACCGCGAGCAACTGCCGGAGCTGATCCGCCTTGCCCAGCGCGTGGAGTCGGTGCACGGCGATCGCGCCGATTGCCCGGACGGGTTGTCGGCCGTGCTCAAGGAAATGCGGGACGAACTGGAATTGCACATGCAGAAGGAAGAGTGCGTGTTGTTCCCGCTGATCCGCAGCGGTCGCGGCCCCGACCCGGAAATGGTCATGGGGGCGATGGAGTGCGAGCACGAGGAGCACGGCCGCCGTCTGGACCGGCTGCGCGCCGCCATTCGCAACGGCGTGCCGCCCGCCGACGCCTGCAACACCTGGCGCGCGCTCTACAGCGGCACCAAGGCCTTCATCGACGACGTGATGGAGCACATCCACCTGGAAAACAACGTACTCTTCCCGAGAGTGCGAGCGGGGTGACCCCATGATCCGGCGTAATCCGCGCGGTGACATACCAATCATCCACGAAAGCGCGTACGTGGACCCGACCGCCATCCTGATCGGGCAGGTGATAGTCCACGAGAACGTCTTCATCGGCCCCTATGCCGTGATCCGCGCCGATGAAGTCACCGACAACGGCCAGATGGAGCCGATCGTCATTGGCGCGCATTCCAACATTCAGGACGGGGTGGTGATCCACTCCAAGGCGGGCGGGCTGGTAGTGATCGGCGAACATACCTCCATCGCGCACCGCTCCATCATTCACGGCCCGTGCTGGATCGGCAATCACGTCTTCATCGGCTTCAATTCGGTGGTGTACAACGCCACGGTGCAGGACTACGCGGTGGTGCGGCACAACTGCGTCATCGACAGCCGCGAGATTCCCCCGGGCGTGTATGTGCCGTCGTGCTGGAAGGTGAATCATGAAACCGACACCAGCCAGTTGCAGCCGGTGTCGAACCACGCGCAGGATTTTTCAGAGAGTGTGGCGCGGGTGAACCTGGACCTGGTGCACGGCTACCGGGCGATCCGCAACGAATTCTGAGCGCCGGGCGGGCAGGGCGCGGATCAGTCCCGGTCCTTCCGCTGCACCATCGTTTCCGCCCCCACCAGAATCATCCGTACCATGGTCGCCGTCTGGTCGATCACTTCCGAGTGACGCTCCCTGGGAATATCCAGCGCCGTCGCACCCATCGCGAACACCAGCCGGGTAATGGCCTTGGCCGCCAGTCGCGGTTCGAACAGCGAACTGCCGTGCAGCGCTGACAGGCGGACCAGGTCATCCGTCAGTTCTTCCTCAAAGTAATGCAATTGCCGCTCCACGACTTCCTTGAAGGCGGCGGAACCCACCGGCCCCTCGCGCAGCAGCAGTGACAGAAAGCCTTCGTCCGCGGTCAGCTGTTCCATGAACACTTCCACCGACAGCCGGGTGACGCTGCTTTCACGGTTGGCGCGGCGGCGCACCTCGCCGATGATCTGTCGCAGCGAACTGCCCGCCAGATCAATCAGCGCAATCGCCAACTCGTCGGTATCGCGGAAATGGCGATAGAAGCTGTTCGGCGCAATCCCGGCCTCGCGCGCCACTTCGCGCAGGCTGAGCGTCGAGACGCTGCGGTTCGGCCCCACCAGCTTCATCGCCGCCTGGATCAGGTCCTCGCGGGAAATCACGGCGCGGCGGCCGGGGCCGGTATAGACTTCGGCCGGAGCATCATCCGGCGTGGCGGACGGTTCGTCAGAGGGCGGCAGCGACTGGGACATGTTGGCCTGTCTTCAGATAAAGTAATGATTCATGGCATGATTATACACAGCCCGGCCCGGAGCGTCGAAAGCGTCTTTGGGTAACGGATGCAATTAATATACAAGTGTATAGACATCTGTATTTCTGTATGTATAATGACCGGCATCCCTTCTCATTGCCGGATTCTTCATGTCTGCCGAAAGCTCCTCGCGCATTGCCCGCCTGCTCAGTCCGCTGCTGCCGTCCCCGGTACTGGAATTCTGGGCGGGCCGCCTGAACCCGCTGCTGTCGCTGGAGCGGGTGCGGGCGGAAGTGGTGGAGCGCCGGGTGGAAGCGCGCGACACGGT
>DASUIM010000541.1:0-2224 GCA_036279775.1 Fluviicoccus sp. | reverse complement strand
ACAAAAAATCGCGGAGTCATAAGTAATCCTCTGACTATCAGGATGGCAATAAGGGAGTTAATCTGACCTGTAGGGTTTTAAAACCATGAAGGATATTTCCATTTGGCGATATTCCGGAATTTAAAAGTGATTCCGGATTTTAGCCGTGCTTCCGCTGCCGACCCGGCGAAATGTGCGTGATGACGCCAGAAAGTTACATTCAATCCGTGTAATTTTTTTAGACGTCACGAAGAGAAATTACCGGTCATCGTGTAATGACAAGACCGTTATTGTCCTCAATCATTTCAAAATATTTTCCATTATCCGAGACCTGGCCAGGTCTCGGAATCAATATATATTGACAGACAGCACCCCTGACTGGAATCCGTTGTATCCGTCAGTATGTATGAATTTGTCATTTCGGCTATGTTACTTGCCGCACAAGGCTCTAACTATCCAAACCCGCTGAATTTCCATCGCCTTTTGGCCGGTTATACCTGCTATTTCCATGATAATCATCATCTTCACACATTATTCAAATTCATCTGAAAGTGTTCGATACCGAACAGATATCATCATTCACACAACATACTGTATACCCATGTTCACCGATTCGCGGACGATCCGGCATGAAAACACCCACCTGCAACTTCATCGATTTAAAGACATCGATGACAGCCATTACGTCAACCCTCATGATGCCAATCAGGAAATTCAGCAAAATCAGGGTTTTTATGGATAACCTCATTATTTCCAGATCCAGCCTTCCTGAAAGACCTTTTCCGGTCGATATCGGCAACACGTCATTCAATACACCGGCGCAGGTCTGATGATTATGTGGAAGCACTGGCGTCTGGCGTATTGCCTTTTCCTGTTCAGCTGCGGAGTCCATGCGGCCGCCCCACCCGCCGTTGCGTTGTACTACGGCGACAAGCCGCCGCTGGATGAACTGCGGGCCTTTGATGTGGTGGTGGTCGACCCCGATCACCGCGGCCTGGATCCAGCGGCCTACCGCCGTCATGACAGCGAGTTGTTCGCCTATGTCAGCGTGGGCGAGGTGCGCCCGGAAAAACCGTATTACCGGCAAATTCCGGCTGGCTGGATGTCCGGTGAGAACAAGGCCTGGGGATCGCGGGTACTGGACCAATCGCAAGCGGACTGGCCCCGATTCTTCGCGGACCGTGTGATCGCACCGCTCTGGGCGAAGGGCTATCGCGGCTTCTTTTTCGACACCCTCGATTCCTACCAGCTCGTGGCCGACACGCCTGAAAAGCGGAAGCGGCAGGAAGAAGGTCTCAAGGCGGCAATCCGCGAGGTCAAGCAGCGCTGGCCGGATGCCCGCCTGATCTTCAACCGGGGTTTTGAAATCCTGCCCGATGTGCATCAGTACGTATGGATGGTTGCGGCGGAGTCCTTGTTCAAAGGCTGGGATGCCGGTAACCAGCGGTTCGTGGATGTCTCTCCACCGGACCGGGACTGGCTGCTGGGGCAACTGCAAAAGGTCCGCACCGACTACCGGCTGCCGGTGCTGGTCATTGACTATCTGCCCGCCCGCCAGCGCCAGCAGGCCCGTGACACGGCCCGGCAGATCCGCGCAGCGGGATTCATTCCCTACGTCACCACCCCGAACCTGGACCTGCTGGGCGTCGGGGCGGTCGAAGTGGCGCCGCGCAAGGTGCTGGTCATGTACAACCCCAAGGAATCGGAGGGTCTGCCTTACAGCGATGTACAACGATTCCTGTCCATGCCGCTGGGTTATCTGGGGCTGGTGATGGAATACCAGTCCGTCGATGCCCCATTGCCCGACTACCCGCTGCAAGGGCGCTACGCCGGAATTGTCAGCTGGTTCAACGCGGACAACGCCCGCGCACCCGCCTACGCCGACTGGCTGGCGAAAAAGATCGACGAAGGCATACCCGTGGCGGTGTTCGGTCACTTCGGTTTTGGCCAGAACACAGCCATGTTCGACAAGCTTGGGCTGACTTACCGGATGGAACCGGTCAGTGACCGGCTCAAGATTACGGACGCCACCTCAATGATGGGCTTCGAGGTACCGCTGCAACCGCGTCCGACCGACCTTTACCCGGTCAGCCTCACGGGTGAAGGACAAGCGCAAATGACCCTGGCTTCGGATACCACCCTTTACCACCCGGCGGCGATTACGCCTTGGGGCGGTTATGTGCTGGCGCCGTATACGGTGGATTTGCTGGATCGCGTCGACAACAGCACGCGCTGGTATGTCAAT
>DASUIM010000540.1:0-11972 GCA_036279775.1 Fluviicoccus sp. | reverse complement strand
GGAGGTCATGGCGTTTTGGCCGGTAGTTAATTCGATGATTATAAAAGTATCACATTTGCCGCTTTTTGGCGACAATGGCGGCGGAAGTCGCGCGGCATTTGACAAGGCGGCCGCGCTTCGTTAATTGATGTGTGACGAATTAAGGGACTAAAGGGAGGCAGAGGCATGAAACCATCCATCCTGATTGTGGGCGCGGGGGCCGTGGGCCAGGTCTACGCCCGCTTCCTGATGCAGGCCGGGGCGCAGGTCACGTTCTTCGTGAAGGAAAAGTACCGCGCCGAGCTGGAAGGCGGCTTGCCGCTGTACCATTTCCGGCTGCGCGGTTATCGCCGTGAGCTGTTGGAAGGCTACCGGCTGATCAGCGATCCGGAACAGGTGGCGGCGGAGCCGTGGGATCAGGTGTGGCTGACCATGGCCTCGGATGCGCTGCGTTCCGACCTGACGCAACGGGTGCTGGCGCACAGCGGCGATGCCACTGTGGTCAGCATCCAGCTGGATCTGGAGGACAGCGATTTCCTGCGCGAACAGGTCGGGCATGACCGGTTGGTGCAGGGCATTGTCAATTTCCTCAGTTACCAGAGCCCCTTGCCGGGTTACCACAGTCCGCCCGCCGGGATTGCCTGGCATCTGTTCCCCATCCCGGGCGATTTCGCCGGGCCGTGGCAGCGGTTGTCCGGGGTGGTGAACCTGATGGATCTGGGCGGGTTTCCCATCCGTGCGGTGGAATCCTTCGAGCGGGCGGCCGCGCCGAAGGCGGCGCTGAACATTCCGCTGGTGGCGGCGCTGGAGACGGCGGGCTGGCAGTTGGACCGCTGCATGAACGGTCCGGCGCTTGAGCTGGGGCTGAAGGCGGCGCGCGAGGCGCTGGCGGTGGTGGCGAAGCTGTACGATGCCGAGGGCGAGGTGCTGCCGCTGAAGCTGCTGGCGAAGCCCTTCGTGGTGCGCAATGCCGTGCGCGCGCTGGACAAGATGACGCCCTACGATCTGGAGGCGTACCTGAAATACCATTTCACCAAGGTGGGGGTGCAGACGCGCATCATGCTGCATACCTACCGGCAGAAGGCGCAGCAGCTGGGCCTGCCGTCGGCGGCGCTGGCCGATCTGCTGCGGGCGCTGGGTGAGCCGGTGTAATCAGCCGGTTGTCCGGGGCAGGGCGCGCAGGAAGGCGTCGGTGTCGGCGGGCGTGACCACAATCACCTCGCCGGGCAAATGCAGGATCACCGCCTTCAACGGGTCGGTGGCGTACAGGCGGAAGCCGCCCAATTCCTGGTTGTGGAACTGGCCGGTAAAGGCGAACAGGCCGCCGTTGCCCAGGCGGCGGCGGGCGTCCAGCAGGGCTTCCGGCCGGTGTTCGGCCTTTTTCAATCCCGTTAGCGGAATGCGCGTTTCCTGAAACAGGCGGCGGATGTACAGCGTGTCGCCGTCAATGCGGAACCCGCGCACCATGTACATCGCGCACAAGCCCCACACCGCGAACGGAAAACCGGCCACCAGCCGCGTGCTTTCCTGCCCGCCCAGCGCCAGGGTAATGCCCAGCAGCACGAACGAACCGATGCCGGTCATCAGTTTCAGCAGGAAGGGCCAGGGGGCGGCGGGGAAAAGCATGGGGCAGTCCTTCGGGTGGCGGAGCAATGGGCGCAGTCTCGGTGAATTGCCCCCCAAAAACAAGAACCCCCGCCGATAGGCGGGGGTATTCTCAGTCTGCACGACCCGGATAGGGAACGTCAGTTGCCGCCGGCCGCAATGAAATTGCTGATCGAGGCATAAAACTCCATTTCGTCGAAGGTGTCCGGGCCCAGGCCGGTGACATCCAGGTGATCCTGGCTGATCTTGCCGGTGTGGCTGGTCATCTGCGTCGAGCTGGGGTTGTTGACGTCGGCGACATAACCGGTAGTGCTGACGGTGGCCATGGTGTCCAGCGGATTCCAGCAACCATACCAGGCGCATTTCCAGTCATCCTCGGTGTAGCTGAGGCGGGTGCCGATCTGCTGCGAGTTGATGCCCACCAGACCGTCGTCGTCCATGTCGTAGGTGCTGCCGTCTCCGGCTCCGGCGGCGCCGTCGTTGTCGCAGTCATTGACGCAGTAGCCGTCGCCGTCCGCATTGAAGCCGATAATCGCGCCCAGCGCGCTCAGCAGCGGCATCAGGTTGCCGTCGTCCTGCGCGGTGATCAGCGAGCTGATGCGTCCGGCGATGGCGGTGCCGTTGGCGCTGGTCAGGTTGTAGTTCTGGTTGAAGACCTTGGAGCCGGTGGTCTTGCCGTCGGCGGGATCGTAGTCGTCATAGACCAGTTGCAGGCCGCCGTCGATGATGCTGTTGCGGGCGCTCTGGCCGGAGACGGTGTTGACGGCGTCATACAGCAGGTCGGCCAGGTTGGCGATCAGCACGCCGCAGGGGTCATTGGCGGGGGTGCCGTCCCAGGGCAGGTTCCAGCAGAACTGGTCGCCGTTGCGGGCATATTTGTCCAGGATCTTCTTGGCATAGGGGCTGCCGCGATGCGGCGAGGACAGGCTGATCAGGTCTTTCACCACCACGTAGCCCTTGCGCGCCTTCAGCACATGCGCGGCCTTGCGGATGTCGAAGCCGCCCTGCGAGTGGCCCACCAGATTGATGTACGAGGTACCGACGGTGGCCATGTAGGTTTCCACTTGGTCCGCCAGCTGGGTGCCGCGCAGTTCCGAACTGCCCAGCGAGGTCACCTGAAAGGCTTCGGCCTTCTGGTCGCCGGGCACCCAGTCGTTGCAGCCGTTGATTTCCAGCAGCGAGCAGCCGTCCAGCGCGAAGGTGCCCCATTCGTCGCCGAAGTAGTCAATGCCCAGCAGGGAGTCCCAACCGGCCATGCCGTGGGCGAGAACAACGGGATATTTGGTTTTGGCCGCTTCTTCGGCGGCCGCCTGCTGGGTTCCGATCCCCAGCGTGATCATGAGGGTGGCAGCCACGGCTGCCAGTTTTTTGAAGTTCATGTGCCGACCTTTTGTTTTTCTGGTTTAAAAGCGGCAACACGTCCTGGCGGAATAATGCTCGTCTGTGGGGATGCTTCCCCGAGGCGGCCCGACTATCCCGGAGGGACTCGCGGCTTTCCGTCCCACGATTGCTCGTGGTTTGGCGTGTTGTTCTTGTCCTGACGATCTGCAATCCCTGTTCGGGTCCAACAAAGTGAGACCTTGCTCTCATTATGGGCATGTGCAGAAAACGTGCAATTACCGTTCGTCGGCCGATGGCGCGATGGGTCAACTGTACGTTTGGTCCGCGTTGTGCGCATAATCCGGGCAAAAGAACCCGGCTTGTACCGAGGAGAACAAGAACGTGAAGTCGAAGCGTCCGTGGCAAATCGCCAGTCTGATCCTGATCGTTTCCAGCATGGGCCTGCTGCTGTATCTGGCGTTGCACGATCCCGGCAAGCCGGTTGAGGCTGAACCCGCTTCCGGCCCGGCGCCGGCCGCCGAGGTGCGCCTGAGCGCCCCGGTCTACACCAGCGGGCCGCTCAGCCAACTGCCTGCCGACGAACAGCAGCTGGCCAAGGCCATGATCGAGCGCTTCGGCAAGAAGCTGAATCATCCCTACTGGCGCATCCGCGCCATTGAAACGCTGATGAAGGTGTTGCAGAAGAAATATCCCAACGACTGGAAACTGCGTTTGCGCGATCTGTTGAAGCAGTTCTTTCCCGAGGACGCCGACGCGTTGCTGGCCACGCTGGAGGCTTATGACCGTTACAGCGACTGGTTGTTGTCGATGCAGACCGACCGGAAGTTCAGCAATCGGGAAGAGCGGCTGAAAGCCATCTGGGACAAGCGCCGTGAGTTGTTCGGCCAGGATGCCGAAGCGATCTGGGCCGAGGAAATCAAGCAGGAAAAGGTGGACGGCGCGCTGAAGAAGCTGGAGGGGTCGGGATTGCCGGTCGCGGCCAAGGTCGACAGCTATGTGAAGACCTTGACCGAGGTCTATGGCCCCGATGCCCTGAATCCGGACAAGTCGCACCCGGTGCAGATGATGGAGGGCTTCCTGAACCTGGACTCGGTGCAATCGGAGTTGCGCGCCCAGACGCCGGAGCAGCAGAAGCAGAGTCTGCGCAGGCTGCGCGAGGGGCTGGGGTTGAAGGAGGACGCCATCCAGCGGCTGGAGGCGCTGGATGACCAGCGCCAGCAGCGCCACAGCGCGGGGGAAACCTATCAGGCGCAGCGCGCCGCGCTGGAAAAGCAGTATCAGGGCGAAAGCCTGCAATTGCAGATCAATGCCTTGCAGAACCGCCTGTTCGGCGAGGAGGAGGCGCAATTCATCCGCAACGAGGAAGCGTCGGGATACTACCGCTACAAGGAAAAGCCGGTTATCGGGGTGAACTGACCCCGGCCGGGCATCCGGCGGCGCTTACTTCAGGCGCTTGCCGGTGCTGTCTTCCACATGAATGGTCAGGGGGATGCCACTCTGCACGCTTTGCGAGACGGTGCAGAAGTCCTCGAACTGGCCCAGCACCCGCTCCAGATGTTCCAGGCCTTCCGCCGGACAGCCCAGGTTCAGCACCGCTTCCATGCCGGTGACGCGGATGCGGTTTTGTTCGTTGCGGCCGGTGGTGCAGGTCACCACGGTTTCCATTTTGCCCGGTTCCTGCTTGAATTTGCGCAGCGCGAACACCAGGCTGGCCGACAGGCAGTTGGCGACCGCGGCGGCCAGCAGGTGCTCCGGCGACGGGCCGTCGGCCTGACCCAGCGGCGGCGGCAGGTCGGCGCTCAGGGCGGCGAAGGCCTCGCCGAAATCCACGGTGAAACGGTAGTCCTGCTCACGGGTAATGCGGATGCTCAGCGTGTCGCTCATGGCGCGTGCCTCGGGGTCAGTGTTTCGGTTCCGCCGGGAGCGGGATTTCGTCCGTTCCGGCCTCGGTGTCATGCTTGCCGATCAGGCCCCAGGTGGCCATGTTCAGCCAGGAGCGCTTTTCGTTCTGCGGCCCCAGATCCACCTTCGGCTTGCCGTTGGCGTCAACATACTCCGGGTAGTTCAGTTTCAGTGTCGCCAGCGTCGCGGCCGCCAGATCCGGTGAGTGCAGCTGCTCGTAGCACCAGGCGCTCATCGCCAGCGCCTCGGGCGTCTGCGGGGTTTGCGGATAGTTCTCGATCACCCAGCGCGCGCGGTTCAGGGCGCTGACCAGGGCGCCGCGTTTCAGGTAATAGCGGGCGGCGTGCATTTCCCCTTCGGCAAAATGGTTGCGCAGGTCGATCATGCGTTGCCGGGCGTCGGGCGCATAGGCGCTGTCCGGAAAACGGGTGGTCAGGTCGCGGAAAATGTCGAACGAGGCGCGGCCGTTGCTCTGGTCGCGGTGGGCTTCGTTCTGGTTGAAGAAACTGAGCAGGCTGTCGCGGCCGGATTCATAGCTGGCCAGCCCCTTCAGGTACAGCGCGTAATCCAGTTGCGGATGCTGCGGATGCAGGCGGATGAAGCGGTCGGCGGCCGACATCGCCCCGGCGTAGTCCATGTGTTTCAGGCGCGCGTAAATCAGCTGCAATTGCGCGTGTTCGGTGTAGTTGCCCACCGGATAGTGCGATTCCAGCGCCTCCAGATGCTTGGTGGCGGTATCGAAGTTGCCGAATTGCAGCGATTTCTGGGCGGCGTCGTAATACTCTTTTTCAGACAGCGACTGGGTCTTGTCCGGGGCGTGGCTGCAGGCGGCAAGCGCCACGGCCAGTGCGAGGGTGGCATACCGACGCATAATGTCTCTCAAAAGGGGGTAGAATTGCGCGTATTTAAGCACTTTATCCTTCGGCGCGCCAAACATGTCTACAGAATCCCAACATAGCCAGACCCTTGAATCCCGTGTGCCGGTAGAGCTTTCCGGCTTGCGGCTCGATCAGGTCGCGGCCCAGCTTTTCGGGGATTTCTCCCGCGAGCGCCTGAAGTCCTGGATCCAGGACGGCCATTTGACGGTGGATGGCCATCCCGGCCGCCCCAAGGACCGGCTGGCGGGCGGCGAAGACTTGCGCCTGAACGTGGTGCTGTCGGTGGAAACCGAGGCCCTGCCGCAGGCGATGGATCTGGATATCCTCTATGAAGATGAACATCTGCTGGTGCTGAACAAGCCCGCCGGACTGGTGGTGCATCCCGGCGCGGGCAATCCCGACGGCACGTTGCTGAACGCGTTGCTGGCGCATTGTCCCGACCTGCAGCACATTCCCCGCGCCGGTCTGGTGCACCGCATCGACAAGGACACCAGCGGCCTGCTGGTGGTGGCGAAAACGCTGGCGGCGCAAGCCGATCTGGTGGAGCAACTGTCGGAAAAAACGGTGTATCGCGAGTACGAGGCGGTGGTGCAGGGCGTGCTGGTGAGCGGCGGCACCATTGATGCGCCCATCGGCCGTCATCCCAACGAGCGGGTGAAGATGGCGGTGGTGCCGGGCGGCAAGCCCGCTGTGACGCATTACCGCGTCATCAGCCGTTTTCGCGGCCACACCCATGTGCGGGTGCAGCTGGAAACCGGCCGCACCCACCAGATCCGCGTGCACTTCGCGCACAAGGGCCATCCGCTGCTGGGCGATCCGGTGTATGGCGGCCGCCACCGTCATCCCAAGGGCGCGACGCCGGAGCTGCTGGAGATCCTGCAACGCTTTCCGCGCCAGGCGCTGCATGCGCGCCGCCTGGGGCTGGAACACCCGGCCAGCGGCGAGGACATGCAGTTCGAGTCGCCGCTGCCCGCCGATTTCCAGGAGCTGTTGCACATTCTGGAGCGGGATGCGGCTGCGCTCTGATTACATCCCCAGCAGACCCTTCTTCGCGGTCTTGCGGATTTCCTGCTCGTCCTGCCATTCCACCAGGCCGGTCTTCAGGTTCATCAGCTTCAGCGTGAACTTGTAATAGACCGACTTGGTCTTGGTGAACTTGTTGTAGAGGTCGCCGGTGCCGCCCGCTTCCTTGTTGATGCTGCTCAGGTTGCCGTAATACATGTATTCGGCGCCGATCATCTGCCCGAATTTGATGGCGGTGCGCGGGTCGGCCAGCTCATCGCTGTTCTGGAATTTCAACTGGCCGCGCGCCGACTCCACCCGCGACATGTCCACCAGCCGGATGCGGCCGGACTGCAGCAGCTTGGTGGTCATGCTGTCCAGCACGGATTCGGTGTCGATATGCTCGTCGGTCTTGTTGGCGATGCGCTCGACGAACAGCACCGGCCGCTTGTTGGCGGCGGTGGCTTCGCCAATCACCGGCGAGGCCAGCAGCGATTCGGTCATGCTCTTGGCGGTCATTTGCAGGTCGGTGGAGCCAAAACGCTCGTTGACCGTTTCCTGGGCCTGCGGGTCGCCGTACTTGACGCTGGCGCACCCGCCCAGGGCGGTCGCGATAACCACGGTGCTGATCAGGGCTGTGTTCTTCATGGGGTTCTCCTACAGCGGCCAGCTGGCCACATAGTACTGGTTATCCACCTGCACCACCCGTAACAGGGTCAGGCGCTGGCGGTTGACGGTCAGCTTGACGGACGTGACGCCGTTCAGGCGAATTTCCTGTTCCCCTTCGGGCAGGTTGAAGCGGGCGATGTGGGCATAGCGCGGCAGGGTCAGCCAGCTGCGCAGGTCGGCCTGCTCGCTGATCAGGTTCCACGCGCCCACCAGCACGCCCAGCAGGCCACCGCCCTTGTCGGTGCTTTGTTCCTGCATGCGGTGCTTGGTCTGGGCGCGCAGGGTCTGGCGCAGCAGCAGGGTCGGCAGCCGGTCCTTCAGGGCGCGGGCGGCCAGCGCCTGCACGTCGGTCACCGGCTGGGTCAGTACCGGTTGCTTCAGGGCGCTGTTTTCCAGCTTCAGCGGCGTGGAGGCCAGCCAAGGCTGCGGGTAATAGGGGATGGCCAGCACATACCACGCTTCCGGCCACGGGAAGGGCAGAAACAGCTCCTGACGGGGCGGCGCCAGCCCTTCTTCAAACAGCACCACCACCGCGCCTTCGTTGGCGCGCGCCGCCGGTGCCGGTTTTGGCAGTTTCAGCAGTGAGAAATCCTCGCGGCGGTTCAGCCGCGCCGCCAGCCGGGCCACATCCTGCGCCAGCACCGGATGTTCCGGCGTCAGGGCGAGGGCGCGCTTGTAGTCGATATAGGCGTCGTCCCATTGTCCGGCGGCTTCGTAGAGCGCCGCCGACAGATACAATGACCAGGCATTCTGGCTAGCGGAACCGGTGCGGGCGGCCAGGTCGTTCAGGTTGGCGGTTTCGCCGCCGTAGTGCGCCAACGCGGCGGGGGGCAGGGGCTGGGCGGCGTCCTTGTCGTCGTGCTTGTCGCGCGCCTTGTCCTGCAAGGTCTGCACTTGCCGCATTTCCACCAGCGCGCCTTCACGATCGTTGGCGCTCAGGTAGTTCAGCGCCTGATAGGTGTGCAGGAAAATCTGCTCGTGGACCGGCGGCCGGTAGGTGATGACATTGTCGTTGCTGACCAGCGACAGCCCCTGATTGGCGGTCTGGCTGACGGAGAGGGCAGCCTTGTCGGCCTCCTGCCGTTCCAGGCGGTCGGCCTCGGCGAAGGCGGCGCGGCTGGCGGCGGCGTCGCCTTGCAATTGCGCCAGCCGGCCCTCTTCCAGCCGGGCCAGTACGGTATCGCGTCCGTGCTTGACCTTGCGCGCCTCCTCGATCGCGGCGGGCAGCGTGGCTGTGGCGAGGGCGTGCGTGTAGCCGCCCGCGCGCAGCGGGTAAGGGGTCAGGACACTGTTGCCGGCGCAACCGGTCAGGGTCAGCACCGTCAACAGCAGGAGGCAAGTGCGCGGCGGCATGGCGGCTCGGGGTTGGGGAATTCTGTCAGTCTAGCAGCGCCGGGCAGCGGCTGTGTTGCTGTTTATTGCCGGATGCCGTGGCGCGACAACGGCGGCTCGCGGCCGTTCAGGGCCTGCTGGTCGGCCGGTGGTCGTTCCAGCACCTTGAGCACATTCAGCATGGTCAGGTAGGGCCCCTGGCGCTGCACGAAGTTGCTGGCCCAGACCGGCAGCTTGCCGCCCGGGTCCATGATCACTTCGCCCTTGAAATAGATGCGGTCTTCGTCAATGGCATTGATCTTGCTGTCCATGCGGGCATAGGGCATGCGCACCCGGCCGGGTTGCTCGGGGTAATAATCGTTGACGGAAGCGGCCTGCACCACGGCGCGCTGGCCGTTATGCAGGTATTCGGCGGTGAAGTGCAGTACCACGTCGCGGTCGGGGAAGCCCATCGGCGGGCTGAAGACGACATAGACATAGGCTTCCAGTGGCGAGACCACCTTCAGCGGCCGGATTTCCTTGAGCCGCCAGAACCATTGCGGGTAGCGTTCGTAATCCAGCAACAGGTTGACCATGTCCTTGACGGTGGCGGGAATCTCGGCTTCGGCCTTCATCGAGCGCACGCGCTCGTGGTCTTCACGCTTGGTGTAGATCTGGATGTTGCGGGGTTTGTCGTCCTTGATCAGTTGCCATTGACGGGTCTGGGGCGGTTGCAGCGCGGCCACGTCCTCGCCGTCAGCCAGGGCGGCCGGGCAGGTGGCCAGGAAGGGCAGGGCCAGCAGCAGGAAAGCGATCAGCAGGCGCGGCGACATGAATTCCCACATATTGTTGTTATGGTTAAAACCTGAGCGGATCATAGCACTCCGGCCGGGAAAATCTGAGGTCCGGATTACAAAAAACAAAACCGCCCGAAGGCGGTCCTGTCCGATTTCCGGTTCCGCGGCGGCTTAGTACAGCACGCGCGTCCGGATGGTGCCGTCGATTTCCTGCAGCTTTTGCAGGGCGACGGTGGAGTAGTCGGCATCGACATCCATCACCAGGTAACCGATGGCCTCGTTGGTCATCAGGCTCTGGGCGGAAATGTTGATGTTGTTCTCGGCGAACACGCGGTTGATGGCGGACAGCACGCCCGGCACGTTGCGGTGGATGTGCAGCAGGCGGTGCTTGCCCGGCTGCAGCGGAATCGCCACTTCCGGGAAGTTCACGGCCGACAGCGTGGTGCCGGTGTCGGAATAGCGGGCGAACTTCTCGGCCACTTCCAGACCGATGTTGGCCTGGGCTTCCAGCGTGGAACCGCCGATGTGCGGGGTGAGGATGACGTTGTCAAACTTGCGCAGCGGCGACAGGAATTCCTCGTCGTTGGCCTTCGGCTCCTTGGGGAACACGTCGATGGCGGCGCCGCCGATGTGCTTGCTTTCCAGCGCGGCGGCCAGGGCGTCAATATCAACGCAGGTGCCGCGCGCGGCATTGATGAAGATGGAGCCGGGCTTCATCTTGGCGAATTGCTCGGCCTTCATCATGTTCTTGGTGGAAGGTAGTTCCGGCACGTGCAGCGACACGACATCGGCGGAAGCCAGCAGTTCGTCCATGGTGCCGACCTGGCGGGCGTTGCCCAGCGGCAGCTTGGTGACCACGTCGAAGTAGATGACCTGCATGCCCAGCGATTCGGCCAGCACCGACAGCTGCGAGCCGATGGAACCGTAACCGACGATGCCCAGGGTCTTGCCGCGGGTTTCGTAGGAGCCTTCCGCCGACTTCGACCAGCCGCCGCGATGCACCAGCGCGTTCTTCTCGGGGATGCCGCGCAACATCAGGATGGCTTCGGCCAGCACCAGTTCGGCCACCGAACGGGTGTTGGAGTAGGGGGCGTTGAACACGGGAATGCCGCGTTCCATGGCCGCCTTCAGGTTGACCTGGTTGGTGCCGATGCAGAAGCAGCCGATGGAAATCAGCTTGTTGGCGGCGGCCAGCACCTTTTCGGTGACCTGGGTGCGGGAGCGGATGCCCAGGAAGTGCGCGTCCTTGATCTTTTCGATCAGGGCGTCTTCGTCCAGCGCGCCGCGCAGGTATTCAATATTGGTGTAGCCATTGTTGCTGAGTACGTCGAGGGCGTTCTTGTGCACGCCTTCCAGCAGCAGGAAGCGGATCTTGGCTTTGTCGAGGGAGAGTTGGCTCATGGGGGCGGTTCCTGAAGGCCGAAAATTCAAGCCGCATATGATACCATAAACGCCTTGCCAAACCACGTGATTTCAGGATACGCCATGCTCACCCCTTCCGCCCTTCACCAACTCCAAGCCATTGTCGGCGAAACCCGTGTCAAGACGGACGCCGACAGCCTGAAAACCTGGGGTGTTGACTGGACCAAGCACTTCACGCCCGCCGCGTCCGCCATTGTCTTTCCGGCCACGACGGAAGAAGTGCAGGCCATTGTCCGTCTGGCCAATGTCGAGAAATTCGCGCTGGTGCCGTCCGGCGGCCGCACCGGCCTGTCCGCCGGGGCCGTCGCGGCCAGCGGTGAGGTGGTGATCAGCTTCGACCGCATGAACAAGGTGCTGGAATTCCACGCCGCCGACCGGCTGGTGCGGGTGCAGGCCGGGGTCGTGACCGAGCAGCTGCAGCAATACGCCGATGAGCAGGACCTTTATTACCCGGTCGACTTCGCCTCGGCCGGTTCCAGCCAGATCGGCGGCAACATCGGCACCAACGCCGGGGGCATCAAGGTGATCCGCTACGGCATGACCCGCAACTGGGTGCTGGGCCTTACCGTCGTCACCGGCAAGGGCGACATCCTGCGCCTGAACAAGGGCATGATCAAGAACGCCACCGGCTATGACCTGCGCCACCTGTTCATCGGCGCGGAAGGCACGCTGGGCTTTGTCACCGAAGCCGAGATCAAGCTGGAGCGCAAGCCGCGCAACCTGAAGGTGATGGTGCTGGGCACGCCGGACTTCGCCTCGGTGATGAACATCCTGTCCACCTTCCAGGCGCAACTGGATCTGACCGCCTTTGAGTTCTTCTCGGAACTGGCGGTGCAGTGCGTCACCGCCAGCGGCGACATCGCCCGGCCGTTCCCCGAAGCCACGCCGTTCTATGCCTTGCTGGAATTCGAGGCGCTGTCCGAGGCGATGGAAGAGCAGGCGATGGGCCTGTTCGAGCATTGCGTGGAGCAGGGCTGGGTGGTCAACGGCGTGATGAGCCAGAACGAAACCCAGTTGCAGAACCTGTGGCGGCTGCGCGAGGACATTTCCGAGACGATCGCCAAGT
>DASUIM010000539.1:0-1159 GCA_036279775.1 Fluviicoccus sp. | reverse complement strand
CTGGAAGCCGGTCTTGCTGCCCTTGTAGAGGAATTTTTCCATCGGCTTGCGCAGGCCGAATTTATCGGGCCAGTCGCTGCTGGCGATCTGGGTGAGGATGGCCAGGCCGAAGCCCTGGGCCTGTCCGGCAAAGCTTTGTGCCATTGCGGATTCTCCGTTGTTTGATGGAACGACCCGGTCATCCTGACAGACCGGCGGCCGGTGCGTCATTTACTTTGCTGACTTCATTTTCGGGAGGGAAAGTCAATCTTGAACCCCCGCACCCGCTCCTCTAAGCTGCCTGAACCCCTTTGGAAACGGAATATCATGCGCGTCCTGGTCTTGGGCGGATACGGCTTTTTCGGCTCCCGCATTGTCACCCTGCTGGCCCGGGAAACGGGGCTGGAAGTCCTGATTGCCGGACGCCGCCGCACGGAAGCTTCAGCGCTGGCGGAAAGGCTGACACCGGCCAACGCGGTCTTGACGCCGCTGGCGCTGGACGCGTCTTCCACGGATTTTCCGCAGCAGCTGCGCGACTTGTCGCCCGCCGTCGTCATCCATACGTGCGGCCCGTTCCAGGGGCAGGACTACCGGGTGGCCGAAGCTTGTCTTGATGTCGGCTGCGACTACATCGATCTGGCCGACGGCCGGGATTTCGTCACCGGCATTGCCGCCCTGAACGGGCGGGCGAGGGCGCGCGGCGTCCGGGTCATCAGCGGCGCGAGTTCGGTGCCGGGCTTGTCCGGGGCGGTGGTGGACGCCCTGGCCCCGGCCTTCCGCCGCCTCGACAGCATAGAAATCGCCATTTCCCCCGGCAACAAGACGGATCGCGGCCTGGCGACGGTGCGCGCCATTCTCTCTTATGGCGGCGAGTCCATTCCCGGCTGGCGCGACGGTCATGCCGTCCGCGTCACCGGCTGGGGAGGCATGCGTCGTCATGCCTTTGCCGCCCCGGTTGGCCGCCGCTGGCTCTCGGACTGCGATGTGCCCGATGTGAACCTGTTGCCCGCCCGCTATCCCACGCTTCGTCAGGTGCGCTTCCGCGCCGGGCTGGAACTGGGTTTCCTGCACTTTGGCATGGTGTTCATGGCATGGCTGCGCCGTCTTCATGTGCTGCCCAACCTGTCGCGTCTGGCGGTTCCGCTGAAGCGGATCAGTGAATGGTTCCTGCCGTTCGGCA
>DASUIM010000538.1:0-1643 GCA_036279775.1 Fluviicoccus sp. | reverse complement strand
GTCCAGCAGCGTCGAGGCTGCTCCCGGAACCAGTTCGGTCGAGGTATAGGGGAAGCGCCAGGCCGGCAAGGTATTGAACGGGTCCTGCAAGCCGGGATTGTTGTTGACGCTGACGCCGACAATGGCGTTGTTCTTCAAGGTCGTGGCATAGCGCACATCCAGGTTGTCCATTGACACCTGATGCTCCGCCCCGGAATAGGTGATCTGGGCAAAACCGCCGACATGATCGCTCAGTTTGCCGGCGGCGAAGGCGGATATTTCCTGCAGCAAGGCGTTGTCGTTGAGCGAGGTATGGTCCGTCGGGGGGGCGGACAGATCCTTGGCCGTATGCGCCAGCGACGCGACCACCATACCCGACAGCGGGATATTCGATTTGCCGTTGCCGTCGGTATAACCGGTCAGCTTGAAGGCAATGCCGTGCGGCGTCAGTTGGGGGCCGTAAGCCCCGATATGGCAGGCACCGCAC
The DNA here is from genome assembly GCA_036279775.1 of Fluviicoccus sp. Taxonomy (GTDB): domain Bacteria; phylum Pseudomonadota; class Gammaproteobacteria; order Pseudomonadales; family Moraxellaceae; genus Fluviicoccus. Next base: position 1,177 of record DASUIM010000538.1, on the reverse strand, counting down.
TCTTCCCCCGTCTGGCGGGCGAAGGACGGCAAGGCATGGGCATTGGCGGCGGCCAGAACCGGCAGGGCGGCGCAGGCCAGCCGGACAAACAGGCGTTTGCCCGTGGGGAACAGGGACATCAGGATTCTCCTTGGGAGAGGGGGGGAAGTTGTTGTTTTGAAGTTCTGGCGAAGCGCTTGGGCAGCATGTTGAGCAGCACCCGGTCACCGCGAATGAAGTGGTGCCAGAGCGCGGCGGCGACATGCAGCGCCAGCAGTCCGCCCAGCATCCAGGCTCCGACTTCGTGGTAATGCACCAGATCATCGGCATAATCGGTATCCATCGCGGTCAGCGGCGGCAGCGGGATCAACCCGAACAATGACACCGTCTGGCCACGGGCGCTGGAGGCCATCCAGCCCAGCACCGGCAACGCGAACAGGAATCCGAAAATGGCGAAATGCGCGCCAAACGCCGACAGGCGCAGCCAGAGGTTGGGCTCGGCGGACTTGCCGTGCCGGGCTTCGTGATTCAGCCACAACAGGAAACGGGGCATCAGCACCCCCAGCACCAGCAGCCCCAGCGACCGGTGGGCATTGAGCAACAGCAGCTTGAGGGCCTTGCCCTCCATATCGTCGCGAACCAGGATGACGGCGACCAGCACCGCCAGCAGCAGCAAAGTCAGCCAGTGCAACAGGATGGAAATCGGAGAACGGCGGGGAGGAACATGCGTCATGGCGGCCACCAACAGGTTGCCGGTTTCCCTCTCGGTCGGGGAAATCCGGATTGGGGGCGAGCCTAATGGTCCGGTGACGTCCGAACCTTAAAATAACCTTAAGGATGACATGTCTTTACAGAAGCGACGAACAGCCGCGACACAGGGTTACCACCGGGAAACAGTCCTGTCCCCCGGCAACCGGAGGATCAGGCGCGCCTGCACCGTTCAAGCATCACCCGCCACTGCTCCTCGCCCACCGGCATCAGCGACAACCGGTTGCCCTTGCGCACCAGCGCCAGTTCGGCCAGTTCCGGCAGGGTCTTCAGTTCGGTCAGCGACAGTGTGCCGTGGAACTTTTCCACGAATTCGACATCGACGCCGGTCCAGCGCGGGTTATCCGCCGTGGACTTCGGGTCGAAGTACTTGTGCTCGGGGTCAAACTGCGTCGGGTCAGGATAGCCCTCCTTCGCAATGCGCATCAGC
>DASUIM010000537.1:0-2048 GCA_036279775.1 Fluviicoccus sp. | reverse complement strand
CGTGCTGATCAAGAGCCGGCCGGTCACCGCCATTTACAACGGCATACGCGCACCGCAGCCGGTGGAAAACGGTCGTGCGTTGCTGGCAGCGGAATTCGGATTTGATGCCGGGCGGCCGATCCTGATCGGCGTCGGGCGGCTGGTGGAGGCCAAGGCCTTCGATGTCCTGGTGCCTGCGGCGGCGCGGGCGAAAGCGCAGGTGCTGATTGTCGGCGACGGCCCGATGAAGCCAGCACTGGAAGCCGCCATCGCCCAAACCGGCGCGGAAGTCCGGCTGGCGGGGTTCCGCACGGATGCCCAGCGTCTGATGGCGGCGGCGGACGGCTTTGTGCTCAGCTCGCGCAACGAAGGCTTCGCCTATGTGTTCGTTGAGGCGATCCTGGCGAAGCGGCCGATAGTGGCGACCACCATTCCGATGGTGGCCGGTTTCGTGCCGGAAGATTTGCTGGCGCCGGTAGAAGATGTGGCGGCGCTGGCGGAGCGGTTGGCCTGGGCGGTGGCGCATCCCGACGATTGGCGGCAAAAGATGCAACCCTATTTCGACAAGGCCGATAACGAACTGACCTTGCAGGCGATGGTGCGGAAGACCGTCGCAGTTTATCAGAATCTGGAGAGTAAACACTGATGCGTCAAAATGTCCTGTTCCGTGCGTGGCGTTCGGATGAAGCCTTCGCCACGGCATTCCTGCTGGGTCTGGTCACGCTGGTGCCGACCAATGGCTTTGGCTCGGGCCTGCTCAACCTGAGCCTGCTGTGGTATTTCCTGGGTAAGGCGACCCGGCCGGACCTGATGCGTTTCCTGCCGTGGATTGCCTCGGCGTTGGTCGGGCTGGTGCTGTGGTCGGCGTTTGCGTTCCGGCCGGTCGCGGCTTTCCATGACGCCTGGACAGCCCTGCGCGGCATCCTGCTGCTGTTCCCCGCCCTGTACGTGTCGCGGATGAGCCGTGACAGCCTGTTGCAGGTGGCGGCCGCCTTGGCGCTGCTACTGCTGATCGGGGTGGTGGGGCTGCTCGGCGTCAGCGTCTTCAACCATCCCCCCGGAGCCGCCTGGCTGGACGGTAACGATGGCCTCGACTGGTATGTGAACCGCAACCGGCTGGGCGTGGGCCTGGGCATGCTGTTCATCCTGGTCTACGCGCTGGTGCTGGACCTGCCGCGTTGCGGCGGCCGCCGCCTGCTGGGCCTTGGCTTGCTGGTGATTCTGGCGGCGGTGGTGCTGAATCACTCGCGCGGCAGCCTGATGGGCGTGCTGGCGGCCGGCGCCGTCATGACCGCCGTGATGTTGCCTCGGCTGGCGGCAATCGGCCTGATCCTGACGCTGGCGGTGCTGGGCGTGCTGTCGCAGAATCCGGCCAGTCTGGAAAGCCTGGTGCTGCACAGCGGCAGCTTCCTGAACGGTCGCGCCGAAATCTGGCAGGCGGTCTGGGAGCGGGTGCAGCAAGCGCCGTGGACCGGTTATGGCCTGCGCGCCATGCCCGATGACGCCGTGTTGCAGGCCGCGCATCCCGGTTTCCGCTTCCAGCACACCCACAGCCTTTATCTTGATATTCTTTATGCCAGCGGCATTATCGGGGCGGTTTTCTGGGTTGTATGGTACACCACGCTCGCGTTCCGCCTGACCTCGGCGCCCAGTCGCGGGCTGCCGCTGTTGAAGGTCTGGGGCGCGGGCATGCTGGTGTACATGCTGGTGCACGGTCTGGTGGACTACTCCTTTTACTTTATGGCCACCACCTGTTATATCGGCGTGGGCCTGACCTGGTTCATGGTGCGTCCGGCGGCGAGGAAGAAACTCGGATGAAAGTCCTGCATATCGCCAACTTCGCCTACAACTCGCACGGGGCGTCGTTTTACAACTCCGACCGCAAGCTGTCGGCGGGGTGGGTGCGCAACGGCCATTTTGTCTATGAATTCAGCAGCCGCGACATGGCGCGGATGGGCACCGTGTTCCGCAGCAAGCACTGGGGCGGCGGCTGGATGAACCGGGAAATCCTGCGCATCTGTGAACAGGTGGAGCCGGACCTGGTGTTGTTGGGGCATGCGCAGCTGGTG
>DASUIM010000536.1:0-3468 GCA_036279775.1 Fluviicoccus sp. | reverse complement strand
ATCAGGACCGTGAACGACCACACGTTGTGCTTCAGGGTGAACGTCACCGGGCCGTTGATGGTGTCCACGGTGTAGCTCGTCGCAGGGTAGGCCAGCAGGAACAGGCAGATCCAGCTCACCCACATCACCCACCAGGTGACGCGGTGCGCGCCCCACTTGTCCGACATCCAGCCGCCGATGGCGCGCAGCACGCCGCCCGGCAGCGAGAAGCAGGCGGCCAGCAGCGCCGCGCTCTTCATGTTGAAACCGTATTCACCGACGTAGTACTGCACCATCCACAGTGACAGCGCCACATAGCCGCCGAAGACGATCGAGTAGTACTGGCAGTACTTCCAGACGCGCGGGTCCTTCAGCACGCCCAGCTGCTCGCGCAGGGTCACGGACTTGCCGACCAGGTGCGATTCGTCGCTGTAGCTGAACATCCAGAACAGGATGGCCATGACCAGCATCACCCCGGCATAGACATGCGGAACCGCCGTCCAGCCGAAGGCGGCGATGATGGCTGGAGCGACGAACTTGTTCACCGCCGCGCCGGAATTGCCCGCCCCGAAGATGCCCATGGCCATGCCGCGCTGCCTGACCTCGAACCAGCGCGCCACATAAGGCGTACCCACCGAGAACGAGCCGCCCGCCAGACCGACGAACAGGCCCAGCACCAGGAACTGCCAGTATTCGGTGGCATACCCGATCATCCAGATGGGAATGACGCAGGTGAGCATGATCAGGAACAGCACGATGCGGCCGCCGTACCTGTCGGTCCACGCACCCAGGAAGATGCGGGAGAGCGAACCGGTCAGCACCGGCGTCGCGGTCAGCAGGCCGAATTCGGTGGCGTTCAGGTCCAGCATCTTCTTGATCGGGATGCCGATAACGCCGAACATCATCCACACCATGAAGCAGACGGTGAAGGCCAGCGTACTGCTGGCCAGGACCGAATATTTCTGGGTGTTTCGGGAAGTAGCCATAAGGAAATGCTCCTCGGGAGGTTAGCGCCAGAATACGTACAAACCGCAGGGGAATTGATCGGTCAGTGGCGCAGTCGCGGGCTTCCGGAAGAGGGGTCGCCGCCTCGCCGAACGGCTAGGTCGGAGCTATACCAAAGTGTGTTTAAATGACGGGCATGGCCACCCTCATCGACACCCTCAAGACACGACTTACCGCCAAGATCACCGGCATGCTGCTGGCCGCCATGGTCTTCGCGCTGGTGGCGATCGGCTACACGCTGCTGCTGTCCTGGGAACTGGAAGGCGCCGCCGCCGCCATCAACGACAGCGGCAGCCTGCGCATGCGCGCGTGGAAAATGGCGGCGATCATCAACCAGGCCGAAGGCGGCACCGGGCTCAGCGACAACCAGGCCGCCGAACTGCAGCAAACCCGCAATGAATTTGAACAGACCCTGAACGGCCTGCGCGCCGGCGACCCGCAGCGGCCGCTGTTCCTGCCGCGCGAAAACCACATCCGCAGCAACATCCAGGCGCTGCAGACTTATTGGCGCGACAGCTACGCCCCGTCGCTGGACCGCATGCTGCGAGAACGCCGCATCAACGCCGAGACCGCCGCCCGGCATGAACTGGCCACCCGCCACTTCGTCGCCCAGATCCACGCCACCGTCGGCCTGATCGAGCAGGAATACGCCCGCCAGACCTTCTGGCTGCGCTCCTCGCAAATGGCGCTGATCGCGCTGGCCATGTGCGGTTCGCTGGTGATGATCATCCTGCTCTACCTGATGATCGTCACGCCCGTCACCCGCCTGCACCAGGGCCTGCAGCGCATGAGCGCCGGCGACTTCGGCGTGCGGCTGCCGGTGGAAGGCCAGGATGAGTTCGCCCAGCTTGCCCAAGGCTTCAACACCATGGCCGACGAGTTGCAGCAGGTGTACGACAGGCTGGAAGAGCGGGTACAGGAAAAGACGCTGCGGCTGGCGGAAAAAAACCGGCATCTGTCAGTGCTGTACGACATCAGCAAGGACTTCAACCGTCCGCAAAGCATGGAAGACATGTGCGCGTTGTTCATGCGCCGCATCGTCCCCGAATTCGGCGCGGCGGGAGGCACGGTACGCCTGATCGACCGCAGCGCCGACCGTGTCTATCTGGTAGTGGAAGAAGGCATTCCCCCCACCCTGTCGCAGCAGATGCAATGCCAAAAGCTGGGCAGTTGCTTCTGCACCATCGCCGCCCAGCGCGGCCGCACCTCGGTCAACCACCTCAACAACCGCTGCGCGCCCAACTTCTCGCATTGCCTGGAAGCCGGCTTTGCCGTGGTCATGGCCATTCCCATTTGCTCGGCCGACAAGAAACTGGGCATCTTCAACCTGCACTTCATGGAAGACCGCCACCTGGGGCCGGAAGAAGTGCAGTTGCTGGAAGCGATGGGGCAGCATCTGGGCATCGCCATCGACAACCAGCGGCTGGCGGTACACGCCAAGGAACTGGCGATTGTGGAGGAGCGCAACCTGGTGGCGCAGGGCCTGCACGACAGCGTGGTGCAAAGCCTCAGCTTCCTGAACCTGCACCTGCAACTCTTGAAGGAAGCCGTCGGCAAGGGCGACTTTTCACAGGTGGCGGAAACCATTCCGCTGCTGCAAACCGGTGTGCAGCAAGGCTATGAAGACCTGCGCGAACTGATGGGCAACTTCCGCACCCGCCACGACGAGACCCAGCTGGAAGCCGCCATCGGCGCGGTGATCCGCCGCTTCACCGAGCAAACGGCCATTCCGGTGGACCTGAAGATTGACAATACGGGCGCACCGCTGGCCAACGAGGAACGGCTGCAGCTGCTGTTCATTTTGCAGGAAGCGCTGTCGAATATCCGCAAGCACGCCCAGGCCACCGTGGTCAGCGTACGGGTGATCAACCGCGCGGACTTCGACCTGACCGTGACCGACAACGGCATCGGCTTCAACCCCGAGGCCGTGCTGTCCAGCCTGCACACCCACATCGGCCTGAAGATCATGCGCGAGCGCGCCAGCCGCGCCCATGCCGAGTTCCTGCTAGACTCGACACCGGGCGAAGGCACCACGCTAAGCCTGCACCTGCCGCGCGAACAACGCCAAAAAGCCTGAGGATCCATCATGAGCAGCCCCATCCGCATCCTGCTGGTCGACGACCACACCCTGTTCCGCAGCGGCGTGCGCGCCCTGCTGCAACGCCAGACGGATATCGAGATTGCCGGAGAAGCCGGGGAAGGGTCGGAAGCGCTGAAGCTGATCCGCTCGCTGAAGCCGGACCTGGTGCTGCTGGACCTGAACATGCCGGGCCTGTCCGGACTGGAAGTGCTGAAGCTGGCGCTGGAGGAAAACCCGCAGCAGGCGATCATCATGCTGACGCTGTCGGAAGACTCGCGCGATTTGATGGTGGCCCTGCAGACCGGCGCGCGCGGTTATCTGCTGAAGAACAGCAATGTTGATTACCTGGTCAACGCCATCCGCATGGTGGCCACCGGCGGCACCGCCATCCAGCCGGAAATGGC
>DASUIM010000535.1:0-14134 GCA_036279775.1 Fluviicoccus sp. | reverse complement strand
CCAAGTCATTGTTTGTGCTAAACTTATTAAGACAGCACCGCGTCAGCGTGGGGCGCATTATAGGCCCCATTACCACGATGTCAAAGACTTTTCCAAAGCACCCTGCCGTTCGCTCCCTTTATGAGCAATTCCAACTGTTTTGGGCGTATATCCGGTTACTTTTCGAGTGTCACCCGGGCAATTGCTTTTTTACCGGCCTGAATGACATAGCAGCCTCCGGACTCACATCGAAACGCGGCATCAACCTCAACACCATTCACGAACACCGCTTTCCTTTGCAATACATCACGGGCGGCAGCACTGTTTTTCACCAGACCGGCCTTGTTAAGGACCGCGCTTATCGGCAAGGCGGAAGATTCCTCACAGTGGATGATGACCTCGGGGACATCCTCGGGGATCTCTCCATGGCGGATCACGTTGCCAGCCGCCTTGTGCGCCCCCTGGGCTGCTTCCGCTCCATGGAAGCGCTCAATGATTTCAAGCGCGAGCACTCGCTTGACCTCTTGGGGATTCCGGCCGGCCGCCATCTCATTAAGCATGCCTTCAACTTCCTCCTGAGACCGAAAGCTCAAGAGCTCGAAGTACCGTGGGATTAATTCGTCAGGCATGGAGAGCAGCTTCTGGTACATCTCGCCGGGTGTATCACTGACGCCGATATAATTACCCAAGGACTTCGACATTTTCTGCACGCCGTCCAATCCTTCCAGAATCGGCAAAGTGATGCATATCTGCGCGGACTGACCATACTTGGCCTGCAAAGTGCGCCCCATGAGCAGATTGAACTTTTGATCTGTTCCGCCCAATTCGACATCAGCGTTTAATTCCACTGAGTCGTATCCCTGCAATAAGGGATATAAAAATTCATGAATGGCGATGGATTGCTGATTGGTAAAGCGCTTCGAGAAGTCGTCACGTTCCAGCATCCGGGTCACCGTATACTGCCCGGCAAGATGAATCATGTCGGCGGCAGACTTGCCGGACATCCATTCGGAGTTGAATACCACGCGCGTTTTTTGCGGATCCAGAATTTTGAAGACCTGATCGCGGTAGGACTTTGCGTTTTCAGCCACCTGTTCCGACGTCAGGGGCTTGCGAGTGACATTCTTACCGGTTGGATCGCCAATCATTCCGGTAAAGTCACCAATCAGGAAGATTACGTCATGACCCAGATCCTGAAACACGCGCAACTTATTGATCAGGACTGTGTGTCCCAGATGAAGATCCGGCGCCGTAGGGTCGAATCCCGCCTTGATGCGCAACGGCCTGCCCTCCCGCAACCGGGCCAACAAATCATCTTCCTGAATAATTTCTTCCGTTCCGCGCCGGATTAGTGCAAGTTGCTGTTCTGGAGTCATGATCTCTTTCGCTACAATGCCCGTTGAAAGGGAGCATTTTAATGAGAAATACCGTGACAGATGAAATTTATTTGGGACTGATGTCGGGCACCAGCCTGGATGCCATAGATGCCGTCGCTGTTTCCTTTGAGCATGGCCTGCGGATTTTGGCCACCTATAGCATGCCGCTGTCGGATGACATTCGCTCATCCATACTGGCGCTGACCCTTCCCGGCTCCAATGAAATTGACCGGATGGGTGAAGTTGATGTGCAACTGGGCGTCCTGTTCGGCGCTTGCGTCAACCGGTTACTCGAAGAAAGCGGGCTGGACCGGCAACGAGTCAAGGCTATAGGCAGTCACGGCCAAACGATTCGCCATCGTCCCGGCAAAAATTTTCCGTTCACCCTGCAAATTGGCGATCCGAACGTGATCGCCGAAAACACCGGAATCACCGTTGTTGCCGATTTTCGCCGCCGGGATATTGCCGCCGGCGGCCAAGGTGCGCCCTTGGTGCCCGCATTCCATCAAGCCCTATTTCGCAGTCCGGATCGTGACCGGGTCATCCTGAATTTGGGGGGTATCGCCAATATCACTCTACTCCCTTCCGACTCAAAACAGCCCGTGCGCGGCTACGATACCGGGCCGGCCAATATCCTGATGGACGCATGGTGCCGACGGATCCGCCACATTCCCTATGATCTGGATGGCGAATGGGCCGCCTTGGGAACCATCAACACCGAACTGCTGGACAGAATGCTCTCGCATCCTTTTTTTGCATGCGCCCCCCCCAAAAGCACAGGCCGGGAAGATTTCAATATTGAGTGGCTTGATTCGATGCTGAACGACACCAGCAGTTGTCAACCTGAAGATGTTCAGGCAACACTGTGTGAGCTGACAGCGCAATCCGTTGCCCAGGCTGTTCTGGCGGCAGGCATGGGACACAGTCAAATGGTGGCATGCGGCGGGGGCGCGTATAACCAGCATTTAATGCTGCGTTTGGCCGCCCTCCTGCCAAACTGTGAAATTGGCAACTCGATGGACTTTGGCGTAGCCCCAACCTGGATTGAGGCCGCCGCATTCGCATGGCTGGCCAGGCAGGCCATGACCGGCATGAACGGCAATATTCCCGAAGTGACCGGCGCCCGGGGCGAGCGCATCCTGGGAGGCATCTACCCGGGCTAAGACCGGGGCTATCAGACCGAGAAGGAGGAGCCGCAGCCACACGTGGATGTGGCGTTCGGGTTGCGAACCACAAAGCGCGACCCTTGCAGCCCCTCCTCGTAATCAACTTCCGAACCCGCAAGATACTGGTAGCTCATCGAGTCCACCACCATGGCAATATCCTGATTGGTGAAAACCGAATCCATTTCCCCTGTGTTTTCATCGAAGGTAAAGCCGTATGAAAAGCCCGAACAACCTCCGCCGGTAATATAAACCCGCAACTTGAGGTCTGGGTTCCCCTCCCCCTCCTTGAGCTTGCGAACTTTGGCTGCGGCCCGATCCGTCAGGACCATGCCATCCGCGGCGTCTGTCATATGCACTGCCTATCTTATCCGAGTAAATTACTAAAGAATTATGAAAACATTTCCGTGATCAGTCAATCAATCCTCATAACAAAGGCCCGGACTAGCCGGGCCTTTGTTGATCTCAACCACCGGAGTGTTATTCGTCCTTAAGGGCGCACTCGAAGCTGGCGGCGTCATGCTTGCAGCGGACCTTCTTCAGCAACGACATCATCTTCTTGTCGTAGATGCCTTCAGCGGTGAGGCTGATACGGGATTCGCGCATCAGCTTGGTGTAGCCCGGCTTGTCGGCATCCGGGATATCCATCCAGTACTTGGCAGGAATATCAGACTCGGTCTTCTTGATGACGCTGAATGCGCGATCCAGCTGGGTCACCACATATTCACGGCTCTTCTGGCCGAATCCGGCCGGGAAGGACTTGGGATTAATGATGATGTTGCCAGTCAGCTGCACAATGGGGAAGCGAACGATAGCGCCCTTGGTCCCCAGGCCCTTGAACAACTCAAGAGGCTTGAAGGCGACGGCGGGAGCGGCAACAATATCAACCTGACCATTGTTGAACTTACCGGCAAAGTTGGTTATGTCGGACGCCACAGGCTGGGCGCCAATCTTCTGCACCATCTTGGCTTGCGACTTGTCGTAATCCAGAACGGCGATTTTTTTGCCGGAGGCCTTGGACAGGTTATTGATGGCGCGGTCATTCACCAGCAGGTAGCCAGCACCCAGCGGAACCAGACCAACCACTTCATAACCGTTGCTGACCATGGAGCCGGCAATCTTCGGCGAACTCAGCAGGGTCAGCACATCCTTCATGACGCCATAGCTGGGGATGGCACCGATGGAGTCGATACTGCCCACGAACTGGTTGAACTGGCGACCGCGCAGACCGGTGATGCTGATGCCGTCACATTGACCGGCCTTGAAATCTTCGGAAGCAATACGTTCGTCAGTATACGCCTTCAATTCGATGTCGGCGCCCCAGGCCTTGGCTGCCAAGGTGTAGTCCTTCATCATGGCGTACACGTCGCCTTGTGTGCCGAGCAGGTCGAACACGCAAACTTTTTGCTTGGCTTCAGCAGTAGCGCTCAGCATCAGGCCGGCAGCAAGAGCCAGCATGGGGACAGAACGGCTCTTCAGAGAGACGATGATTTTTTTCATGGTGTATCCTTGTCGACGGCTTGGTTTTTCGTAACCCTGGATCACGGGTTCCGCATTTTAACGTAGTCTGCCACAGCACCAAAAGCCATTTGTCTGATTGTTGCGACACTCATGCGATCATTTTGTGAGCTTGCGTCGCATGCGTGTAATCAGCGGCCACATTAACCCTGTGACCAGCATGGAGATTCTGGATCCGGCGCCAGAAGGCAAATTGCAGGCAAAAAAAAGGGTGGCAGGGCGCCACCCCAAAAGAGGGTTCTTTCAGCAGACAATCAGGGGAGGATTGCCTGTTTGCAATCAGGCAGCCTTGCGCTTCTCGCCAGAGGCCACCAGATCGCCGAACAGCTTCTGGCCTTCCGCCTTCAGCGATTCGACTTCAGTCTTCAGCGTTTCAACCAGACCGAAAGCAACCAGCACGGCCTTCTTGTCGGCGGCAGCCTTCTCGCCGCGAGCGGCTTGACCAGCGGCTTGCAGCTTGTCCAGTTGCTTCTGGCCTTCTTCTTCAACCTTGGTCACCAGACCCAGGCCAGCCAGATACACCTGATTGCTCAGGCCCTTAACACGCTCAACCAGACCGACTTGAGTTTCAGCAACGTTTTTCAGTTCGCCCATGATGCTCTCCAAATTTAGCTTCACACACCCGGTTTATGCTGCACCCTGCAGCAACCCATGAGCGTATTCTAGAGGAGAGGGATCGGGAGTTACGGGGCAATTGTCGAACAATTGGACATCCACAGGTATTTTTGAGGCTCCCGGTGGAGAGCCCCAAAATGCTGGGATTACAACGCCATCCGGTTGGGAAGCGTTTCCGCGATCACACTCATGCGCGCCATCAACTCCTGATAGGTTGGCGCGGTGACGGTGATGTGGCCCAGCTTGCGGCCAGGGCGCTCGGTCTTACCGTAAAGATGAAGGTGTGTTTCCGGGATCGCCAGGATGGCGGCCGTATCCGGATGGGCGCCAATGATATTGATCATGGCGCTGGGGCGGATCGGATCTGTCACCCCCAGCGGCAGGCCGGCGACAGCGCGCATATGGTTCTCGAACTGGGAACAAATAGCGCCTTCAATACTCCAGTGCCCTGAGTTGTGCACGCGCGGCGCGGTTTCATTGGCGACCAGGCCGGTCTCGGTATCAAACATTTCCAGCGTCATGACACCGACATGCTGCAAATCATTCATGATGGCGCGGATATAGGTGTCCGCCTGCCGACTGCGCGCTTCCGGAATGTCCGGCGCCGGAACCACCGAATGCGAGAGGATACCCTGATGATGGACATTCCACGCCGGCGGGTAACAGCGCACTTCACCATCCTGGCCCCGGACCGCGACGATCGACAGTTCGCGACGGAAACTGACAAAGGCTTCAGCCAGCAAGGGCGCCGCCTTGCCCAGGGCAGCCCAGGCACGGGCCACGTCCTCAACGCCTCGGATGACAAATTGGCCCTTGCCATCGTAGCCGCCCGTGACAGTCTTGATCACCAGCGGCAAGCCCAGTTCGGCAACCGCCTGCTGCAACCCCGTCTCGGTGTCAACCCGGCGCCAAGACGCCGCCGGAATACCCAGCCGGTCAAACAGCTCCTTCTCGTTCAGGCGGTTTTGCGAGACCGCCAAGGAACGAACCCCGGGGAAAACCGGCTTGTAACGGGCAATGCCCTCGACCCAGGCTGTCGGGATATTTTCGAACTCATAGGTGAAAACATCCGCGCTGGCGAGAAAGGCCTGCAGGGAATCCGGGCTGCCGGCGGAGTCACCGTACACCTCCCCCAACGGCGCGGAGGGACAGTCGTGGATCGCGTCGTAAAAGCTGAAACGGAGATTGAACGGATAACCGGCCAAGGCCATCATCCGCCCCAACTGACCGCCGCCAAATACACCGACTCTCATGCCTGCACTCCGGGAATCGGGTTATCCAGCACTTTATCGGTCTGCTGCTGACGGAACGTTTCTATCGCTTCAACAAAGCGGGGGTGTGCCGTGGAAACGATCTGAGTGGCAAGCAGCGCCGCGTTCACCGCTCCGGCCTTGCCAATAGCCAATGTTCCGACCGGCACGCCGGCGGGCATCTGGACAATGGACAGCAGCGAGTCCAGCCCGCTGAGGGCCTGCGACTGCACCGGTACGCCCAACACCGGCAGCGACGTCTTTGATGCGCACATGCCCGGCAAATGCGCCGCACCGCCCGCACCGGCGATGATCACGGCGATGCCACGGCCGCGCGCCGCTTCAGCATAGCTGAAAAGCTTGTCCGGCGTGCGGTGCGCGGACACGACCTCGGCCTCGAACGGCACCCCCAGCGCCCGCAGGGTATCAGCCGCATGCTGCATGGTCGCCCAATCGGACTGCGAACCCATAATGATGCCTACCAGAGGCTGTGATGCTTGTGCTGTCATGCGACCGTCACTCATAACCTGGAAACCGGAAAACCGCCGATTTTGACTAAAAAATCACAAACGGCCAAGCCTTAACGGGCTTTTATTGCATATTCGGTGGATTTCAACCGCCCAGCGACGGCCGGAACATGAAATAAACGGCTCCGAGCATACAAATGGCGGCATAGACAAAATCCATCCGGAAAGGCTCCTTCAGATAAAACACCGCAAAGGGAACAAAAATGGAGAGCGTGATGACCTCCTGCACGATCTTCAACTGCCCGACATCCAGCACGGTGTGGCCGATACGGTTGGCCGGGACCATCAACATATATTCGAAGAAGGCGATACCCCAGCTGAGCAATGCCGCAACGAACCAGGGACGGTCGGACAGGTTCTTCAAATGGCCGTACCAGGCAAACGTCATGAAGATATTCGAACAACACAGCAGGAAAACCGTTTGTAAAACAGGAGGCATGATCAGAACCTGGGCAATGCGGACGGGCTGACATAACGCAACGGGAAAACTGCTGCGTCGTCAAGCAGACTTTGCGACAATAAAGACCAAGACTAAACTCACGGCATCCCTGATGAAAGCACTCTGGACCCTTTTCTGGCAAATCCTCCGTTTTGACCGGGGCCCTGAAGAAACACCGTCATCGCTACCCTTGCTGGCCTCGCTGGTCTTGATTGACTATCTGATCTCCATGGCCGGACAATCCATCTCCCGCGACAACATCAATCTGCAATATGTGGTCTTTATCCCCTTGATTGCACTGGCGGTTGAATTGGCGTCACTGCGGATGCTGATGGCGTTCAAGTCGGTCAGCTTCCGTTTCGTCCAGACCGCCAATACGATTCTGGGCTGCGACATTATCCTGACCCTGATCAGCCTGCCCGTCTCGCTGGCCGTACTGGCGCTGCCCGAAAAGTCAGCGCTGCTACCCGTATTCGGCATCCTGCAAATGGTGCTGCTGGGGTGGGGGTTGGGATTCCGGGCTTTCGTGTATCATCGCAGCATCAATATCGGACTGATCCAGGCCAACATGCTGGCCCTGGCTTTGTATTTGCTGGCGCTGACCTTCATGGTGCAGGCCTTCCCCGAACTGCTGGCGCAGGCGCAAGCGGCCGCCGCCGCCAGCCAGCACTGAAACCAACGGAATAACCAGAACATGCATATTCACATCCTTGGCATTTGCGGCACTTTCATGGGTTCACTGGCCGTGCTGGCCAAGAATCTGGGGCATACCGTCACCGGCAGCGATGCCAATGTCTATCCGCCGATGAGCACCCAACTGGAAGCGCAGGGCATTTCCCTGATGCAGGGCTACGACCCTTCCCACCTGCAGCCGCGCCCGGACCTGGTGATTGTCGGCAACGCCATGAAGCGCGGCATCCCCGCCGTGGAATACGTGCTGAATGAAGGCATTCCCTATACCTCCGGCCCGCAATGGCTGGCGCAGTATGTGCTGCAGGGAAAGCATGTGCTCGGCGTGGCCGGCACGCATGGCAAGACCACGACCACCACCATGGTGGCATGGATCCTGGAACAGGCCGGGCTGGAACCGGGCTTCCTGATTGGCGGCGTGCCAAAGGGCTTTGAAGCCAGCGCGCGGCTGGGTGGCGGCAAATTCTTCGTGGTGGAAGCGGACGAATATGACTCCGCCTTCTTCGACAAACGCTCCAAATTCATTCATTACGCGCCGCGCACGGCGATCCTGAACAATCTCGAATTCGATCATGCCGATATCTTTGATGACCTGGCGGCGATCCAGAAGCAGTTCCATCATCTGGTGCGCACCATTCCCGGCCAGGGACGCATCATTGTTCCCGCTGCCGACGCCAACCTGGCCGAGGCGCTGGCCAAGGGCTGCTGGACACCCGTGGAAAAGACCGGACTGGCCGGTGACGCCGAAGCCCTGTGGCAGGCCGCCCTGCTCTCGCCGGACGGTTCGCACTTTGATGTGCTGCATGGCGGAACGAAGGCGGGTACCGTGCACTGGGGCATGACCGGCATGCACAGCGTCAACAACGCGCTGAGCGCCATTGCCGCCGCGCATCATGTCGGCGTCAGCATCGAACAGGCATGCGCGGGGTTGAGCGCTTTCGGCGGCGTGAAGCGCCGGATGGAACTGATCGGAGAAGTGCGCGGCATCAGCGTCTATGACGACTTCGCCCATCACCCGACCGCGATCAAGACCACGCTGGAAGGCCTGCGCAAGAAAGTCGGGAGCCGTCGTATCTGGGCTGTGATCGAGCCGCGCTCCAATACCATGCGCATGGGCACACACAAGGATGGCCTGGCCGCTTCCGCCAGCGATGCCGACCAGGTGATCTGGTACCAGCCGGACGGGCTGGACTGGAACCTTGAGCCGGTGATTGCCGACTCGCCGGTTCCGGCGAAGGTGATGCGCAACATTGATGCGATCATCGCGGAACTGGTCGCCCAAACGCAGGACGGTGACGCCGTGGTGATCATGTCGAACGGCGGTTTCGGCGGCATTCACGGCAAACTGGTGGCGGCGCTGAAAAAACCATGATCACGGAGTCCGTCTTGCAGACCCGCGGCGCCGAACTGACCGGCAACAAGTCACTGTGCTTCCCGTTGCATGTCACCGTCGAGCGAACGGACTTCCGGACGGCCTTGTCGACCGCATGGTCTGTCCTGAAGAATATCGGCGCACTGGCTGACGAGTGGCCATGCGGCCATGGCAGGCTCGCTTTAGCGCCGATCATGGATGAACCCGAATCCGGCGCGGGTCTCGATTGCCGCTTCCTTGGCGGCGAGCGCTCGGTGAAGCTGGAAATAGAGGCCGGACTGGAACTGGTTTTTGATTTTCAGGCGAATGTCTGGCAACGCCTGGATGCCGTGGCCAGCGTCATGGATTTCTTGCGGGGACTGGGAGGTAATATCGGAGTCGACGGTGTTCGCATCGGACTGAAGACGACCTGAACCGATCTCCATAAAAAAAGGCGCTGTAAACAGCGCCTTTTTTTATGCCGGGCCGGAAGTGGTTACTTCTTGGCGGCTTCGATGGACTTCAGCACTTCGGCCTTGGCCACATCCGCACCTTCCCAACCGGTCACCTTGACCCATTTGCCGGGTTCGAGCGCCTTGTAGGTCTCGAAGAAATGCTTGATCTGGGCAATCAGCAGCTCGGGCAGGTCGGTGTATTCCTTGACGTTCTTGTACAACGGGGTCAGCTTGTCGTGCGGGACGGCCAGCAACTTGGCATCCACACCGCCCTCGTCTTCCATGTTCAGCTTGCCAACGGGACGGCAGCGGATCACAGAGCCCGGGGCCACCGGATACGGGGTCACAACCAGCACATCCAGGGGATCACCGTCTTCCGACAGGGTGTTGGGGATGTAGCCGTAGTTGGCCGGATAGAACATCGCCGTGCCCATGAAACGGTCCACGAACAGCGCGTCGCTATCCTTGTCAATTTCATACTTGATCGGGTCGTGGTTGGCGGGGATCTCGATCACCACGTAGATGTCGTTCGGGGCGTCTTTTCCGGGGGGAATGTTGTTGTAGCTCATGATGCTCACTGCTCACTCGGGTAGGAAACGGGGCGGATTATACGCCCCGTCGCTCATTACTGCACCATTTCCTGATCGGTGAACAGGCCGTCAAACAGGGCGGTCGACAAATAACGCTCGCCAGAGTCGGGCAGGATCACGACGATGGTCTTGTCGGCATTTTCCGGGCGGGCGGCAATGCGGGCGGCGGCGGCGGCGGCGGCTCCGCAGGAAATCCCGCACAGGATGCCCTCTTCGCGCATCAGGCGGCGGGCGAACTCCACTGCTTCCTCGTTACTGACGGTTTCAACGCTGTCGACAAGACTGAGGTCAAGGTTGGCCGGCACGAAATTGGCGCCGATGCCCTGGATCTTGTGCGGCGCCGGTTTCAACTCTTCGCCGTTACGCTTCTGGGTGATCAGGGGCGAAGCCACGGGCTCGACCGCCACCGACTGGATCGCCTTGCCCTTGGTCTTCTTGATGAAACGGGAAACACCGGTCAACGTGCCGCCGGTGCCCACGCCCGCCACGAAGATATCCACTTCGCCGTCGGTGTCGTTCCAGATTTCCGGGCCGGTGGTCTTTTCATGAATTTCCGGATTGGCGGGATTCTCGAACTGCTGCGGCAGGAAATACTTGTCCGGATTGGCGGCGCGGATTTCCTCGGCCTTGTCGATGGCGCCCTTCATGCCCTTGGCGGGATCGGTCAGCACCAGCGTGGCGCCCAGCGCCTTCAGCACCTTGCGGCGCTCCAGGCTCATCGAGGACGGCATGGTCAGCGTCAGCGGGTAACCCTTGGCGGCGGCGACATAGGCCAGCGCGATGCCGGTGTTGCCGGACGTGGGTTCGACAATTTCCATACCGGGCTTCAACGCCCCGCGTTTTTCGGCATCCCAAACCAGATTCGCGCCAATACGGCACTTCACGGAATAGGCGGGATTTCGGCCTTCAATCTTGGCATAGACTTTGGGATGACCGTTGACGACGCGGTTCAGGCGGACCAGCGGCGTGTTGCCGATGGACAGTGCATTATCGTCATATACTTTTGCCATTATCCTGCTTCCTGTTATCGTAGACGGTGGAAAAACCCTACTTTGGCGACTTTGCCGCAGTCTTGCAACTGCCGGATTCGCCTATCGATATGACCTTCGGATATTTGCAGCATGACGCTACTGACCCAGACGGCGCTGTTCCTTGGCGCAGCCTTGCTTATTGTTCCCCTCGGCCACCGGCTGGGCTTGGCCACCGTGCTCGGTTATCTGCTGACCGGCCTTGTTCTGGGACCCAACCTGCTGAATGTGGCGGGCAACGCCGGGAATGTCATGCATTTTGCGGAATACGGCGTGGTGATGCTGTTGTTCCTGATCGGGCTGGAACTGGAGCCGTCGCGGCTGTGGGCGCTGAAGCGCTCGATCTTTGTGCTGGGCGGCTTGCAAGTGACGCTGACCGGCCTGCTGTTCACCGGCATCGGACTGCTGTTCGACTTGAAGCCTGCAGTTGCCGCCATAGCCGGTTTCGGATTGGCCATGTCTTCGACCTCCTTTGTGCTGCAACTGCTGGCGGAAAAAAAACAGCTATCGGCCAAGCACGGACGCAAGTCCTTCGCCATCCTGCTTTTCCAGGACATGGCGGTGATCCCGCTGCTGGCGATTTTGCCGCTGCTGGCGGGCAACAGCACCCAGGACTATAACCTGGCCTATTTCGGCAAGGTGTTCGCGGTGTTCGGGCTGCTGATCGTGGCCAGCCGCTTCGTGGTGCGGCCGGTATTCCGGCTGATTGCCGCCAGCGGCGCGCATGAATTGCTGACGGCGGCGGCGCTGTTCATCATTTTGGGCATTACCCTGCTGATGGATTATCTGGGCCTGTCGATGGCGCTGGGAGCCTTTGTCACCGGCGTGCTGCTGGCGGACTCGCCTTACCGGCACGAGCTGGAAGCCAGCATCCAGCCGTTCAAGGGCTTGCTGCTGGGGCTGTTCTTCATGGCGGTGGGCATGAGCGCCGACATTTACCTGCTGATCAGCAAGCCCTTGCTGATTGTGGGTGGCGCGCTGGGTTTGATGACTCTCAAATTCATGGTGCTGGCCGGAATCGGCAAGGCATTGGGCAATTCCTGGCAAACCAGCATCCGGCTGGGTTTTGTGCTGTCGCAGGGCGGGGAGTTTGCCTTTGTGCTGTTCAGCACCGCCGCCGGGTACAAGCTGCTGCCCGGCTGGCTGGGCGACCCGCTGATTCTGGTAGTGACGCTGTCGATGGCGCTGACGCCGCTGGCGTTCATGGTGCTGGAGCGCTGGGTGGAGCCGCTATGGACGGAAAAAGAAAAGCGGGAGTTCGACAAGGTCGAGGATCATGACAGCCCGGTGGTGATTGCCGGCTTCGGGCGTTTCGGACAAATCGTGGCGCGGGTGTTGCGCACGCACAAGATCGGCTTTACCGCGCTGGAAGGCGATGCCCGCCAGGTCGACTTCGTGCGCCGCTTCGGCAACAACGTCTATTACGGCAACCCCAGCAACCTGGACTTGCTGCGGGCGGCGCACATTGATAAAGCCAAGGTGTTCATCCTGGCGATTGATGACGTCAACGACTCCATCAAGACCGCCAATCAGGTGCGGCATTATTACCCGAACCTGCCGATCCTGGCCCGCGCCCGTGACCGCCGCCATGCTTATATGCTGATGGATCTGGGCGTGAACGTGATTTTCCGCGAGACCTTCCTGTCCTCACTGGATTTGGCGCGGCAGACACTGGTCGAACTGGGTTATGACCCGGCGCGGGCGGAACGCAGCGTACGGATGTTCCGCGACTATGACGAGAAACTGCTGAAGCGGCAGCAGGCCTTCTATCACGATGAGGAAAGCCTGATCAGCAGCAATGTGGAGGCCATGAAGGAACTGGCTGATCTGTTCGACAGCGATGAAAAGGCGTTGCGGCGGCAGATGGCGGAAGCCGAGGGCGAAATCTGAGCCCACAAAAAAGGGCGCCGGAAGGCGCCCTTTTTCATTTACAGCCGGATTACTTGATGTAGTAAGCCTTCAGCGGCGGGAAGCCGTTGAATTCCACCGAGCTGTAGGAGTTGGTGTACGCACCGGTGGTCATCCAGTACAGGCGGTCGCCCACGGCCAGGTTAAGCGGCAGACCGTAGCTGACATGCTCGTACATGATGTCGGTGGAGTCGCAGGTGGGGCCGGCGAGAACGACATTGCCTTCCGGCGGATGCTGCTCCATCTTCTCGGTGTAGATCGGATATTTGATGGACTCGCCCATCGTTTCGATCAGACCCTGGAAGAGGCCGACATCAGTGTAGATCCAGCGCTTGAGGTCGGTGCGCGACTTGCGGGAGATCAGCACCACTTCCGAAACCAGCACGCCGGACTCGCCGACCAGCGAACGGCCCGGCTCCAGGATGATTTCCGGCAGGTCATCGCCGTAGTCATCGTGCAGATAGCGCAGGATTTCCTCGGCATACACCTGGATCGGGTTGACCTCGGAGATGTAGTTGGCCGGGAAACCGCCGCCCATGTTGATCATCTTCAGCTCGACGTCTTCCTCGTACTTCATCCAGTCAAACATGTATTTGACCTTGGAGAGCGCTGCATCCCAGACGGCAATATCCTTCTGCTGCGAACCGACGTGGAAGGAAATGCCATAAGGCACCAGGCCGTTCATCTTGGCCTGGACCAGCAGGTCGATGGCCATGTCCGGGTGGCAGCCGAATTTACGCGACAGCGGCCACTCGGCGGTTTCGCCGCCTTCCACCAGGATACGCACGAACACCTTGGAGCCCGGCGCCTGTTCCGCGATGTTCTGCAGGTCGGCCTTGGAGTCGGTGGCGAACAGGCGCACGCCCTTGTCATAGGCATACTTGACGTGTGCGGCCTTCTTGATGGTGTTGCCGTAGGAAATACGTTCCGGGTCAACACCGGCGTCCAGCACCTTGTTCAGCTCGTAAATGGAAGCGATGTCAAAGCTGGAGCCCTTGTCGCGCAGCAGCTCGATGACCGGCGCGCCCGGGTTGGCTTTCAGGGCGTAATGCACCTTGGCCATCGGGAAGCAGGTGGTCAGCTCATCATATTTCTGGCTGATGATTTCGAGGTCGACCACCAGGAACGGGGTCTCCTTTCCATCCGCGAAATCCTTGATTTTTTTCCATTCTGCATCAGAGCAGTAATCCGAGAGACGCATACGCAATTACCCGACGAGGCCGAGGCTGTGGAAGTTGTTCCCGG
>DASUIM010000534.1:0-1700 GCA_036279775.1 Fluviicoccus sp. | reverse complement strand
CATGTCGCCACCGGCCAGAATGTTGGCCAGATCGCGCGACAGGGTGGCGGAAACCGTGGAGTGGTCGATCAGCACCGAGCCCGGCCTCATGCCCTGAATCGCGCCGGTTTCGCCCAGCACCACCTGGCTCAGGTCGTCATCATTGCCGACGCAGGTAAACACAAAATCAGCGTGCGCGGCAGCGGCGGCCGGAGTCAGCGCCTGGCGGCCGTGATGTTGACGCAGCCACTGCTCCGCTTTGGCGGCGGAGCGGTTGTAGACAGTGACTTCATGACCCTTTGCGGCGAGATGCCCGGCCATGGGAAATCCCATGTTGCCCAGGCCGATAAAGGCGACTTTCATCCTGGTAATCCTGAATCAGGCTTCAAAAAAACTTGGGGCCGCAAAGCGGCCCCAAGTCTGGTGCATGACAACGGTAAGCTTAACGCTTGTCCATCGGCACGAAATCACGCTTCACCGGACCGGTGTACAGCTGGCGCGGACGGCCGATCTTGTACGGAGCGGAGTGCATTTCCAGCCAGTGCGCGATCCAGCCCGGCGTGCGGCCAAGGGCGAAAATCACGGTGAACATGCTGGTGGGAATGCCGATGGCCTTCAGGATGATGCCGGAATAGAAGTCGACGTTCGGGTACAGCTTGCGCGACACGAAGTATTCGTCGTTCAGGGCGATCTCTTCCAGCTTCATGGCCAGTTCGAGTTGCGGGTCATGGATACCCAGCGCAGTCAGTACTTCGTCGCAGGTCTGCTTCATGACCTTGGCGCGCGGATCGAAGTTCTTGTAGACGCGGTGGCCGAAGCCCATCAGCTTGGTGCTGTCGTTCTTGTCCTTGACGCGCTTGATGAAGTCGTCCAGCTTGGAGACGTCGCCGATTTCGTCGAGCATCTTCAGCACGGCTTCATTGGCGCCGCCATGCGACGGGCCCCACAGCGCGGCGATGCCAGCGGCGATACAGGCGTAGGGGTTGGCGCCCGTGGAGCCGGTCAGGCGCACGGTCGAGGTCGAGGCGTTTTGCTCGTGGTCGGCGTGCAGCACGAAGATGCGGTCCATGGCCTTGGCGACAATCGGGTTGACGACATAGTCGGCGCAGGGCGTGGCGAACATCATGTGCAGGAAGTTCTCGGCATAGCCCATGTCATTGCGCGGATAAATGAAGGGCTGGCCGGCGGAATACTTGTAGCTCATCGCGGCCATGGTCGGCATCTTGGCGATGAGACGGATGGCGGCGATGCGGCGGTGTTCCGGATCGTTGATGTCCATGTTGTCATGGTAGAACGCGGAGAGGGCACCGACCACGCCGCACATCACGGCCATCGGGTGAGCGTCGCGACGGAAACCGCGGTAGAAGAACTGCAGCTGCTCGTGAACCATGGTGTGGTTCATGACGCGGCCGACGAAATCAGCCTTCTGCTCCGCATTCGGCAGTTCGCCGTTCAGCAGCAGGTAGCAGGTTTCCAGGTAGTCGGACTTTTCAGCCAGTTGCTCGATGGGGTAGCCACCGTGCAGGAGGATGCCCTTGTCACCATCAATGAAGGTGATCTTGGATTCGCAGGCGGAGGTAGCCATGAAACCGGGGTCGTAGGTGAAGTAGCCGTTCGACAGGACGTCTTTGACATCGATGACGTCCGGGCCCATGGTGCCGCTGTGGACGGGGAGGTCCAGGCTCTTGTCACCGATGGTTAGCGTGGCTTTTTTGCCAGAC
>DASUIM010000533.1:0-27717 GCA_036279775.1 Fluviicoccus sp. | reverse complement strand
CGCAGTATTCTGGTTCGCGGACGCTATGCGCCACCCGCCGGGCCGCATCGGGAAACCACGGTCATGGCGCAATGGCTGGCGGAGGTGCAGAGCGGCGCGCTGGATCACGAAACCATGACCGGCCGCTATTACGCCGTGGTCTATGCCGGTTGCGGCAGCTACGAAGCCGCCGCGCAAAAACTGGGCACCGACTGGCGCACGGTCAAGACGCGGCTGGACAAGGACTTTCTGGGCTTACTGCGCGGCGGTTGAGTCCGTCGCCAGGAAGCTGCGGATGGCGGCGGCGACCGCCTCGACATCACCGTCCAGATGCAAATGATGACCGCCGGGAAGCCGCACCACCTGCAAATGGCGGTGCGCCCGGATACGGGCGGCGTAATCGTCCTGATTGAAGGGAATCCCCTGCTCCGCCGCCACCAGCAAGGTGGGAGCCTCGATGGCGGCCAGATACTGCCGCACCTGCGCTTCGGTCAGCCGGATCGGCGAATCCAGCCGCAGGCGGCGGTCGGTGCGCCAGACATAACCGCCCGGCACCGCTTCCACACCGCGTTCGCACAATGCCCGCGCCGCCGCCTCGCTGACCGGCACCAGCCCCTGCATCCGCGCCCGGATCGCCAGAGCCATGTCGGCAATCACGCGCGGCGGCTGGTCGAAGGTCTTCTTCTGCAACAACGCGCCGCGCAAGATGGCCGGGGCCGCTTCCGGGGTGCCGGTAAATGGTCCGAAACCCTCAATCAGCACCAGCTTGTGCAGGCGTTCCGGCAAAGCGGCGGCGAACAGTGTCGACACCCCTGCCCCCATCGAATGCCCCATCAGCGTAAATTGTGCCCAGCCCAGTTGGTCAGCCACCGCCAGCACATCATCGACATGATCGACGAAATGGTAGCGGATGCCTGGCGGACGGTGATCGCTGAGGCCATGACCGGCGAAGTCGAGAGCAACCAGATGATAGCGGTCCAGCAACGGGGCCAGCCGGTCGAAGGTGGCCGCATTGTCCAGCCAGCCATGCAGGGCCAGCAACGGCGGCAGCGACGGGTCATGCCAGCAGCGGGCGGCGATACGCCGTCCCTGCACCTCGAACACACGCTCGACCGGTTGCGCCATCAGATCGACATCCGCGCCAGCTTCTTCAGGCCGCGACGGATGCCCTGCGCCAGTCCCACCTTCAGCACCGGCCCGATCAGCGGCAGCGCGCCGCGAAAGACGATGGTGTAATGCAGGCGGGTGCCGCCCTCATGCGGCTCAAAGCGCATCACGCCCAGATGATCGCTGATCGGCGACATGGCGCTGGTAATGGTGTATTCGATGCGCTCGTCGGGAATGTAGACCGTCACCGTCTCTTCCACCGGCGGCAGCGGAAACGAGGACAGGCGGCGCACCGAGCCGACGCCGTTCAGGTAATCCTGGCCGTCGCGGATGCGCTCGACCTTGAACGGGAAAAAGATGGCGCCAAGGTTGTTGTGGTCGCCCAGCCAGTTGAAAATCTTCGCGACCGGTTGCGGGAAGTCCTGGACAATGGAAATGTGCTGTAATTTCATCGCGCCCTCCTCAGGCTGTTTTCTCTATGGTGAGTATCATTTCATGAACGCCGGTGACGCGGACATGGGTGCCGGCGGGCAGGTCCTCGGCGCAACTCACCTGCCACCAGCTGTCATCAATATTGACCCGGCCCTGCCCGTTCGTCACCGGCTCAACCAGCACCGACTGGCGGCCGACCAGATGGCGGGTGCGGTTGTTGAGGCTGCTGGCGGCGTCATTGGATAAAGGTTTGACCTTGCGGCGCAAATGTTTCCACGCCGCCAACGCGACCGCGCCGCCGCTGGCGAAACAGACCCATTGCACGTAAGGATCGGCCACCAGCCAGGCAACCCCGGCGGTCGCCAGCGCCGCCGGCGCCAGGCACAGGAAAAACAGGGTGCCGGTGAGCATTTCCACCATCAGCAAGCCAAAGCCGAACGCCAGCCACCACACCCAGGGCTCATTCCACATGACCTTACTCCCGGGACGGCTGACGCGCCGCCGCCTGACCCTTGTGGCCCTGCAAATCCTTCAGCAAATCGTTGATGCCGCCCAGCGCACCGATGACCCCGGAGGCTTCCAGCGGCATCATCACCAGTTTGTTGTTCGGCGCGGCACCGATGACACCAAGTGCATCAATGTATTTTTGCGCGACAAAATAGTTCACGGCATTGAGGTCGCCGCGCGCAATCGCTTCGGACACCACGCGGGTGGCCTCGGCTTCCGCCTGCGCCTGACGCTCGCGGGCCTGCGACTCCAGGAACACCGCCTCCTTCCGTCCTTCCGCCTTCAGGATCTGCGCCTGCTTCTCGCCCTCGGCGGTCAAGATTTCCGCCTGACGACGGCCTTCGGCTTCGAGGATCTGGGCGCGCTTGGTGCGTTCGGCCTTCATTTGCGAGGCCATGGCCTCGATCAGGTCGTGCGGTGGCGTGATGTCCTTGATTTCAACGCGGGTGATCTTGATGCCCCAGGGGTTGGTCGCCTGGTCAATGGTGGACAGCAACTGGGCGTTGATCTGGTCGCGTTGCGACAGCATGCTGTCCAGCTCCATCGAACCGATCACCGTCCGGATGTTGGTCATGGTCAGGTTGCGGATGGCGTACTCCAGATTGCTGACTTCATAGGCGGCCTTGGCGGCGTTGATCACCTGATAAAAACAGACGGCATCAATGGTAACCATGGCGTTATCACGCGAAATCACCTGCTGCGGCGGCACGTCCAGCACCTGTTCCATCATGTTCAGCTTGTGCCCGACCTGTTCAAAGAAGGGCAGCAGGAAGTGCAGACCGGGCGGCAAGGTCTTGGTATAGCGCCCGAAATATTCGACGGTGCATTCATAACCTTGCGGCACCTGCTGCACCGACTTCCAGGCCAGCACCACCACAAACCCGACCAACATCATTACCGCGAAACCGCCCATATGCTGCTCCCTGAAGGCCGTGACCGGCCATGAAATAGACCCCATCCTGAATAATCGGGATACGGGACAGGGTCAAGTGATTTTTGGGTATTGCAAGACAACGGGCCGGAGCGGCCCGTTGAACGGCGGGATTATTCGGTGATGGCGAACGGTGAAGGATCGGTGGCTTCGGTGTAGTACGGCAATTGCACCATCCGCTGCAAACCGACCATGGACACATACGGCGCACTGCGCTGCACGAAGTTGATGGTCCAGGCCGGAATGGTTCCACCCGGATCAATGTAGCCTTCCGCTTCCAGCTTGGTTTTATCCTTGCCAACCGGCGTGAACTTGATGGTCATGTCCTGCGCCAGCACGCGCGTCAGGCCGCGTTGCGGCGGCATGAAGTCCGGAGCGGCGCGCAAGCGGTGGATCATGTAGCCCTTCTTGGCGCTGTACGGCTCGATGTTGACATGCACGATACAGTCACGGTCCGGCACCGTCAGCGGGGCATTGTAAACCTGATAGTAGTAATACTCGGTTGGCGACACTTTCTTCAGCAGGCGCGACTCCTTGGTTTCCCAGAACCAGCGCTTGATGTTTTCGACGTCGTAGTGAACACGGGCCACAGCATCCAGCGAACCGTCAATCAGGGCTTCCAGCTTGAAGGAACGGATGCGCTTGCCGTCTTCCTGCTTGGCCCAGGTCTTGATATTCCGGATGTTGTCGCTTCTGACGAGATACCAGTCCTTGTATGACTTTTCGACCCGCATATCCTTCAGGTCGTCGTCGGCCGCATGGGCAACCGGGACGGCGCTTACCGCCAGTACCAGCAGCGCCAGGGGTATCTTTTTATTCATGGAGGACTCCGCATCTGCGCGGGACTTGCGTAAGCACAAGCCCTTGATCGTTATTATCGGGCACACGGCCTGCATGGCCATGATGCGTCGAGGCTAGCACAGCCCGCAAATAAAAGTCGAAGCCTAAAGACAGGAGAGCCACGAAAAAACGGAGGAGGCGCAGGGCCGCCCGAGGGGCCGCCCTGCGCCGGCGCGCTTACTGGGAAATTGTAAACGGCGACGGTGTGGACGGATTGGTGTACGCCGGGTTGTCGGCCATGCGGGTCAAGCCGAGCATGGAGACATACGGCGCGCGGCGCTGGACGAAATTAATCGCCCAGACCGGCGCCAGTCCGCCCGGATCGACATAACCTTCAAATTCCAGCACCGTCTTGTTCGGGCCCTGCGGCGTGAATTTGACGGTCATTTCCTGGGCGGTCATGCGCACCAGGCCCGGCACCGGCGGCAGGTAATCGGGAACCGCGTTCACCTTGAGCAACATGTATCCCTTGCGCGGGGTATAGGGCTCCACTACGGCATGCAGCACGGCATCCCGGTCCGGCAGCGTCGCCGGGGCGTTGTAACGGGCATAATAGTAGTATTCGGTGTTGGACACCTTCTTCAGCAGCTTCATGTCCTTGGTTTCGTAAAACCACTTCTTGTAGTTTTCGACATCGAAGTGAATCCGGGCGAGGGTTTCCATCGACGCTTCAAACACGGCCTCGCCCTTGAACGAGCGGATACGCTTGCCATCCTCCTGCTTGCCATAGGTGCGAATATTGCGGATGGCGTCATTGCGGATCAGTTCCCACTCGCCCTTGTCGCGGGCGCTGCCGCGCAGTTCGCGCAGATCATCGTCAGCTGCGAGGACAGCTTGAGACATGGCCAGGGCAATACCCGCCATTGCCAGAATCTTTTTCATCGGAGACTTGCCTCTTTATTATCGGGTGATATCGGTTGAATGCTTTCGGAGCGCAACAATAGCACTGCCGTGATGGCCGTCCATGACCCGTGCGGCGTCTTTCCCTGCGCCAAAGCCAACTCCTGCGTGATACCCGGATAATTAACGTGGTTGGAAGCCAAAAGCAAGCCCGTATGTCGTTCTGAAATCCGGACAAAAAGAAACCGGGACCCCAAGGCCCCGGTTTCGGTATTCCCGGCAGACAGTCCGCCTTATTCGGAGATAGCGAACGGTGAGGGGTCGTTATCGCGGTAGGAAGACATCGCCACCATGCGCTGCAAGCCCAACATGGTGGTGTAAGGCGCGTTGCGCTGCACGAAATTCATCGCCCAGGTCGGCACCATGCCGCCCGGATCCACGAAGCCCTCGGCTTCCAGATGCGTCTTGTCGCGGGAGATCGGCGTAAAGCGGATGTTGATGTCCTGAGCCTGCACCCGCACCAGATTCGGTTGCGGCGCCATGAACTCGGGCACGGCGTTGACCTTGATTTCCATATAGCCTTTCTTGGCGGAATAGGGCTCGACCACGGCATGCAGGATGGCGTCACGATCCGGCGTCGACACCGGCGCGTTGTAGGACATGTAGTAATAATATTCGCGGTCCGATACCTTCTTCAGCAGCTTGGACTCCATCGTTTCCCAATACCAGCGCTTGATATTGTCGATATCGAAGTGGACGCGGGCCACTTTTTCCATCGAGCCGTCGATGGTGGCATCGATCTTGAAGTGGATGCGCTTGCCGTCTTCGTTCTGCTTGATGTAAGTCTTGATGTTCCGGGTAGCGTCGTTCTTCACCAATTGCCACTCATTCCGGGCAACCTCGGAACGCACTTCCTTCAGGTCATTATCCACAGCCCACACCGACGGCGCGGCCGCGACCGTGGCCATTGCCAGAAAAAAGCCAGTCATCAGTTTCATCACAACCCCCTGCGCACACAGCGCCAGCCCTTAAAACAGTACACCCCGAAAGCCGCTCGATGCGGCAAGCCGGCCCAAAAAATGGAAGAGGCCGGACAGGAGTAATCATAACTGTATAAGGTCTGTAAACCGCGATGGGGTTCACACTCTGCGCCGTGAGCGACAAGCGTGGGCGAATTGGCGACCGGCGGTCGCCCTGACCGGAAAAATCAGGTCAGGGGCGCCACCCGCATAACCTCCTCCATGGTCGTCTGCCCCGCCGACACCTTCTGCGCGCCGGCTAGCCGCAATGGCAACAGGCCTTCACGCCAGGCCTGGTTCTTCAAGTCGCCCAAGGCCAGGTTCTCGCTGATCTTTTTCTTGAGGTCATTGGACAGCAACATGATTTCATACAGGCCGACCCGGCCGAGATAACCGGTATCCCGACACTCAAGGCAGCCCTTGGGCGAGAAGACCTTGGCGGGCATCGGCGCCTTCCAGGGCGCGGTCAGGTCCTGCCAGGCCTGAGGGTCGCAATCGATCTCCACCTTGCAGTGCGGGCACAGGGTTCGCACCAGACGTTGCGCCATGACGCCCAGCACCGTCGCCGAAATCAGGAACGGCGGCACACCCAAGTCGATCAGGCGGGTAATGGAAGACGGAGCATCGTTGGTGTGCAGCGTGGACAGCACTAGGTGACCGGTCAGGGCCGCCTGGATCGCCATATCCGCCGTTTCATAATCCCGCACTTCCCCGACCATGATGATATCCGGATCCTGGCGCATCAGGGCGCGGATGCCGTCGGCAAAACCCAGGTCGATCCCGTGCTGGACCTGCATCTGGTTGAAGCTGGGTTCCACCATTTCAATCGGGTCTTCAATGGTGCAGACATTGACCTCGTCGGTCGCCAGCTGCTTCAGGGTGGAGTAGAGCGTGGTGGTCTTGCCGGAACCGGTGGGGCCGGTCACCAGGATGATGCCGTTCGGCTCCTGCACCATCTTCTGCCATTTGTCGAAATCCGCGCCGGTCAATCCGAGATCCTTGAAGCCGCGCACCAGCACGTCCGGATCAAAGATCCGCATCACCAGTTTTTCGCCGAAAGCCGTCGGCAGCGTGGAAAGACGCAGTTCGATTTCGAAGCCGCGCGTATTGCGGGTTTTCAGGCGTCCGTCCTGCGGCTTGCGCTTTTCGGCGACATTCATGCGCCCCAGGATCTTGATCCGGGACACCACCGCATTCATCACCTGCGCCGGAAATTCGTAGATATTGTGGAGCACGCCGTCAATGCGGAAACGGACCCGGCCGCGCTCGCGGCGCGGTTCCAGATGGATGTCGCTGGCGCGCTGTTCGAAGGCATATTGCAGCAGCCAGTCGACAATATTGACGATATGCTGGTCGTTGGCGTCGGGCGATTGCAGGTTGCCCAGCTCCAGCAGTTGTTCGAAATTACCGATGGCGCTGTTGCCGGACATGGCGGCGTCGCTGCCGCCAGCGCCTTCAATGGCGCGCGCCAGCTTATAGAACTCGATGGTGTAGCGATGCAGCTGCGCGGGGTTGGCGACCACCCGCTTCAGGGTCTTGCCCTTGAGCGTATGCCGGAGGTTTTCTTCCCATTCATTGTGGAACGGCTGCGCGCTGGCAATGACCACCTCCTCGCGCCCGACCTGAACCGCCAGGATGCCGTGGCCTTCGGCAAAGGCATAGCTCATCACCCCGGTCACTTCGGCGGCGTTGATCTTGAGCGGATCGATGTGATACAGCGGCTGCCCGGCCTTTGCCGACAGCCAGGCGGTCAGGACATCCAGATCCAGCTTTCCCTCACTGCTTTTGAGATCGGCAAAACCAAACTGCGCGATCATTTCCAGCGGGTGCCAGTGGATCTTGTCGCGGGTGCGCGGTGTTGTCGCCACCAGATTGGCGTCCCGCTGGCTGATCCGGCCGTCCTTCAGCAATTCGTCCAGACACCACCGGGTATCGATCCGGAAGGAAAACGTGTTCTTTTTCATGATCACTGCCGCTTACAGGGTTCTGCCGGAACTATACCCCCTGCGATGGGCGGCGCTGAATAAGGGGCAGGCATTTTTGTGTTTTTCTTGTTTTTACGCTAAAAATGGGGAACAACTACAAGCTCCCGCAGAGTTCGGCTCACCGTCGGCTCCGGGCAATAACAACCAAGGCCCGACCGCCGTTGAGGATGTTCCGATGGACCAGCCGGATTCGCCGGATGATCGACACCGCCGTTGCCCTCCCGTCCTGCTGGCGTTGACCGCACTGGCCTCGCTGACGGCCGCCGCCGCGCCGGTTGACCTGACGGATCTTTCTTTCGAATCGCTGACCTCGATGCAGGTCAGCACGGCGTCACGGTTTGTGCAATCCACCCGCGAAGCGCCCTCGGCCGCCGCCGTGATCACCCGCGAGGATATCCGTCGCCACGGCTGGCGCACGCTGGCCGAAATACTGAACAGCCTGCCCGGTTTCTACTCTGTCAGCGACGGCGCTTACGATTTCGCCGGAGCGCGCGGATTCCTGATTCCGGGCGACTACAACTCCCGCTTCCTGCTGCTGCTGGACGGGCTGCGGCTGAACGACAACATTTACCAGCAGGCGCTGCTTGGGGAAGAATTTCCGGTCGACGCCAACCTGATCGAACGCGTCGAGTACGTACCGGGCCCCGGCTCTTCCATTTACGGCGGCAACGCCATTTTCGGCGTGATCAACGTCATCACCCGCAAGCCGGGTGAACTGCCGCCGCTGGAGATGAACGCCTCGGGAACGTTGCCGGCAGCGGGCGCGCTGCAACTGACCGGCAGCCACCGGCTGCCTTCGGGAGCCGCCATGATGGGCTCGGTCAGCCGCAGCCTCCGGGCCGCCCGCGACACAACCTACCGCGATCCTGCCGGCGGGCTGCAAATGAGCAACGGCCTGCCTTCCCCCGACGGTATCGCGCATGACCTGGACCGTCTGGAAACCCGGCGGGCGATGCTGCGCTACGAAGATGGCGGCCTGACGCTGACCGGCTGGTACGGCGACCGGGTGGTAAACCCGTCCAGCGCGCTGTACCTGAGCCTGTTCGACACTCCCTGGCAGGAAGTCAGGGATACGGTCTGGAGCTTGTCCGCGCACTATCAGGGCGCGCCGGCCAAGGACCTGCAGCTGGAAACGCACCTGGGATATGCAAAGAGCACTTATAACTCCGACTCCCCCTTCCTGGATGGCGCCGGCAAGCCCTATCTCAATCACGACGACTCCCTGGGTTCCTGGTGGTCCGGCGACGTACGCTTGTTCTACACCGGGCTGGAAGGCCACAAGCTGATCGCCGGAGCGGAACTGCAGCAGGACCGCGAAAACCGGCAGCGCAATCACGATATCAATGCCGCGAACAACCCTCCGGTCGACATCAGCGCCAGCTCTGACCGCCACGGGCTCTATTTTCAGGATGAGTGGGCCTTTGCCGACAACTGGCGGCTGAACGCCGGCTGGCGGCTGGATCACATGGAAGACAACGGCTCGCAAAGCAGCCCGCGGCTGGGCCTGATCTGGCTGGCCGACAGCGACACCACGCTGAAACTGCTGGCGGGCAAGGCATACCGCCCGGCAAACGCCTACGAGCGCGATTACGGCAACGGCATCAACTATCTGGGCAATCCCGGACTGCAGCCGGAAACCATCCGCACCCTGGAGGCCGTTTGCGAACAGGAGTTTTCCCCGCATTCACGGTTGAGCGTCTCGGCCTACCGCTACCGGCTGGACAACCTCATTACCCAGGAGGCGCTGGGCAACGGCAGCCTGCAATACCGGAACCAGTCCCGCCTGCAAACCAATGGCGCCGAGCTGTCATGGCAAACCCGGACCGTATCCGGCATCCGGCTCAACACCTCCATTGCCCACAGCCGCGTCGATGCCCGCAGCAGCCAGGTCAGCTTCAGTCCGGCCTGGATCGTCAAGCTGCGCGGCAGCCTCCCGGTTTTCAACGGCCAATGGCAACTGGCCGCCGAGTCGGATTATCACAACGGCGCTGATTACTACTGGCAGGGCGGCGGTTACCGGGTTCCGGCCTGGGTGGGATTCAGCCTCCACCTCAGCCCGATGCAGACAACGCCCGGCCTGTCCTGGAGCCTGGCCCTGCGCAACGCGCTTGACCGCCAGAATGACCAACCGGCATCCGAGGAAATTCCCGTTCCGGCCGTGCCCGGCGAGAAACGCTCGGTGGAGTTGGGAGTCCGCTATGCGCTCTAGCCTCAGGCTGCTGCCGTGGCTGTTACCGTGGCTGCTGGCCATGGCGCCGGTACGCGCGGCGGAGCCCACCGAATCGGCGTTCAAGGCCGCATTTCTCTATTATTTCGCGCGCTATACCGAATGGCCGTCACCGGGCAGCGCCTTCAACCTGTGCCTGCTGGGCCAGGAAAGCCTGGGCAAGGCGCTGGATCCCATCGGCCACAAGGATATCGCCGGCCGCCCCATCATCATCCGCCGGGTGGAGCGCCCCGTGCGGCCCGCTGACTGCAACCTGCTGTTCATTGCCGCCAGCGACCATGCCTACCTGCCCGAGATCATCACCGCACTGGGCAACACCCCGGTGCTGACCGTGGCGGAGGCCGGCGCCTATGCCCCCGAATCGGTCATGCTGCGCATGCGCCTGGAGAACGGCATTCTGGTGTTTGACGCCAATACCGATCTGGCCCGGAAGGCGGGGCTGACCTTCAGCGCCAAGATGCTGCGGCTGGCGCGCACCGTTCACGGCGCCGGGAGCGACCGACCATGAAGCAATGGCTTGAATCCCTGGGCATCCCCAAGAAGCTCTGGCTGTTCCATCTGGTGACCGCCCTGACCTCGGGCATTGTCGCGGGCACCATCATGATCCTGACGGTCTGGACCATTGCCCGCGAAAACGCCCGGACCGATGTGCAGATCAAGGCCTCGATCATGGCCGACAATATCCTGCCCTCCCTGCAATTCCGCGACAATGCCGTCGCCCGCGACATTCTCAGCGGACTCGGCCGCGACCAGGACATCCTGAATGCGAAGGTTATTGAAGCCAATGGCGAAAACTTCGCCGAGTTCCTGCCGGACCGGCCGGGGCTGGCGGCGCGGCTGCGCAGTGATGAACTGATCCGCGCCGAAGTACCCGTGATGGACGGCCAGGAGCGGCTGGGCACCGTGATGCTGGTGAGGGACATGAACAGCGTCTACCGCGAGACCACCATCTATACCATGGCCATCGGCGTGGCGATGCTGGTGTCGCTGCTGGTCGGCAGTCTGCTGATCCTGCGCCTGCAACGCTCGATCACCGTGCCGCTGGCCAACCTGAGCCGGCTGATGAAACAAGTCTCCGAACGCAACGATTACACCCATCGCACCGAAGTCACCTCCCGCGATGAACTGGGCGATCTGGGCGTTAGCTTCAACCACATGATCGAGCAGATCCAGCAGCGCGATACGGCGCTGGGTCATGAACTGGCCGAACGCCTGCGCGCTGAAGAGCAACTGGCGCATCTGGCCCACCATGATCCGGTGACCGGCCTGCCCAACCGCCATTTCTTCCGGAAATGCACCCAGGACATCGAAAGGCTGCAAGGCGCCGCCGACAGCGGCATGGCGTTGCTGTTCATTGACCTGGACAATTTCAAGTACGTCAACGATACCTTTGGCCATGACTGCGGCGACCAGCTGCTGGCGGAAGTCGCCAAGCGCCTGCAAAACGCCGTCCGCTCGAACGACATCGTCGTCCGCTTCGGCGGCGACGAGTTCGTGGTGCTGCTGCAAAACATCAACGAAACCGCACTGGCGCTGCAACTGGCGGAAAAACTGCGCGAGTTGCTGACGCGGCCGATGATGTTGAACGGTCAGGAGTTCGTGGTCACCTGTTCCATCGGCGTGGCGATGTCGCCGCTGCACGGCCGCAACGCCGAGGAATTGCTGCAGAACGCCGACGCCGCCATGTACCACGCCAAGTCCGGCGGCAAGGACGGGGTGCGTCTGTGGGATACCAGCATGTCCGACCAGTCCACCGCCCGCTTCTCGATGGAAGCCGACCTGCGCCACGCCATCGACCGCCGGGAACTGGAAATCCACTACCAGCCGATCATCGACCTGACCTCGCGCCGCCCGGTGGGCATGGAGGCGCTGCTGCGCTGGAAGCATCCGGTGCAAGGCTATATCTCGCCGATGGTGTTCATCCCGGTCGCGGAAGAAAGCGGGCTGATCCTGCAAATCGGCGAGTGGGTGATGACCGAGGCCTTCCGCCAGGTCGCCGAATGGAGCGCCGACTTCGGACCGTTGTCGATCGCGGTCAATGTTTCGGCGCGGCAGTTCCGCAGCGCCGACTTCACCGCCCGCACCGACCGCATTGCCCGTGACAGCGGCCTGGCCCGCGACCAGATCGAACTGGAGCTGACCGAATCGATGGTGATGGGCCATACCGCCGAAGCCGTGCGTATCATGCACGAATTGGTTGATTGCGGCTTCAAGCTGTCGCTGGATGACTTCGGTACCGGCTATTCCTCGCTGTCCTACCTGAAGCGCTTCCCGCTCAACAAACTCAAGATTGACCGCAGCTTTGTCAGCGACCTGCCCGGCGATGCTGAAAGCACCGCCATCGCCCAGGCCATTGCCGGACTGGCGCACACCCTGGGCATGCAGGTGGTGGCCGAGGGCATTGAAACCGTGGAACAGGCGGTGCACCTGACGGGCATGCGCTGCCAGTTCGGCCAGGGCTATTACTTCAGCAAGCCGGTGCCCGCCGGCCGTTTTCCGGCCTATCTGGCCGAAACCCGCGCCCAATTGCTGCTGGATGGCCGCAAAACGGAGCCGCCGCGCTTTACCTGACCCAAACGACCGGCATCACGGCTGGAAAAGTCAAGGCAGCGCAGCGGCGGTAATACTACAATCGGGCGACACCCAGCCCCGGACGATAACAAGATGAGACGCCTCAAGAATACCCTGGCGGCCTGCCTGCTGCCGCTGGCCCTGCTGTCCGCCGCCGCCCCGGCGGTCGCGGCCCCGAACCTGGCCCTGTTCAATTCCGTGTTGTCGCAGGAACGCAGCTGGGCGGGCTTGCAAACCCGCACCGTCATGGTCGACGGCATCAGCACCGCCTACAGCGAGGGCGGCCCGGCCAATGCCCCGAAGGTGTTGCTGATCCACGGCTTTTCCGGCTCCCGCGACAACTGGAACCGGGTCGCCCATCAACTGACCCGCCAGTACCACGTCTACGCCCTCGACCTGCCCGGCCATGGCGACACCGCCGCCCCCGACAGTTTCGATTTCCAGCTGGCCAACCAGATGGAGTTCACCCGCAAGTTCGCCACCACCCTTGGCATTGAAAAGAACCTGCATGTCGCCGGACACTCCATGGGCGGCGCCATTGCCGCGCTTTATACCGCCATGTACTTCCTGGAAGTGCGCAGCCTGCTGCTGGTGGACCCGGCCGGGGTCTACGCCAATGCCGGCAAATCGCTGATCAGCGACCCGAAAAGCCTGCCCAGCATGCTGGTGCGCAAGCCCGGCGACCTCAAGAATCTGATCACCAAGTACGCCATGTACGACGCGCCCTTCATCCCCGATGAAATCCTGGAGGCCCAGGAAAAGGTGCAGATGGATCACCTGAAATGGCATGAAAAGCTGCTGGCGACCTTGCTGGAACAAATGAAGTGGTACACTCCCGACACCTTCCAGCTGGCGGTGCGCAGCATCGAGGCCCCGACCCTGGTGGTCTGGGGCGACAAGGACGCCATCATTGGCGTGGAAGCCGCCGAGGAGCTGAAGAAAAACCTGAAGAAGCCGGAAATGCTGATCCTGAAGAATGTCGGGCACACCGCCATCCTGGAAGCCGACCAGCTGGTTTCGGCCGCTTATCTGGGTTTCCTCGACAAGGCGGAAGCCACCCCCAACCCCTTCGCCCCC
Source organism: Fluviicoccus sp. (assembly GCA_036279775.1). GTDB lineage: Bacteria > Pseudomonadota > Gammaproteobacteria > Pseudomonadales > Moraxellaceae > Fluviicoccus. The sequence goes on along the minus strand of DASUIM010000533.1, from coordinate 14,202 downwards.
AAGCCCTGACCGGAGAACCGCCTTATGCACCCCGTTGCCGCGCAACTGCTTGACGCTCACGCCGCCCATATCCTCGCCCAGCTCTCAGGCGAAACACTGGACACCACCATCGACCGCGAAGCAAGCGCCTTCCTCGACTGGGTGGACGCACGCCCGCTGAACACCTTCGCCACCGCCGAACGCGTTCACACGCTGGCGCTGGAACGGGTGCTCGACAGCGAACCGACCCCGGCGCTGATCGCCGAGATCGTGGCCATCGTCAAGGACATCTGGAACAGCCCGGTCAACGAGACGACCTACATCCACCAGATCATCGAACACAAGCATTACAACGATATCGTCGACAACATCGCCGGGCGTGAAAAGCTGCGCAACGACATCATTCACACCATCGTCGGCAACCCGGTGTACGGCCGCCTGCTGTCGGACGTCATCTACGACGCCATCAGCGACTACATGCAGCACAACCCGCTGACCAAGAATGTACCCGGCATGTCCTCGCTGATGAAAATGGGCAAGGGGCTGGTGGAAGGCGCGGGCGGCTCGGCGGTGAAGGGCTACCTGCAAAAGAACATCCAGGCCATTGTCGGCCGCAGCGAACGCACCATCCAGGGCATCCTCGACGCCCGGCAGATCCATAATGTCGCCGAACAGTTGTGGAACAAGTCGCGCGGACTGCCGCTCTCCACCGCCCGCCAGTACTTCAACGAGAAGGATCTGGACCAGCTGTCCTACATCATCGAGGAGGCCTGGAACCATATCCGCCGCACCGACTACATCCGCGCCCAGGTCAAGACCGGCATTGACGGCTGGTTCAGCCGCAATGGCAACCGCAAGGCCGGTGACGTGCTGGCCGATCTCGGCGTCAGCCGCGACATCCTGCTGGCGGAAATCAAGACCAGCGCCCGCGTCATTGTCGGTGAAATGGCCGCCTCCGGCTTCCTGGAAGCCCGCGTCCGCGAACAGCTGGCCGCCTTCTACGGCAGCGACGTAGTCAGCGGCCTGCTGGGCTGATAAGGTAGGGCGAAGTCACGGAGCCATGATCATGCGCCGCCTCTGCTTCGCCTTCACCCTGCTGATGGCTGTCATTTCCCCGCTGCCCGTCGCGGCGGCCGCCCCGGCAACCCCCGCTGCGGTCGCCGGGGAGCCATCCGTTTCCCTGCTGATGGACAAGTCCGGCCTCCGGCTGGCCATCCGCAGTTTCTCCGGCGTCGTCGCGCAATCGCTGGCCAACCCGGAGCAGGCCGCCGTCTCGCCGCAACTGGCGCAGCGCATGGCGGAAAAAGCCTCGATTGCCTTCGCGCCCGGCTTCCTGGATCAGGAAGTCAGGGACTCCCTCGGCGCCAGCCTTACGCCCGGTGAGATACAACGGCTGCTGGCCTGGCATGACACCGCGCTCGGAAAACGCGTCACCGCGCTGGAAGTCGCCCGGGCACAGAGCCAGTTGCTGAATGCGGATGTTCCGGAAGACCCGGCGCCCGCCACGGCGGCGCGGCAACGGTTGCTGGCGCGCATCATGAAGGCCACCAATGCCGTTCCGATGCTGGTGGAAGTGCAGATGCAGGTCATGGCGGCCATGTTCCGCGGCATGGCTTCCTCCGCCGACATCGCCGGCCGTCCGGTCGACATCGCCCCGATCCTGAAGGAGCTGGATGCCCAGCGCCCCGTCTACCTGGCGCGGGTGGAAACCGACATGCGCCGTGACCTGCGGCTGACTTACGCGCCGCTCAGCGATGCCGAACTGGGCCGCTACGCGGCATTCCTGGAGTCGCCGCTGGGCCGCAAGTTCAACCGGGCCATGATGAAGTCGCTGCAAGGCGCCCTGACCGATGCCGGGCAATCCTTCGGTGAATTGCTGCTGGGCACCCCCTGACCGGCCCCGGCGGCCAAGTCGTCAGCAACGCGCAACGTGTTGTCGCCTATTCCATAGATGCCCGGCGGCGGGACGTCTATGCTTTCCGTCACGCCAACGCCTGACGAGACCCGAACATGCCGCATCCCCTGAGTGACCTGGCCCGCGACCTGCAAGCACTGGAAGCCCGTGGCGACCACCTCGCCCTGATTGCCGCGCTGCGGCAGCAGATCGCCGCCGACGCCCGCACCGTAACCGATCCGTGGGTCAAGGCCTGGATGGGCCGCCGCTGGCGCAACCTGTTCCTGCAGGAAGCGGTCAAGGACCGGCAGGCGCTGAAAGCGGCCACGCGCACCCTCGGCCTGGGCCGCGACCGCCGCCCGCCCGCGCGCAAGATCGCGGAGCGCTTCCTCAAGGGCGACCTGGGGCAGGAATGGGCGCTGGAGATGCCCGCCGCACAATGTGACACCCGCATCGCCACCACCCTGGTCTTTTGTCCCGGCTTCATCAACGGCATGCTGCCCGCCCACGCCTTCGCCCGCGAATTCCCGGAGCTGGAAGCGGAATACGGCTGGAACATCCTGCAGGCCGACGCGCATCCAATGCGCAGCTGCGAGGCCAATGTCGACGACATCCTGCGCGCCGTCACCGAAGGCAAGGGGTTCCAGTCCGATCCCGGCGCGGCCAGCGACCGCCACCGTCACGGCCCCGCCCCCGACGATGTATTCCTGATGGGCTATAGCAAGGGCGCGCCCGATATCCTGACCGCGCTGGTGCAGAAGCCCGAGGTCTTGCAGTCCAGGGTCCGTTGTGTCGTCACCTGGGCCGGCGCGATCGGCGGCTCGTACATGGCCGATAATTTCCACGAGCTGGTGCGCAACCTGGACACGGACGCCGTGACCGAGCGCCTGCACGACCTGTTGCAACTGCTGGCCCCCGGCGTCACGCGCAAGGGCTCATTGCGGCGGCTGGGCGAATATGATATCAGGGGCGGCATCGGCAGCCTGTCCACCGCCGTGCGCGGAGAATTCCTCAAGGCCTGGAGCCGCCATCTCGACGAGATGAATATCCCGGTCATTTCCTTCACAGGCGCCACCACGCCGCTGGAAGTGCCCACCTTCCAGATGGCCGATACCATCAACCTGTCGCGCTATGACGGCAATAACGACATGCAGGTCACCCAGGAGCAGGCGAAACTGGACATCCCGATGGCTACGCATCTGGCCATGCTGCACGGCCACCACTGGGATATCGCCTATCCCCCGTTCCCGCGCGGCATCCGCCTGACCTCGCCGAATCTGGATCATCGCTTTCCGCGCAAGGCAGCCTTGATCGCGATCTATTTCTTTCTGGCGGAACTGGGCCTGATTGGCTGAACCGCCCGGCATCATCAGGCGGGCTGCGGATGACAGGGAGGTCATTTCCGCTTAGCATGCGGTATTACCCATGCCCTGACTGCCGGATGCAATTGTGAGGCTGACTACCCGACTGCTGCACCAGTACCCCCGAAGCACAACCGGATTGGTGCTGGCCGGGGTTTGCCTGTCCGCCTCGATCGCCGTCGTCCTGGCCTACCAACCCGAACTGGAGAGGCAGAAGCAACGGATTACCCGCCACCGCCAGGATGTGACCAGCCAGCTGAACGGGCAGTTGGCCATCCGTTTTTCAACGGTGCATCAGCAGGTCCACAATCTGGGCAGCCTGATGGCCGGTATCGGCGACCGTGAAACCGCACGCATGGAGTCCCTGCTGGCGCAACTGCTGGCCGCCTCGCAACCGGAGCACGTCTACGGCATGGGTCTCTGGCTGAAGCCCGGGGCGGTCCGCGGTTTTCCGGGAGGGCTTTTCGGTCCCTATGCCCATTATGACAATACCGGCAAGATTGTCTTGACCCACGAATGGATGACTCCCGCTTACAACTACCCCTCGCGGGACTGGTACCGGCTCTTTGCCGATGGCGGGGGACAGCTGCGCTGCACCGCCCCGTATTGGGACAACGGACTGGTCTACGTCTCCTGCGGCAAGTCCTTTCCGGCCGCGCCCCGGGCCATGCGCGGCGTCATCTCGGTGGACATGGTGCTGCCGCAGCTGGACCGACTGGTCGGCGAGCTGGGCACGCCGGGTCAGGAGGTCGTCTATATCACCCAAGGCGGCCGGATGCTGGCGCACCCCGAGGCGGCAAGACTCGTCAGCGAGGCGCAAGGCAAGGATCCGGCCGTGCTCAGCCTGCTGGACCTGCCCGCCGACAACCCCCTGCGCGCCCTGCCCAAGGCGGAAAGCTGGAGCGTTTATGAAAGCCCGCTGGATTACGGCTGGAAAGTGCATATTCTCAGCCGCAAGGCCTGGTTGTACCGGGAACGCAACGAACTCAACCAGCGCATCGCCTTCTGGATCGCCATGATCTGGCTGGCGGGTGCCCTGGTCGACGCCGTCTGGCTGTACAGCACCCGCAACATCCGCACCGCACTGAACCGCAACCTTTCGCTGCGCAATGCCCTCAGCGATGCCGTGCCGTCCGGGGTCTTTCTCTGCGACGAATCGGGGGAGATTGTCTGGACCAACCCGACGTTCCAGCGCATTGCCGGGGTCGGCGGAGCCGACAGGCGGAGCTTGCAGGGCATCATTGCGCCGGACGATCACGAACCCCTGAACGGCCTGTGGCGACGGGCGCTGGCCTCGATGGAACCCGCCGAGGGGGAATTCCGGCTGGCGGCCGACCCCGAAAGCTGGGTGCAATTGAGGCTGGTCCGGGTGCACGAGGACGCCTCGCACAGCTCCGGCATGGCCGGCACCATCGACGACATCACCAACCGCCGCAACACGGAAGAAGCCCTGCGCCTCGCCAAGGATGACGCTGAAAAAGCCAGCCGCGCCAAGGGCGACTTCCTGGCCACCATGAGCCATGAAATCCGCACGCCGATGAACGGCGTGATCGGCATGGCCAACCTGTTGCTGGAAACCCCGCTGAACCCCGAACAGGCGGAATACGCGCGCACCTTGCAAAGTTCCGCCGGGACGCTGCTGAAAATCATTAACGACATTCTCGACCTGTCGCGGATCGAGGCGGGCAAGTTTCCCATCGAGCATCACCCGTTCCGCATCCGTGACCTGATCGGCGAAGTGCTGTCGCTGCTGCAACCGATCGCTGCTCAAAAGGATATCGATCTTGATTCCGGCCTGCCGCCGGACCTGCCCGATGTCCTGATCGGCGATGCCGACCGGGTGAAACAGGTCTTGCTGAACCTGCTCAGCAACGCCATCAAATTCACCGATATCGGCAGCGTCACACTCAGCATCACCGTCAGCGATCCCAAACCGGAGTCGGTGCGCCTGCACTTCCATGTCATTGATACCGGTATCGGCCTGTCGCTCGACCAGCAGTCGAATATCTTCAAGCCCTTCACCCAGGCGGACAACTCCACCACCCGCCGCTACGGCGGCACCGGACTGGGCCTCACCATCTGCCGCCATCTGGTCTCGCTGATGGGTGGTGAAATCCATTGTTACAGCGAGCCTGAACAAGGCGCGCATTTCTGGTTCGATCTGGACTTCCCGCTGCCGCAAAACACCGGCGGCGACGCGGGCGATGCCCTGGAAAACACGCCCCGCGCCCTGCGCGCCGATGCGCGCGTGCTGGTGGTCGAGGATAATCCGGTCAACCAGCAGGTGGTGGTGGCCATGCTCAAGAAACTGGGCATCAAGGCGCGCACCTGCCGCGATGGCGAGGAGGCGCTGGCCAAACTGGCGGAAGACACACGCTGGGACCTGATCCTGATGGATTGCCAGATGCCGGTGCTGGACGGCTTCGAGGCAACGCGCCGCTGGCGGGAAATCGAGCGAGAAAAGGGCCTGACCCCGCTGCCGATCGTGGCGCTGACCGCCAACGCCATGCGCGGCGACGCCGACCGCTGCCTCGAAGCGGGCATGGATGCCTATCTGAGCAAGCCGATCACCATCAGCGCCCTCACCGCCGTGCTCAGCCGCTGGCTGGCTGTCTGACCTCAAAAAGAAAAACGCCGTCACATGGACGGCGTCTTTCACGGCACGGGCAGCGTCCTCAGTTGAGGTCGTAGCCGCGCTCCTCGTGCAGCACCAGGTCGAGACCTTCCCGTTCCTCATCCGGGGTCACGCGCAAGCCGCCGGTCAGCATGCCGGTCAGCTTCAGCAGCACCCAGGTCAGTACAGCCGAATAGAGACCAATGACAACGATGCCCAGCACCTGGATGCCCAGCTGGCTGCCGATGCTGTCATGACCCGCCGCGAATCCCTGCCCCGAGAGCACACCCAGATCCGGGCTGCAGAAAATCCCCGCCAGGAACGTACCCAGGATGCCGCCGACGCCGTGAACCGGGAATACATCCAGCGAATCGTCAATCTTCAGCGTCTTCTTGATCAGGTTGGTCATCAGGAAGCAGATCACCCCGGCCAGCACGCCGATCACCAGCGCGCCACCCGGTCCGGTCACTCCGGCCGCGCCGGTGATGGTGCCCAGACCTGCGACCATGCCGGTAACAATCCCCAGCACCGAGGGCTTGCCAAACTTGATCCACTCGCAGGCCATCCAGGACAGCGCACCGGCGGAGGCGGCAATGTGCGTCACCATCAGCGCCATGCCCGCCGCGCCGTTGGCGGCCAGCGCGGAACCGGCGTTGAATCCGTACCAGCCCACCCAGAGCATGCCCGCTCCGGTTACGGTCATCGTCAGGTTGTGCGGCGGCATGCCGACCTTGCCGAAACCCTTGCGCGCGCCCAGCACCAACGCCGCCACCAGCGCGCTGACGCCCGCAGTGATATGCACCACGGTGCCGCCTGCGAAGTCAATGAGGCCGTTGCGGAAGAAATAGCCGCCGCCCCACACCCAATGCGCCACCGGCACATAAACGGCAACCGTCCACAGCAAGCTGAAGATCAGCATCGAGGAAAACTTCATGCGCTCGGCGAACGCACCGATGATCAGCGCCGGGGTGATGATGGCAAAGGTCATCTGGAACGCGGCGAAAACCACTTCCGGGATATCGCCGGTCATCGAATCCTTGCCCATGCCCGCCATCATCAGCCGCGAGGCGCCGCCGATCCAGTCATTGGCGTCGCCGCCGCTGGTGAAGGTCAGGGAATACAGGCCGACCAGCCACAGCAGGCTGACGGACGAGGCAATGGCGAAGCAGGCCATCAGGATCGACAGCACGTTCTTGGTGCGCACCAGGCCGCCGTAGAACAGAGCGAGGCCCGGCAGCGTCATGAACAGCACCAGCGCGGTGGCCGTCAGGATCCAGGCGGTATTGCCGCCGTTCAGGGCGGGCGCGGTATCGGCAAAAGCCACCGGCGACAGCATCAGCAGCGCCGGAACCAGCAAGCGACGGGAAAACATCCAGATTCTCCCGGTCAGATCGCGGATTCGTTGGTTTCACCCGTCCGGATACGGACGACCTGCTCCAGCGCAGTCACGAAGATCTTGCCGTCGCCAATCTTGCCGGTACCCGCCACCTTGCAGATGACATCGATCACCTGGTCAAGGTCGCTATCCTTCACGGCCAGATCCAGACGGACCTTGGGTACGAAGTCGACGACGTATTCCGCGCCACGATACAGCTCGGTGTGGCCTTTCTGGCGGCCGAAGCCCTTGACCTCGGTGACGGTCAGGCCGGTAACGCCGATTTCGGACAGGGCTTCGCGGACATCGTCCAGCTTGAAGGGTTTGATTACCGCAGTGACCATTTTCATGGTTCCAGACCTCTATGTTTGCTTGAAACTTGGGGACAAAATGGCGAAGGGTTTGCCAAAAGGCGAATTTATACACCGAGTCCGCGCGCCTGTCGCGCCATTCGTGACGGAATGCACCCAGAACCGTCATTTTGCACCAGTATGGTGCAAAGCCTTGGGAGACTAGCGTCTCCGGACGAGCGTCATACCGGTGCGGCGGCGGGGAGCGTCGCGTAGAAGCGGACCAGGCGGAACTCGTCGAATTCATCAAGGTCCGGCCAGGTGGTGGCGCTGATCTCCCCCAGTTGGCGATAGGCGGGATGGGCGAAATCGCGGACCCGCGAATCCGCCACCAGCACATCGGCGGCGCGGGCCAGGAAGGCGTCCAGGAAATGGCGGTTGGACGCGTCGTAAAGCACATCGGCCGCCAGCAACACATCCACCGGCTGCTCCAGCGCGAAGAAATCATCCAGGTAACGCAAACTGACCCCGTTAAGCGCGGCGTTCGCCCGGCAGGCGTCCAGCGCCAGCGGGTCAATATCGCAGGCAATCACTTCCGCCGCGCCGGCCAGCGCCGCGGCAATCCCCGCCACCCCCGACCCGGCCCCGAAATCGAGCACGCGCTTGCCCCGGACCGTCTCCGGATGGTCCAGCAGCCAGCGCGCCATCGCCAGCCCGGACGCCCAGCAGAAAATCCAGTAGGCAGGCTCCCGCCAGATGGCTTGCATGTCCTCGCTAGAGACCGGCGTGCGCGGATAGTCCGGGTTGAGCAGCCACAGGCGGATTTCAGGCAGGCCCGGCAGGGCCTGATCCTGCAGGCGGGCGCAAGGCAGTGTCTGGCGGAGTCGTTGTTCCAGGGCTTCCGGTGATGTCATGGCTGTTTCCGGCGGTGGCGAAGGACGGCATTGTAATCCGGAAAGCCGTCGTTTCTACCAGCGCCGTTCGCCGCCCACCCTGACGCTGATGCCTTCATCCGGAATACCGCCTTCGGCGTTGTAGAGCGAGGGCGTGATGTTGTCGCGGTCAAAGAGATTGCGGATATCCAGCCAGGCGCGCCACGCTTCCCGCCGCCGTTCCAGATGCAGGTCGGTGCGCCAATAGCCCGGCGCCTCGCGCACCGGGAGAGAGGCCAGGCTGTCGGTTTCGGTGCGCTCCAGCAGCACGCGCTGGGTCAACTGGAACTGCCATCCATCGCCCCACTCGCGACCGGCCGAGAAATTGGCGATGTAGCGGGGAAAGGCCGCGTACTCGACGCCGGTCGTACTGTTGCGGCTGCGGGTGTGGGACAGGTTGCCCGACAACCGCCAGTCTCGCCACAGGCGGCTGTGACCGAATTCCGCGCCCCAGGCGTCGTTGACACCGGTATTCTGGTACTGGCTGACGGTCTGCGTCACCGGATTGAGCACGATGCCGTCGACCCAACGGCTGCGGAACAACGTGAACTCGGTATCCCGCCCGGTGCGGTAATGCTGCCAGATCAGCTCCAGCGTCTTGATCGTCTCGGGCCGGATGTCGAGATTGGCCATTTGCTGCGAGCCCGGCCCTGAACCGTAGCGCTCGGCGGCGCTGGGCGCGCGGAAGGCTTCGTTGTAGAGCAGCTTGCCGGACCAGTTGATCCCGCCCTGCCAGACCAGCCCCAGTCGCGGCGAAGTCGCGGTGCCGACATCGGAATAGGTATCGACCCGCGCTCCGTAGACGGCGCTCAGCCGCTCGCCCAGCAGGCTGCGGGCATGCAGGAACAGGTAGTCAATACGCCGCCCGGCATCGGCAAAAGGCGTTGTAATGTCAACGTAAGCCTGCCCGCCGGGACCGGTCCGGCGCACAAAGGCGTCATCCACCGCCATCCAGTCCCGACCCGCTCCGACCGCCCAGACGGTAGCGGCCCGCCGGCTTTCTTCAGTCAGCATGACCTTCACCCCGGTTCGATGGTCACGGGTGCCTTGATAGATATCGTGCGGGCAAAAAGTCGGCAGCGCGTTCGGTTCTGACAGGGCCGTGCGGCATGGCAGCACGCCGCTGTCCTTGGTCGGGAAAGCCAGGGGGTATGCCGTGAAGTCGAAATGCCAGGTCTGCTCGGCCCGCCAGTGCCAGGCATCGACCTCCAAAGCCAGCGTTTCACCCAGCAAACGCTGCCAGGACATCCCCAGCATGGCAAAGGAGGAGTCCTGCGAAGCGGTGTCGCGATCCGCCGCAAGACTCAGGCTCTGCAGCACCATCTTGCGGGCCAGCGGCGGATAGAACTGGGTGCCAACCCCCGGGAATCCGCGGCTTTGGTAGTCGTCGGCAAACAGGTTGATGCGCAGCCGCCCGCCGGGAGACTCACGATCCCCGAATCCGGCATGGAGGTAGGCCGCCCGGTCCTCCTCATGATTCTGCCGTTCGCCGTGGCCAGGCAATCCGTTCGCCGGGTCGTGATAGTCGTAGTGCAGACTGCGGTCGCCATGCCGGGTCAGCGCCGCACCCGCCTGGAAGCGCCCGGACTCCCCGGCGGCATTGACGGTGGCGACTGCATCCCCGTAGCTGCCCGCCTGGAGTTGAACTGCCTCTCCCGGCCCGGTCAGCGGTCCCGTGGTCATCGACAACACGCCGTGGAAAGCATCGCTGCCATAAAGCGTACTCCCCGGTCCCCGGATCATCTCGATGCCGCCCAACAGCGTCGGCGACAGGAACGGCAAATCATAGGCGCTGGTGGCGTAACTGAAATTGTTGAGAGGAACACCGTCCAGCTGCGTGGCCAGACCGCGCACCGAAATCTCGTTGGCGTAGCCGCGCACCGCAACCATCCGCGCGGAATTCAGGGAGGCATAAACGGCGACGGAGGGAATTTGTTCCAGCGCCTCTTCCACAGAACGCGCGCCACGCCGCTCCCAATCGGAGGGGCGCAACACCGAGACCGAGGCGGCGGTTCCGGCGACATTGCTTTCAAAGGGGGAAGCCACTGAAACCTGAAGCTCCATCAGCGACTCCAGCGACAGGTCGAACAGCGAGGACGTCTCTTCCGCACCCGCCGACGGTGAAAGCAGCCAGCACATCGCCGCCACTCCCATCCGGCAACCGGTCCGGTCGAGAAGACGCCGGTTCACTTGCGCATCTTCCTGCCCGAGGGCGGCCGCAGCCACTGGTCGAGCATGTTGCGCAACTCCTGGCGCTTGAACGGCTTCGCCAGGATATCGTTCATGCCGGACTCAAGACAGGCGATCCGTTCCTCCGCCAGCACGCTGGCCGTCACCGCCAGCACGGGCAACGGCGCCAGCCCGTTCTCACGTTCGAACTCGCGGTAGCGGCGCGTGGCCTCGAAACCATCCATTTCAGGCATCTGGCAATCCATCAGCACCAAATCATAGCGATGACGCTGCATGGCCTGCAGCGCCTCGCGGCCGTTGGCCACCAGATCGACCTCGCAGCCCATGCCGCCCAGCATGGCGCGCATGACCTCCTGGTTGGTGGGGGTGTCCTCGGCCAGCAGCAGGCGATAACCCTTGAACTGTTCGGCCGGGGCATAGGCCATGAAGCGTCCGCTGGCGCTGAGCGGATCGGTCAGCGGCGCGTCGGACAGCGGCGCCGACAGCCTGACGCGGATGGTGAAAACACTGCCCTCGCCCTCATGACTGACCAACCGGATCGAGCCGTCCATCATCTCCACCAGCTGCCGGACAATCGCCAGTCCAAGCCCGGTACCGCCATAGCGGCGGGCATGCGAGCTGTCTGCCTGTACAAAGGGCTGGAACAGCTGCGCCTGCATTTTGTCATTGATGCCGATACCGGTATCGCGCACCTGGAACTCCAGAACCGGCGGGTTGCTCTCGGGCGATGCCAGCGACAGGGTGATCTGGCCGTGCTCGGTGAATTTCAGGGCGTTGCTGACCAGGTTGATCAGAATCTGCCGCAGTCGGTTGGGATCGCCCGCCAAACGCCGGGGCACATCGGGCTTCACCTCGCGGACCAGCACCAGACCCTTGCGGTTGGCCGGCTCGCCCAGCAGGCTGACCACATCATCCACCACCTGCACCGGGTCAAAGTCCAGCTTCTCCAGCACCAGATGCCCGGCCTCGATCTTCGAGAAATCGAGAATGTCATTGAGAATGGCCAGCAAGGCCTCGCCGCAGCCGTAAATGGTTTCAACATAGCGGCGCTGGTTGCTGTCAAGCCGGGTGCCCAGCAGCAGCTCCGACATGCCCAACATGCCGTTCATCGGCGTGCGGATCTCGTGGCTCATGGTGGCCAGAAACTGCGACTTGGCGCGGCTGGCGGTTTCAGCCGCGTCCTTGGCGTGCTTCAACTCATCGGTGCGTTGGGCCACCAATTGCTCCAGCCCTTCGCGGTGCAGCTTCAGTTCGTGATCACGCGCTTCAATCTGCTCCAGCATCTCATTGAAGCAGTCCACCAGATGGCCGACTTCGTCATTGCCGCTGAAAACAGCGCGCAAGGCGTAATTCTTCTGGCTGGACACCTCCTCGGCGGTTCGCGCCAGATCAAGGATGGGGCCGGTGACCACCGCACCCAGCTTCAGGCCCAGCACGGCGGCCATGAGCAGGGCCAGAACCCCCAGCAAGGCCAGGATGGTCATGTAGACACCCAGTTCCCGCCACACCGGACGGATATCGGCATCCAGATGCAGATAACCGATCTGCTCGTTTTCCAGCATGATCGGTTCGCGGAGGTGTACCTGCCCCGCCAGCCAGGCATCGCGGTTGTCCGGCCGGTCCGTGCAACGCGCCAGCGGCTTCTGCTGCGGCAGCCGCGACCACTCCGCGAAGGGCACGCCGCCGGTTTTCAGCACGCAGGCATAAACCAGGCTGGCATCACTTTGCAGCGAGCCCAGGACATTGGCGGTTTCCTGCGTGTCGTTGAAAGTCAGCGCCGCCTGGGTGTTATAGGTGGTGATATGGGCCAGCGTCGACAGGCGCAAATGGGTGTCGCCGTGCAGCTTGACGATGGAAATGACCGCAAAGGCGAACCACGCCAGCAACAGCGAGGAACCGGCGCTCCACAGCAGGATGCGGCGCAGTTTCTGGTGCAGGGGAAGCTGGTTCAGACGATTCATGGCAGCCTCCTCATCGCGGCACGCGGGCCAGTTGCAGGAGGCGGGCGCTGAATTTCAGGCCCCGGGATTGCGCCGGACCCAGATTCACGGCGAACTGGACACGGCTGCCCTCGACAAAAAGGCTGATAATGCCGCCCTGACGGGCGAAATCGCGGCGGTCCGCCACCGTCAGTACGGCGTCATTGCCCAGCGCCTGCAACAGGGCGGACTGCTGCGGGGTGTCGGGGCCGGCCAGGTAAAGGATTTCACAGCCGGCGCGGTCCTCGCCGCCGCTCAGGGAGCGGACATGCAGCTTGCGGCCCTGGGCCTCGCGCCCCTCCAGCTGCCGCAACTCGGCCTCGACACTGTCGTGACCGCTCAGGCAGAGGTCAATGGCGGAATCGGCCGCCTCGAAGGCGTCAGCGGGCCACTCCACGAATTTGGCGAAATTGTAAATGAAGGCCGCCTTGATTTCGGATTCGTCCGGCCCGGCCAGCGTCGATGCGGAAACGCCGAAAGCCAGGCAGATGCCCAGCAGGTACGGCTTGATCACCGTCGGGCGGCGATGTTCCATATCAGGTTTCTCGGGAGGACTTTTTCTAGTTGTTGAAAGCCATACTAGGCGGGAGCCTCCGACCTTGTCAAACGCTGACAGGGCGCATCGTACCGGATGGACATACCGCCACAGACCTGTAACCAAACATTACAGCCGCCAACGCCGCTAACCGTTATAAAGACGGGGTCATTCATTACCTACGTTTCGGAGAACCGCATGAAAGCCAAGCTTCTTGCCCTCGCCACCCTGATCACCGCCCCCGCCTTCGCCGACTCGCTGTCGCTGGACCTGAACAACGACGCCGTGCGCGGCAACTACGGCCATGAATTCAGCAAGAATTACACCGCTGACTTCGCCTGGACCCACGTCAAGGACTTGGGCAATACCTTTACCGGCGGCATCAATCTGAAGCAGAAGATCAACAACGACCTGCAGGCCGTCATCGGCGGCAAGGCCGTGTTCCAGCAGCATGACCAGCTCGAGGACGGCACCGCCATCGCCGTCGGCGGCGGCCTGCGCTTCACGCCGCCCGCCAACACCAAGGTCGGCATCGCCGCCTCGCTGTATTTTGCCCCGAACGTCCTGTCCTTCGGCGACATGAAGAATTATCAGGAACTGGAACTGCGCGGCGAATACGCCTTCAGCGAACAGCTGACCGGCTATGCCGGCTACCGCAACAACCAGGCCGATTACGATGTCGCCAAGAACGTCGACCTGTACGACGGCTTCATGGTGGGCGGCGAATTCCACTTCTAAGCCCTTCCCGGCCCTCCCTGCCCGGGGAGGGCTTCCACCCTCGCGCCATTGCGTCACCCCTTCCCCCTACGCTAAACTCTCCCCCGTTCCCGAGGGGTGCTGCAACAGCCGCTGCAAAGGCTGCCAGGCTCGGCGAATCACTTCATACAGTTGCCAACGACACCCGCCTCTACTTCAATGGAGTCTTGTCATGACTATGACAACCGTTGGCGACTACAAGGTTGCCGATATTGCCCTGGCCGACTGGGGCCGCAAGGAAATCATCCTCGCCGAAGCCGAAATGCCCGCCCTGATGGGTCTGCGCCGCAAGTACGC
>DASUIM010000532.1:0-1065 GCA_036279775.1 Fluviicoccus sp. | reverse complement strand
GCAGGTAGGCCGTGCGCAGCGGCGTGGCGGAAATGGCGTCGATGTTGTCCACCGGCACGCTGCCCCAACCGGGGAAAAGGGTCAGGTAGTAGGTGGAGTCATCCTTGTCATGGCCGATCAGCCCGATGCGGCTGTCGGGAGCGCAAGCACGGCGCTGCAACACCGCCATTACCGCTGCGCGAACATCCGCTACCCAGCGATCATCGTCATACAGGCTGTCCCGCAACGGCTGCAGGTGGACACGCTCCTGTTCTTCGTCGTTCAGGCTGGCGCGGATCATCGCCGTCCGTTCGTCCACCGTGAAGGGATTACGCAGATTGCGCGACTGACCTGCCGACCCGACCAGCACGATTACCTCGCGGGCCTGCCGCAGGGCTTCGCGGATCACCGCCAGATGCGCGACATGAAAAGGCTGGAAACGCCCGATGAACACCAGAAAGTCGTACAAAAGCGCATTCCCCCGCCATAATGAAAACGGCGCTGTCTGCCAGCGCCGGTAATAATCCACCGGAAGCCGGAGCTTCCGACCGGAACGAGATTGAAACCCGGTATTTACAACGGTATCTTGCCCGTCAGCATGTCCTTGTACATCACCCAGTCGCCCATGAAGCTGTAGACCGGATATTTGAAGGTGGCGGGCTTGTTGTTCTCGAAGAAGAAATGTCCGACCCAGGCGCAGCCGTAGCCGGCGACGATCCCGGCGGCGATATAGCGCTTCTTGCCGGTCAGCATCGCGGCGCCCAGACCCGCCAGTCCCAGCGTGCTGCCGAGAAAATGCAGGCGGCGGCAGGTACGGTTCTCGTGCTGGCTGAGATAGAAGGGATAGAACTCCTCGAAGCTGTTGAAAACCTCGGGGAAGTCCTCGTTCGAGGCGGCGTCGGACACCATCAGCTCGGCGGGATACGCTTGCGAAGTCATGGCCATCTCCTTTTTGTTTTATGGCGGCAATTCCGCTAGCATAGCAGGCTATTTCCGTCTGTCCATGCTGCCCTGAAACCATGCGAATCGCTTTATTGCTGCTGTCCCTGGGACTGCTCTCCGCCTGCGGCCAGAAAGGGGCGCTTT
>DASUIM010000531.1:0-15340 GCA_036279775.1 Fluviicoccus sp. | reverse complement strand
GTCGATCTGGTCGTACGCCTTGGCTTCACCGCCATACACTTTCGCGCAAATGGTGGTGATGGCAGCCGTCAGGGTGGTCTTGCCGTGGTCAACGTGACCAATGGTGCCGACGTTTACGTGCGGCTTATCGCGTTCAAACTTAGCCTTCGCCATGACAACTCTCCCTCGTGGGTGATCTAGCCAAACATTTTGTATTAACAACAAAGGCAGAAGCGGCGTTCGCCGTCTGCCTGAAATATGGAGCTCATAACCGGATTTGAACCGGTGACCTCTTCCTTACCAAGGAAGTGCTCTACCGACTGAGCTATATGAGCATCAATTCAACCAACCTGGAGCGGGTGGCGGGAATCGAACCCGCACTATCAGCTTGGAAGGCTGAAGTTCTACCACTAAACTACACCCGCGCATTAGATGGTGGTGGGGGAAGGATTCGAACCTTCGAAGGCTGAGCCGTCAGATTTACAGTCTGATCCCTTTGACCGCTCGGGAACCCCACCAACGCGAGGCTGGATATTCTCTGGATTTCACCAAGGCTTGTCAAGAGAATTTCCACCTGTTTTTCGTGGTGCCGGCAGTGGGACTCGAACTCACGACCTACTGATTACAAGTCAGTTGCTCTACCAACTGAGCTATACCGGCTTAAACGAAAAACGTGCCGCATTATACGTGTTCGGCACACGTATTCAATGGCTTACTGCTTAATTTTTAAGTGATTGGACGCCAATTCCGCCGCGCGGATGCAAGCACGCGCCTTGTTCATGGTTTCCAGCCACTCCATCTCCGGCACCGAGTCCGCCACGATTCCTGCGCCGGCCTGCACATGCATCAGCCCATCCTTGAGAATCGCGGTCCGGATGGCGATCGCCGTATCCATTTCACCGTTCCAGCCCAGATAGCCGACCGCCCCGCCGTAAACGCCGCGCTTGACCGGCTCGAGCTCATCAATGATTTCCATCGCCCGCACCTTGGGCGCGCCGGAGAGTGTTCCGGCAGGCAGCGTGGCGCGAAGGACATCAATGGCCGATACACCTTCCTTCAACACGCCTTCCACGTTGGAGACGATGTGCATGACGTGGGAGTAGCGTTCAATGACCATTTTCTCGGTCACCGCCACCTGTCCGACCTGACTGACCCGGCCGGCATCGTTACGGCCCAGGTCTATCAGCATCAGGTGCTCGGCAATTTCCTTGGGATCCGCCAGCAATTCAGCCGCCAGTGCGTTGTCATGCTCGGGGGTCCGTCCGCGCGGCCGGGTGCCCGCAATCGGCCGCACCGTTACCCTGCCCTCCTGCACCCGCGCCAGGATTTCCGGGCTTGACCCTACGATGTGGGCATTCCCGCAATTGACAAAGTACATGTACGGGGACGGATTCAGGTGGCGCAGCGCCCGGTAGAGCGCCATGGGGGAATGCCCATAAGGCGCGGTCAACCGCTGTGAGGGCACGACCTGCATGACATCACCGGCCAGGATGTATTCCTTGATGTGATCAACACCGGCCTTGAAGGCCTCTTCCCCGAAACTGGAGCGGAAATCGCTCTCACGCGTAGGCGGCGCATCGCTCATCGGCGCGGGCAGACCGCTGGCGGTGCGCAACCGGTGCGCCAGCTGCTCCAGGCGTTCCAGCGCCCGCGCGTAGGCGTTCGCCTCGGCGGGATCGGCATGCGTAATCAGGTAAATGCTTTCCTTGAGGTTGTCAAAAACGATGACTTCTTCGGACAACATCAACTGGATATCGGGCATGCCGATCGGGTCGGGCTTGGACACGGCCGCCAGCTTCTTTTCGACATACCGCACGCAGTCGTAGCCGAAATAACCGACCAGGCCGCCGGTAAAACGCGGCAGGTTGGGAATGACCGGTACCTTGAACTGCTGCTGGAACTCTTCAATGAAGGCCAGCGGATCCTCGGTGCGGATGTCATCCTGCAGGATGTCGCCCTGATAGATCTGGACACTGTGCCCGGTAACCGACAAGCGGCGGCGCGACGGCAGACCGATGATGGAATAACGCCCCCAGCGCTCGCCGCCGTGGACGGATTCGAAGAGATAGCTGTAAGGCTGGTTGGCGACCTTGAGGTAAACGGACAACGGCGTATCCAGATCGGCCAGCAACTCCAGGGCGACAGGAATACGGTTGTAGCCCTGACGGGCGAATTCGGCAAACTGCTCGTGGGAAATCATGACAATGACCTTTGCGACAAATGGCGGACAGGGGTTATGCGTGCAACATGTACGGAGGAATCACCATCGCCAGCGGAAAACAGGGGTCATTGCCACTTCTGCCTATATAAAGGATTTACGGTAATGGAACTTGCCGCGGGAATCAAGCCGGGGAACCGTCCAGCAGAACACCCAGATGCGGCACGATCCACGCGGGTTCGCAGGCCTCGATCGGCTCGCCGTGATTGTAGCCGTATGGCAGGGCAACACAGGGAACCCCCGCCGCGCGCGCGGCTTCGACATCATTGCGGGAGTCGCCCAGCATCAGCGCCTCGCCGGGACGCACGCCAAAATGGCGCAGGCAGTGTTGCAGTGGTTCCGGGTGCGGCTTTTTGTGCGGCAAGGTGTCGCCGCCGATCAGCAGCTGGAAGTCGTCAAGACAGTCCAACGCCTCCAGCAAGCCCTTGGCGGGCGCATACGGCTTATTGGTGACGCAGGCCAGCGGGATGCCCGCCTGACGGCAGGCCTTGAGAAATTCGGGCACGCCGTCGTAAAAGCGGCTGAACTGGCAAACCGCCTGCTGGTAATGACGCATGAACCCGGCCAGCAATGCGTCGTGCAGGCCCGCCGGGTGCGGTCCGGCTTCCAGCACGCAATAGACCAGCCGCGAAGCGCCGCGCCCGACCCAGTTGCGCACTTGCAACTGGCTGACCCGGGCCAGCCCCAGATCGTCCAGCGCCAGGTTCAGGCAATGATGAATGTCGGCGGCCGAGTCGACGAGGGTGCCGTCGAGGTCGCACATCACCAGTTTCGGGGTGAACCCGATCAGACTGAACATGGTCAGGCCCGCACGCTGCCGGCCAGCGCCAGCTCGGCGCGCATGGCGCTGACGGCGGCGCGGTAATCCCCGGCCCCGAAAATGGCGGAACCGGCGACAAAGGTATCCGCGCCCGCCTCGGCGATCTGGCGGATATTCTTCGCGGTAACGCCGCCATCCACTTCCAGCCGGATGGGCAAACCGCTGGCGTCGATCAACCGGCGCGCTTCCTTCAGCTTGTCGAGTGTCTTGGGAATGAACTGCTGGCCGCCAAAGCCTGGATTGACGCTCATCAGCAGCACCATGTCGACCTTGTCCAGCACATAGTCCAGATAGTGCAACGGCGTGGCCGGATTGAAGACCAGTCCGGCCTTGCAGCCGCCGCTGCGGATCAGCTGCAGCGAGCGGTCGATGTGGTCGGAGGCTTCGGGATGGAAAGTAATGTAGGTCGCCCCGGCCTCAATGAAGTCGCCGATGATGCGGTCGACCGGCGATACCATCAGGTGCACGTCGATGGGCGCCGTGACGCCGTACTTGCGCAGCGCCTTGCACACCATCGGGCCGACGGTCAGGTTCGGCACATAGTGGTTGTCCATGACATCGAAGTGGACGATATCGGTTCCGGCTTCAAGCACGGCATCGACTTCCGCGCCGAGGCGGGCGAAATCGGCGGAAAGGATGGACGGAGCCAACAGGTAGTCACGCATATCTAGATTCCTGAATCAGAGTTGACCGGCGCGGATGGCGTCATCCAGCGCCCGGAGGCGTTCGGGGGTTCCCACATCAACCCAGGGGCCGGGATGATACTCGCCGCCGACCTTCCCGGCGGCAATGGCCTGACGCAGCAGCGGCGCCAACGGCGCCTTGCCCGGCGACAAACCGTCAAACAACTGCGGCGACATCAGACTGATCCCGGCAAAGGTGTATTTTTCCTCTCCTTGCGGCCGGATCAGGCCGGAGGCAGACGCCCGGTCGAAAGCAAAGTCCCCCGTCGGGTGCTGGGGCGGATTATCCACCAGCAAGAGGTGCGCCAACCGATTGGCCAGCAAGCGGTCGCGCAGGCGGGTGAAATCGTAGCGCAGCCAGATATCGCCGTTGACCAGCAGGAAGGGATCATGACCCAGCAGCGGCAGGGCCTGCACGATGCCGCCCGCAGTTTCCAGCGGTTCGCCCTCATCCGACCAGGCGATATTCACCCCCAACGCCGAACCGTCGCCCAGCGCCTCGTGCAACCGTTCGCCCAGCCAGGCGGTATTGATGACGAGATCGGTAACACCGACCGCTTTCAGCGCTTCGATATGCCACACGATCAGGGGCTTGCCGCCCACCGCCAGCAGCGGCTTGGGCGTGGTCAGCGTCAGCGGCCGCATGCGGTTGCCCAGACCGGCGGCGAGGATCATCGCCTTCATGCGGCGCTCCCCGCCACATGTGAAAGCCACGGTTGCGCAGCGGGATTCTTCGCCAGATAGGCCGGAACCACGCGCGCCAGCAGCCACGTCCGGAATTCACCCAGCTCCGGATAGGCGTGGATTTCATCCACCAGATACTTGAAGACCAGCGGGATGTCGTTGAGATAGCCGTGCTTGCCGTCGCGCAGGCTGAGACGCGCAAAGATGCCCAGTACCTTGAGATGGCGTTGCGCGCCCATCCAGTCAAACCAGCCCTGGAAGGCTGCGTTATCGACCTCCGCACCGATCTGTCCGGCTGACAGCAGTTTCTGCCGGAAGGCCTCCACCCAGCCGTTGACCCGGTCGGATGGCCATTCGACATAGGCATCGCGCAGCAGGGACACCAGATCGTAGGTGATGGGACCGGTCACCGCGTCCTGGAAGTCGATGACGCCGAGGCGGCCGGTGGGAAGCACCATCAGGTTGCGGGAATGGTAATCACGGTGGACAAAAACGATCGGCTGGGCCAGAACGCTGTTGGCGATGCGGTCGCAGACGCCGTCTACCAGCGCGGTTTCCCCGGCCGTCAGTTCCAGCGCCAGATAACGGCCCAGGAACCAGTCGCGGAAGAGTGACATTTCGGTCGTCAGCCGGGCGTGGTCATAGGGCGGCAGCTGGTAGTCCTCCGGCTGCGGACTGGACAGCAGGTGCAGCAGCTCGTCCATGGCCTGACCATAGAGTTCGTCGACCGAATCATCGTTCAGGCAGGGACGCAACAGCGTATCGCCGAGATCGCTCAGCAGCATGAAACCCTGTTCGAAATCCACGGCGAGCACTTCGGGCACATGCACCTGATGCGCGAACAGCGCCCGGGCGATGGCCACGAAAGGTCGGGAGTTCTCCTTGTCGGGCGGGGCGTCGACACAGATCAGGCTGCCCTGCCCGTGATGCAGGCGGAAATAGCGGCGGAAGCTGGCATCGCCGGAAACGATGTCCAGGGCGGCGGCGGGGGTGAACGGCGTATGGGTGCGAACCCAGCCGGCCGACCATGCATGGAGGGTGTCACGGCGTTGATCGACAGCGATGGCGCAATCTTCCATTACAAAAACTCATGGCTGAAAGGGACGAAGTTTTCTATTATCCCCGAGCTTTGCCCTGAACCCAAGTTGCATCATGCGCCGGACTCCGATTTTCTTGCTGTCGTCCCTACTTCCCGCCCTGGCCGGCGCCGGCGAAGCCATCAACTATGCGCGTCTGGGCTGGATGGACAAGGCCGCCGTCGCCTCAATGCCCGCGGCTGAACGCCCGCCCGTGAACGCCTCGTGTCACGGCACCTGGGTTACGCCGATCCCGATCTCGACCAAGGTCGGCAAGCCCGATGAAAGCCCGGTGGAAGGTGAAGCCGCCTGGGTGTATTTCGATCCTGACGGCGCCTCGAAGCTGCGCGGCAATGTCCGCATCTCGCAGCCCGGCCGCACCATCCAGGCCGACAATGCCGAAATATCGACCGGCCGGGACAACGGCCGCTTCACCGGCAACATCCTGCTGGCCGAGCCGGGGTTGGTGCTGGCCGGACATCAGGCCGACATGAACCTGGCCGGGAAAACGGCGCATCTGGAAACCGTTGAGTTCGTATCAACCCTGCTCAACGCTCACGGCAAGGCTACCGCCATTGACCGCAAGGAAAACGGTGAACTGCGCTTCGACAAGGTGGAATACTCCACTTGTGAGCCCGACCATCGCGTCTGGTATTTTTCGGCGCGGAAACTGAAGCTGGATCCGACCACCGGTCGCGGCACTGTCCGTCAGGCCCGACTGCACATCATGGGCGTGCCGCTGGTCAACATTCCGTATTTCAACTTCCCGATTGATGACCGGCGCATGACCGGCCTGCTGGTGCCGCGCTTCGGCACCACCAATGACGGCGGCTTCGATTTCGCCCAGCCGGTCTATATCAACCTGGCGCCCAACTACGACCTGACGCTGACGCCGCGCCTGCTGTCGCGGCGCGGCGTCATGGCCGAAAGCGAATTCCGCTACCTGCTGGACGGCAAGGGATCGGGCGAACTGCAACTGGCGATGCTGCCCTCGGACAAGCTGTACCAGGATGAAGACCGCCAGCGCGCCAGTTGGCGGCACCGTTACCAGGAAAGCCGCGTGCGCTTGGCGACACTGGTTAATTATGTTTCCGACAATGCCTTTTTCACGGATCTGGGCACCGACCTGACGCAGAGCGGCGCCAGCCATCAGGAACGCACCGGCGAAGTGGAGTATTACGGCGATACCTGGAGCGTGCTGGGGCGAGTCCAGGGCTTCCAGACCATTGATCCGCTCTTGCAGGACATCAGCAAACCCTATGCCCGGTTGCCGCAGATGCTTTTCCGGGGCGGGCTGCCGCTGGAACATGACCTGAGCGTGAGCCTGCTGGGGGAAATGACCCGCTTCAGCCGCACCGTCAATGACGGCAGCGGCGCGGAAGTCAACGGCGCGCGCTGGCGGCTGGAACCCCGTGTCGATTACCGGCTGGAACGGCCCTGGGGCTTCATTGCGCCGGAACTGAAACTGCGGCAGCTGGCCTACAAGCTGGACGGCACCGGCAGCTCCCCCGACATCATCAACACGCCGGTGCTGAGCCTGGACAGCGGCCTGACGCTGGAACGGGACGGCGGACGCTTCCTGCAAACGCTGGAACCGCGCGTGTTCTACGTCTATTCGCCCTATACCGACCAGTCCGCCCTGCCCAACTTCGACACCGCCACCTCGACCTTCAGCTTTGCGCAGCTGTTCCGCAGCAGCCGTTTCTCCGGCGGCGACCGCATTGACGACGCGAATCAGGTATCGCTGGGCATCACTTCGCGCTGGCTGGACCGGGAAGACGGCCGCGAACGCCTGCGCGCCTCGCTGGGGGAAGTCTTTTACCTGCGTGACCGCAAGGTGCGCCTGAACGCTACGGACCCGGTGGCCTCCTCGGGGACTTCCGGCGTGGCCGGGGAACTGGCCCTGCAATGGAACCGCGAGTGGTCAGGCTCCGCCGATACGCTGTGGACGCCCGATGCCGAGGCCGCCCAGTTCGGCTTGCAGATCCATTACCTGCCGGAAAGCTCCGACCGGCTCTTCAATATCGGCTACAGCTACCGCCGCGACATCCCGGCGCTGAACCAGAAGGCGCTGAGCCAGGCCAGCGCCTCGGTGATCCACCCGCTGAGCGCCCGCTGGGGACTGATGGGGCTGGTCCAGTATGATCTGGACAACGACCTGACCCAGGACAGCCTGGTCGGCCTGCGCTACGACGCCTGCTGCTGGCGGGTGTCGCTGTATCAGCGCCAGTTCCTGACCGACCCGGATGACATCAGCGCCGCCAAGCTGCGCCGTTCCGCCTTTTTCATTGAAGTGACCCTCAAGGGTCTGGCCGGCATCTCGTCCGGCGTCAATGACCTGCTGTCCAACAAGGTATTTGGCTACAACCAGATCCAGGACTCCTTCCGCTCCTCTTTCCGGGAGAACCGCTAATGCGTTTATCCGTTGCATCCCTGCTGTGCCTGCTGATCCCCCTGCCCGCCCTGTCCGGCGTCCCCCTGGAGCGTATCGCCGCCGTGGTGGATGAAGGCGTCATTCTGGAGAGCGAGGTCCAGCAGCGCATCAAGGATGTCGAAGTCCAGTTCCAGAACCGTCGCCAGACCCTGCCCGACCCGGCGGACCTGCGCAACCAGGTGATGGAACAACTGATCCTGCAACATCTGCAGCGTGACCAGGCTGACCGCGCCGGCGTGCGCATTGATGACAACAGCCTGAATACTTCGCTGACTGACATTGCCCGGCAGAACGGCCTGACGCTGGCCGAATTCCGGCAGCGGCTGGAAAAGGAAAAAACCGGCAGCTACAACCAGGTGCGCGAGCAGATTCGCGGCGAGATGATCATCAGCCGTTACCGCAACCGCCGCCTGCAGGACCGCATCCGCATCACCGACCAGGACATCGACAGCTTCCTGGCATCGCCGCAGGGCGCGGAGGCGCTGGCCACCGAGTACCGCCTGGCCCATATCCTGGTGAGTGTGCCGGAAGCCCCGACACCCGCGCAGCTGGCCAAGGCCCGGCAGCGGGCGGATGAGGCCCTGGCCGCCCTGCGCGCCGGCCAGTCGCTGGAACAGGTGGCGGCGCGCTATTCCACCGGTGATGAGGCCCTGAAGGGCGGCGATCTTGGCTGGCGCAAGGAGGCCCAGCTTCCGGCCGTGTTTGTCGATCAGGTTCGCAACCTGAAGAAGGGAGAATATGCCGGGCCGGTCGTGACTCCGGCCGGTTTCCACGTGCTGGCGCTGCTTGACCGGCGGGGCGCGGAGCAAATGGTGATTCACCAGCGTCAGGTGCGCCATATCCTGATCAAGCCTTCGGAAGTGTTGTCGCTGGAAGACGCCCAGCAGAAGGCCGCCGACCTGCGCGCCCGCCTGGAAAAGACGCCAGACGACTTTCCCACCCTCGCCCGCACCTTCTCCGATGACCCCGGATCCGCCCGCAACGGCGGCGAACTGGGCTGGGTTTCACCCGGGGAAATGGTTCCGTCGTTCGAGGACATGATGAACCGCACTCCGGTCAACGGCATCAGCCCGGTCTTTGAAAGCCAGTTCGGCTGGCACATCCTGCAGGTGCTGGGGGAGCGCGATCAGGACATGACCAAGGAATACCGGCGTAACCTGGCCCGCCAGGCGCTCTATGGCCGCAAGTTTGATGAGGAGCTGGAACTGTGGCAGCGTGAAATCCGCGCCGACGCCTATGTGGAAATCAAGCCGGTCGAGGCTCCCTGATGGCTCTGCCGCTGCTGCTCACCTCCGGCGAGCCGGCGGGCATCGGCCCGGATCTGTGCCTGATGCTGGCCGGGCAGGGGCTGCCCCTGCCTTGGGTGGCGCTGGCCGATCCGGAACTGCTGCGGCAGCGCGCCGGACAATTGGGGTTGTCCGTGCACCTGCATCACTGGCAGGGTGGTGATGACGCCTCGCCCCTGCCCGCCGGGCACTTGCGGGTCTGGCCGGTGACCCTGCGCACTCCGGTCACACCCGGCATTCTGGACAAGGCCAACAGCCCCTACGTGCTGGAAATGCTGGAACGCGCCGCCCGGGCCTGCCTCGACGGCGAAGCGGCGGGTATGGTGACCGCTCCGGTGCAAAAATCCATCATCAACGATGCCGGTATTCCCTTCAGCGGCCACACCGAATTCCTGCAAGAGCTTTGCGAAGTGCCGAAAGTGGTGATGATGCTGGCCTGCCCCGGCCTGCGCGTCGCCCTGGCCACCACCCACCTGCCGCTGCGCGCGGTGCCGGACGCCATTACCCCGGAGACGCTGCGACAGGTGATTCGCATCCTGCACCACGATCTCCGGGAAAACTTCGCCATTGCCGATCCGCGGATTCTGGTCTGCGGCCTGAATCCGCACGCCGGGGAAGGCGGCCATCTGGGGCACGAGGAAATCACCGTGATCAACCCGGTGCTGGCCGAACTGCGCGGCGAAGGCCTGCGCCTGAGCGACGCCCTCCCCGCCGACACCCTGTTCACCGACAAGAACCTGGCCGACGCCGATGCCGTGCTGGCGATGTTTCACGACCAGGGCCTGCCGGTGCTGAAGGCGCGCGGCTTTGGCGAAGCGGTGAACGTGACGCTGGGCCTGCCGATCATCCGCACCTCGGTGGATCACGGCACGGCGCTGTCACTGGCCGGAACCGGCCTGGCCGACAGCGGCAGCCTGCTGGCGGCGTTGCAGATGGCGGCCGATATGGCTTACGGCCGCCAGGCGTCCACCAGCGCGCATAGCTGATCCAGCCCGTCGGTCAGCGCCGCCGGGCCGGGCTGCAGGATGTCCGCCGACTTGATTTCGTGAATACGGCCATGCCGCACCGCCGGAATGTCCTGCCAGCCCGGACGCGCCGCCACCTGTTCCGGCCGGAATTTGCGGCCGCACCACGAGCCGATGATGATGTCCGGCTGCCGCCGCGCCACCTCCAGCGGATCGGCGAGAATGCGGTTCTTGCCCAGCGACTCCCGCGCATGTTCGGGAAAGACATACTCGCCGCCCGCCAGTTCCACCAGTTCCGCCACCCACTGGATGCTGGTGATGATCGGGTCATACCATTCTTCAAAATAGACCCGCGGCCGAACCGCGCGCTGCGCATTGCGTTCGCGCAGGACCGCCAAATGCGCTTCCCGCTCCCGCACCCAGGCCAGGGCCCGGTCCTGCGCGCCGACCATCGCCCCCAGCTGCACCAGCATCGCCAGGATTTCGTCCACGGAGCGCTGGTTGAAGACATGGACATTGACGCCCTGACGGATCAGCGCCGCCGCAATGTCGGACTGGAGGTCCGAGAACCCCAGCACCAGATCGGGCTTCAGCGCCAGGATGCGGTCGATTTTCGCCGAGGTGAACGCGGAGACACGCGGTTTCTCCTTGCGCGCCTGCGGCGGGCGCACGGTGAAACCGGAAATGCCGACGATTCGATCCTGTTCACCCAACAGGTAAAGCATTTCCGTGGTTTCTTCAGTCAGGCAGACAATCCGTTGCGGAAAATAATCGGTCATGCGGCGGGTTCCGGGCAGTTGGAAAACCGCATGATGGCCGTTTCCACGCCCCGGCAACAAGACTTTGCCAACAGTCGCACGACAAAGCGCGCAAATTGCCCTAGAATTCGCCCCCAGACTTCACAGACCTTTTCCGACATGTCCCACGACCTGCAAGGCCATACCGCCCGCAAGCGCTTTGGCCAGAATTTCCTCCATGACGAGAACATCATCCGCCGCATCGTGCAGATGTTCGCTCCGGTGCCGGGAGAGCAGGTCGTCGAAATCGGCCCCGGCCTGGGCGCGCTGACCCGTCACCTGCTGTCCTTCCTGGGCGAAATGCACGTGGTGGAACTGGACCGCGATCTGGCCGCCCGCCTGCCCGTCACCTTTGCCGGACAAGGCACGCTGCATATCCATCAGGCCGACGCGCTCGATTTCGATTTCGCCACCCTCGCGAAGCCGGAGGAGCCGCTGCGCATCATCGGCAACCTGCCCTACAACATCTCGACGCCGCTGATTTTCCACCTGCTGACCTTCAGCAACCGGGTGCGGGACATGTGCTTCATGCTGCAAAAGGAAGTGGTGGACCGGCTGGCCGCCGAACCCGGCACGCCCGATTACGGCCGCCTGGGCGTGATGGTGCAATACCGCTGCCGTGTCGACTGGCTGCTGGCCGTGCCGCCGGGCGCGTTCAATCCGCCGCCGAAAGTGCAATCCGCCGTGGTGCGCCTGACGCCGCACGCCGCGCTGCCGTGGCCGTGCGATAACGAACCCCTGCTGGCGCAAGTGGTGGCGGCTGCCTTCAACCAACGGCGCAAGACCTTGCGCAACGCCCTGAAAGCGCTCGCGACCGATGAAGATTTTGCCGCCGTCGGCATTGACCCCGGCCTGCGCGGCGAAGTGCTCAGCGTCGAACAGTACGTCCGTCTGACCAACCGGTTGAATAGCCATGTCCCGTCCTGAAAACCCGATCCGCGTCAACGTCACCTCGGAGTTCGTACCCGAACAATCCAATCCCGGCGAGGCGCGCTTTGTCTTTGCCTACCACATCACCATCACCAACGAAGGCGACATCCCGGCCCGGCTGCTGACACGCCACTGGATCATCACCGACGGCGAAGCCCAGGTGGAAGAAGTGCGTGGCGACGGCGTGGTCGGCCAGCAGCCCTCGATCGCGCCCGGCGAAACCTACCAGTACAGCAGCGGCGCCATCCTGAAGACGCCGGTGGGCAGCATGCAGGGCTCGTACGGCATGATCGACGAATCCGGCGAACGCTTTGAGGCGCCGATTCCGGTTTTCCGCCTGGCCGTGCCGCGCATGGTGCACTGAGGAACGGTTATGGCTGATTACGCCATTGGCGACATTCAAGGCTGCGCGGAATCCTTCAACGCCCTGCTCCAGGAAATCCGCTTCAAGCCCGACGCCGACCGGCTGTTCCTGGCCGGCGACCTCGTCGCGCGCGGGCCGGACTCACTGGGCGTGCTGCGTCAGGTCAAGGCCATGGGCGACAACGTGCGCGTGGTGCTGGGCAATCACGACCTGCACCTGCTGGCGGGCTGGTACGGCTTCAGTCCGGTCAAGAAAAAGGACCGCACCGGCCCGGTCATTGCCGCCCCCGACGGGCGTGAGCTGATGGACTGGCTGCGCGCCCAGCCCCTGTTCCTCGACATTCCCGAGCATCACGCCGTGCTGACCCACGCCGGCATTCCGCCCTGCTGGAGCCTGTCGCAGACCCGGGTGCTGGCCGCGGAGGTATCGGCCGTGTTGCGCCATGACGATCTGGTGAAGCAGTTCCTGGGCGGGATGTACGGCAACAGCCCCAACTTGTGGCACGAACAGCTGACCGGCACCCGCCGCTGGCGGCTGATCACCAATTACCTGACGCGGATGCGGCTGGTCAGCCTGTCCGGCGAACTGGAGTTCAGCTTCAAGGAAGACCTGGGCAGCGACCTGCCCGACGGCTATCACCCCTGGTTCTCGCTGCCCAACCCGTCGCTGAAAGGGGTGCGGGTGCTGTTCGGCCACTGGGCGGCGCTGGAAGGCAGCGGCCCGCAGCATCCGATCATCGCGCTGGACGGCGGCTGCGTCTGGGGCGGCAAGCTGCTGGCCTACCGGCTGGATGACGGCGCGTTCTTCAGCACGGAAACCGGCTGCGTCAACTGCTGGGAGGGATAACCCCTTCCGGCGCCCTCACTCTCCACCCCCTCCCCCTCGCTCTGACACATGCGCATGACGCGCCATACTGGCACGCCCCCTGCATGACTGTCGCGGACGGACGTCATCCGTCATGCCGACGCCGCCGCCTGTCCGCCGTTGCAAAACAGCAACGCGCCTACAGCCGTCGAACACGAGCCGACTTCAAAAAAGGCGTCTAAGCTGAGAATCAGAAAGCCCTTTTATGGGGCGGAACGACAACGCGAGGTCATGCCATGAGCCTGTTTCGTCATTACCAGTCACGCTTCGATCAAAGCCGGCCGGAAGAGTTCTCGCTGGAAGAATACCTGAACCTGTGCAAGCAGAGCCCGGCCGTTTACGCCACTGCCCCCGAGCGCATGTTGCTGGCCATCGGCGAGCCGGAACAGATCGACACCAGCCGCGACCCGCGCCTGTCCCGCATTTTTTCCAACAAGATCATCCGCCGCTATCCCGCGTTCAGCGAGTTCTACGGCATGGAAGACGCCATCGAGCAGATCGTGGCCTACTTCCGCCATGCCGCGCAGGGACTGGAAGAAAAGAAGCAGATTCTGTACCTGCTGGGTCCGGTCGGCGGCGGCAAGAGCTCGCTGGCCGAACGGCTGAAATCCCTGATCGAGAAGACCCCCTTTTACGCCATCAAGGATTCGCCGGTGAACGAGTCGCCGCTGGGCCTGTTCAATGTCGAGGAAGACGGCGACATCCTGGAACAGGACTACGGCATTCCCAAACGCTACCTGCGCGGCATCATGTCACCGTGGGCGGTGAAGCGGCTGCAGGAATTCGGCGGCGACATCAGCAAATTCCGTGTGGTGAAACTCTATCCCAGCATCCTGCACCAGCTAGCCGTCTCCAAGACCGAGCCGGGTGACGAGAACAACCAGGACATTTCCGCACTGGTCGGCAAGGTCGATATCCGCAAGCTGGAGGACTTTCCGCAGAACGATGCCGACGCCTATTCCTTCTCCGGCGGGCTGTGCAAGGCCAACCGCGGGCTGATGGAGTTCGTGGAAATGTTCAAGGCGCCAATCAAGGTGCTGCATCCGCTGCTGACCGCAACCCAGGAAGGTAACTACAACGGTACCGAGGCGATCGGCCCGATTCCTTTCGATGGGGTGGTACTGGCGCACTCCAACGAGTCGGAATGGCTGAACTTCCGCAACAACAAGAATAACGAGGCCTTCATCGACCGGATCTTCATTGTGAAGGTGCCGTACTGCCTGCGCGTCACCGAGGAAATCCAGATCTACCAGAAACTGCTGGACAATTCCTCGCTGCGTGAAAGCCCCTGCGCGCCTGACACCTTGAAGATGCTGGCGCAGTTCACCGTGCTGTCGCGGCTGAAGGAGCCGGAAAATTCGAGCCTGTTCTCGAAGATGCGCATCTATGACGGCGAGAACCTGAAGGATACCGACCCGCGCGCCAAGTCCTATCAGGAATACCGCGATGCCGCCGGGGTGGACGAAGGCATGAACGGCCTGTCGACGCGCTTCGCCTTCAAGATCCTGTCGAAGGTGTTCAACTACGATATCAGCGAGATCGCCGCCAATCCCGTGCATTTGCTGCACGTTCTCGAAATGCAGATCGAGCAGGAACAGTTCGCCAGCGACACCGCCGCCCGTTACCTGCGCTTCCTTAAGGAATACATGGCACCGCGCTACGTCGAGTTCATCGGCAAGGAAATCCAGACCGCGTATCTGGAGTCGTATTCCGAGTACGGCCAGAACATCTTCGACCGTTATGTGCAGTACGCCGACTTCTGGATCCAGGACCAGGAATTCCGCGATCCGGACACCGGCGAAATCTTCAATCGTCAGGCCTTGAACGAGGAACTGGAAAAGATCGAGAAGCCGGCGGGCATTTCCAACCCGAAGGACTTCCGCAACGAGGTGGTCAACTTCGTGCTGCGCGCCCGCGCCAACAACAACGGCAAGAATCCGACCTGGATGTCGTACGAGAAACTGCGCACGGTGATCGAGAAGAAGATGTTCTCCAACACCGAGGACTTGCTGCCGGTGATCTCCTTCAACCCGAAGGCGTCGAAAGCCGACCAGCAGAAGCACCAGGACTTCGTGCGCCGCATGACCGATCGGGGTTACACCGAGAAGCAGGTGCGCTTGCTGTGTGAATGGTATCTGCGGTTCCGTAAAGCCCAGTAATCCGGTTCCGGAGGTGGCATGAGCTACATCATCGACCGTCGCCTGAACGGCCGGCACAAGAGCATGGTCAACCGCCAGCGC
>DASUIM010000530.1:0-6408 GCA_036279775.1 Fluviicoccus sp. | reverse complement strand
TGCCCGACTGGGGCAAGGCCCGCATTGTCTCGATGATGAACAACCGTCCGGACTGGTGCATTTCCCGCCAGCGCAATTGGGGCGTGCCCATCGCGCTGTTTGTGCACAAGATCAGCGGCGAGTTGCATCCGAAGACCCTCGACCTGATCGAGCAGGTCGCCCTGCGTGTTGAAAAAGAAGGGATTGACGCCTGGTGGGATGTCGACGCCGCCGAACTGCTGGGCGCGGAAGCCGCCGACTACGACAAGGTCAAGGATACGCTGGATGTCTGGTTCGACTCCGGGGCCACCCATTCCTGCGTGCTGACCCGCCGCCCCGAGCTGCAATACCCGGCCGACCTCTATCTGGAAGGCTCCGACCAGCATCGCGGCTGGTTCCAGTCCTCGCTGCTGGTGGCCCTCTCCGCCAACGGCAACAAGCCCTACAAGACGGTGCTGACGCACGGCTTCACCGTCGATGGACAAGGCCACAAGATGTCCAAGTCCAAGGGCAATGTCGTCGCTCCGCAGGACATCATGAAGACCTTGGGTGCCGACATCATCCGTCTGTGGGTCGCCGCCACCGACTATCGCGGTGAAATGTCGGTGTCGAAGGAAATCCTGGAGCGCATGTCGGACAGCTACCGCCGCATCCGCAACACCATGCGTTTCCTGCTGGCCAACCTCAACGGCTTCGATCCGTCGCAGCATCTGGTCGCCCACGAAGACATGCTGGCGCTGGACCGCTGGGCGGTGGATCGTGCGCACCAGGTACAGCAAGACATCCTGGCCGCCTACGAGTCTTTCGAGTTCCACCAGATCTACCACAAGCTGCACAATTTCTGCTCGCTGGATCTGGGCAGCTTCTACCTCGACATCATCAAGGACCGCCAGTACACGACCCAACGCGATTCGCTGGCGCGGCGTTCGGCACAGACGGCGTTGTTCCATATCATTGAAGCCGTGGTGCGCTGGATCGCCCCCATCCTCAGCTTCACCGCCCACGAAATCTGGCAGGAACTGCCGGGCGAACGTCCGGAGTCGGTGTTCCTGGCCGACTGGTACCAAGGCCTGGCGCCGCTGACCGGTGAGTCCGGCGTGCTCAGCCGCGAGTACTGGGATCAGGTGATGGCGGTGAAGACGGCCGTCAACAAGGAAATCGAGGAAGCCCGCAACCGCAAGGAGGTCGGCTCCGGCCTGTCGGCGGAGGTGGACCTTTATGTCGCTCCGGCGCTGAAACAGCACCTCACGGTGCTGGGCGATGAACTGCGCTTCGTGCTGATTACCTCCGCCGCCCGTCTCCATGATGAAAGCGAGGCCGGTCAGGCAACGGACGTGGCCGGGCTGCGGGTGAAAATCACGCCCTCCGTCTACACCAAGTGCGTGCGTTGCTGGCACTACCGCGCCGATGTCGGCAGCCATCCCGACCATCCGGAAGCCTGCGCCCGCTGCGTCGAAAACGTCGCCGGAGCCGGTGAAAAGCGCTTGTTTGCCTGAAACTCCTGTGCGTCCTCCCTGACAGGGGAGGGCGTACCCCTAGCGGAACGATCTCATGCCTTCCACGGTGAACCTGAAAAACCTGCACTGGCTCTGGCTGGGCGTGGTGGTGTTTGTGCTCGACCAATGGTCGAAGACCTATTTCGAGCGTCTGCTGGATCACGGACAGTCCATTGACCTGTTGCCGGTATTCAGCTGGACGCTGGCCTACAACACCGGCGCGGCGTTCAGCTTCCTGCACGATGCGGGCGGCTGGCAGCGCTGGTTCTTCATCGTGCTGGCCATCAGCGTCTGCAGCGGCATGGTGGTCTGGCTGTCCCGCCTGCCCGCGAATGCCCGCTGGCTGATGGCGGGCATCGGTCTGCTGGTTGGCGGCGCGCTGGGCAATGTCTATGACCGTTTTACGCTGGGCTATGTCATCGATTTTATCCATGTGCATTACCAGACCTGGCACTTCCCCGCCTTCAATATCGCCGATTGCGGTATTACCGTCGGCGCGGCGCTGCTGGTGATCGACTCCCTCTTTTTTGAACCCAAACGTCAGGCGGCGGCATCATGATTCCCGATAACTCCCTCCAGCGCATCGGTCCCGGCAAGACGGTCAGCCTGCATTTCTCGGTCTGCCTGGCCGACGGCCAGTTGCTGGACACCACCCGCGAGCGCCCGGAACCGGCAGTGTTTACCGTCGGCGACGGCAATCTCGCCCCCGGCTTTGAAAAGGCTATTTTCGGCTTGAAAGCGGGCGACCGCCGTTCGGTGCTGATACCGTCCGCCGACGCCTTTGGCGACTGGCAGCCCGGCAATGTTCAAACCTTCGAGCGGCACCGTTTTGTGGACACGGAACTGGCGGTGGGGCTGATCGTCTCCTTCGCCGACAAGAGCAAGTCCGAGCTGCCCGGCGTGGTCAAGGAATTGCTTGAGGAAACCGTGGTGGTGGACTTCAACCACCCCCTGGCCGGGCGGGACTTGCTTTTTGAGGTTGATATAATTAGTGTGCGCGATGCCGATGCACAACCGTTCACAATAAAAGCATGAGGGCGAAGAATATGGATATCCGGCTTGCCAACCCTCGCGGTTTCTGCGCGGGAGTCGATCGTGCTATCGCCATTGTCAATCGCGCCCTCGAAGTCTTCGGCCGTCCCATCTATGTCCGTCATGAAGTCGTCCATAACAAATTCGTGGTGGATGACCTGCGCCAGCGCGGCGCGGTGTTTGTTGATGAGCTCGAACAGGTTCCCAACGGCGCCATTGTTATCTTCAGCGCCCACGGTGTTTCCAGGGCGGTGCAGGAAGAGGCGGCCTCCCGCGGCCTGAAGATATTCGATGCCACCTGTCCGCTGGTGACCAAGGTGCATATGGAAGTGACCCGGTACGCGAAGCAGGGCATCGAGGCCATCCTGATCGGCCATGCCGGACACCCGGAAGTGGAGGGGACCATGGGGCAATATGACCTGACCTCCGGCGGTGCCATTTACCTGGTTGAAAATGAAGAAGATGTCGCCAGGTTGACGGTGCGTGATCCGTCCAATCTGGCGTTTGTCACGCAGACCACGCTCTCGGTGGACGACACCGCCCGCGTGATTGATGCCCTGCGCGGCAAGTTCCCCGATATTCAGGGTCCGCGCAAGGATGATATCTGTTACGCCACCCAGAACCGGCAGGATGCCGTCAAGGCGCTGGCCGGGGATTGTCAGGTGGTGCTGGTGGTCGGCTCCCCCAACTCCTCCAATTCCAACCGCTTGCGCGAGTTGGCCGAGCGCATGGGCGCGCGCGCCTATCTGGTCGACAATGCCGACCAGATGCAGCCGGAGTGGTTGCAGGGAGTGACAGCGGTCGGGCTGACGGCGGGCGCTTCCGCCCCGGAAATCCTGATCCAGCAGGTGGTGGACCGGTTGCGGGAATGGGGTGGCCTGGCGCCTCAGGAAGTCACCGGGCGTGAAGAAAACGTGGTTTTTTCCATGCCCCGGGAGCTGAGAATCCCTGTATTAAATGAGGAGTAGTTGACAATTTTTGTCACTCGGGCATACAAAAGCCCCGGTTGTCTGCACGAACTTGTAGACAGGAAACATTCTTACTAACTTCAATAACAAGAAAGGGCACTGCCTTCCGGGGTTGATATTTCATGATCAGGCAAAACGGGTTTACGCTTCCGGAAATGATGGTAACGGTGGCTATTTTAGCCATCCTCAGCGCGGCCGCCGTGCCGGCCATCCGGAACATTCAATCCAACGTCAGGATATCCGCGACGGCCAACGAATTGGCCGCCACGCTGACCGATGCCCGCGCCCGGGCGCTGGCGACCCGCCGGACCATTGCCGTGACTTCGGTAACCACCGCCAGCTGGGCCAGCGGCTGGCAAACCAAATTCCAGACGCCCCAGGCCGCTGACCCGACGTATCTGGTGAAGGCCGCCGCGGCGACAGGCACCACTTCAATTGCATCAAACCCGACAGACAAGACGGTCCTGTTTCAGGGAACCGGCCTGGTGACCAAGGCTGACGGCACCCTGATGAACATGGCTTTTGTCGTTTGTGACGCCGCCAAGACCGGGGAGCGCGGCATCACCGTGCAAATCAACCAATTCGGACGGGTTGTGGTTTTGCGCCACACATCGGCCGCCACTTGTTCCTAGGAGGGTGAATAACGTGAACGCCTGGCATTCGGTTAAACAGCAGCAAGGGGTGGGCCTCGTCGAGGTCATGGTCGCCCTGTTGCTGCTCGGAATCGCCGTCATCGGGTTTGCTGCCCTTCAGGTTCGTGCGGTCAGCAGCACTCACGATGCCCTTTACCGCACTCAGGGCATGGCGGTCGCCCAGGAAATGGTCGAGCGCATCCGCGCCAATCCGCGTGAGTTGGCGACCTATGCGGCTGGTTCCGCCGGGTCGGCCACCACAACCACTTGCATCAGTGCGGCCTGTTCGACCACCACCATGGCCCAGTTCGATATTGCCGCGGTCAGAAGCCTGGCCGCCTCGTCGTTGCCAAACGGCCAGTTGGGATTGGTCACGTGTCCGGGCGCGGCGAACCTGTGCGTGCTGGTTTCCTGGAATACCACCACCCCGACGGTTGGCTCGGCCGCCCCGGCGTGCCTGTCCACGACCGGCAGCTATATACAGAACGCCGAGTGCATGATGATGGAGAGCTACTGATGAACCATAACCTGAGAGGCTTTACGCTGATCGAGCTCATGGTGTCGCTGGCCATCGGTCTGCTGGTGGCGCTGGCCGCTGTCCAGATGTTCGTGACCAATCAGCAGAGCTTCAACCTGCAGCGCGGCATGGGCGATGTTCAGGACAACGGACGTTTCGCACTGGACTTCATTGGCCGTGATGCGCGCATGGCCGACCTGCGGCCTGCCGGTGGCCAACCCATGGGGCGCGGGGTGGTCATGCTGACCTCGGACACCGTCGGCGCGACGGCAACCACCATTTCCCTGGATGATTCGACCGCCCTCGGGATCGGCTCCAGCGACCAGTTGACGATCCAGTATGCCGCGACCCCTTACAGCGACCGTGACTGTGAAGGCAATCAGGCGCCCGGCAATTCGGTTATCGTCAATCGTTATTTTGTGCGCGCCGATGCGGCGGGTAATTCGCTGGCGGCGCTGGCTTGTGACGGCGGTTATTACAACGTGACCACCAAGGCCACGACAGGTCTGGGTGATCAGGGCGTGGTGCTGCTGTCATCCGTGGATAGTTTCCAGGTGCTGTATGGCGTGAACGATGGAACCCTGACCGGTTGCGAGCCTACCCGTTTCCTGACGGCCACCCAGGTCAAGGCGCTGGCCGGAACGCCCGCGATTGTCGCCATGAAGGTTGGTGTGCTGGTCCGCTCCCAGGATACAACCGGAACGCTCCCGGCTTCTCCGGGGTTCCAGGTTCTGGACAAGACCCTGACCGCCGGACAAGTCCCGGTGGACGGTCGCGTCCGTCGCTTGTTCACGGCGTCGATGGCGATGCGCAACTCTACACCTGATGCTTGCAAGATATGGGGGTGACTGTGTGCTCTGGAACTTTGCGTAGTCCGGGCGTGATACCCCGGCATCAAAAAGGCATGACATTGATCGTGGTTTTGCTGGTGTTGATCGTCATGACCTTACTGGGGATCTCTGCCATGCGCATGGGGCTTTCCAGCCTGAGCGTGGCGACCAACAGCCAGGTCGGCAATCTGCTGTATGAATCAGCGGATGCCGGTTTGTTTCATCTGGAGCGCACCGCCATGCTGAATGTCGGTGTCGCGCTGCAGCCCGGCGGTGTGCTGGCCACGAACTCAGAGGATGTTTTCTGCCTCAAGCCGAAGAGCGGGTCGGTGGCGCTGGTGGCGGGCCGCTGCGACAGTTCGGCTTCCGGAGACTTCATGAGCAGTCGTAATGCGGCCTTGACGCAGGTGCACGTGATCAACCGCGGCAGCACGGATGAATTCAGTCAGAACGCCACCATGATCCTGGGCAGCGACTCCTCGATCCGGCAGTCCCAGAAAATCGAGGTGACGGTTGCCTCGACCGCAGTGCTGCCCGGTTTCGGCTCGGCAACCACCGGCACGATTAACGGCTGTTTGGCCAATACCGGTGATGACACGGTCAGGACCGGTGCGGCGGGCTCAACCTATGAAGTTTCGGATGCTTCAGTGACGACGGTTTCGGAGTGTCTGTCCGCCAATGGTGGGGTTTACTCCACATTGCTGGAAGATTTTGAAATATCCAATGAACGCAAGTGATTCCATTGCTAGTGCAAGTGGGGAATACCATGAGACATGATCTGAAACGAAAGGCGTTGACCGCATCGGCCGCCTTTGGGTATGTCACCTTGGCGGCCGCGCCGGTGTATGCCAGTGATACCGAGGTCTACGTGCAGACGGCATCCGCCACCGCCAGCAGCGCGCCAACGCTGATGATGGTGCTGGATACGTCCGGCAGTATGGACTGGTGCATGAC
>DASUIM010000529.1:0-1274 GCA_036279775.1 Fluviicoccus sp. | reverse complement strand
ATATTCCGCCACCTCCACCGCGCCGGTCTACGATGCCGTGCAGCGTTGGACCGCCGTGCAGCGCAACCTGCCGTCGCTGACCATCATCAAGGATTACTTCGCGCACCCCGGTTACATCGCCGCACTAGTGGCCAGCATCCGTGAATACCGCGAACAGCACGGCGCTGCTGATAAGCTCCTGTTTTCTTTCCATGGCATTCCCCAACCCTATGCCGACAAGGGCGACCCCTACCCGAAGCGTTGCCGTTGCACCGCTGCCCATGTGGCGCAGCAATTGGGGCTGAGTGAAGACCAATGGGCCATTTCCTTCCAGTCCCGTTTCGGCAAACAGGAATGGGTGAAGCCTTATACCGATGTGTTGCTGGAAGAATGGGCGAAAAGCGGGGTGGGGTCGGTGCAGGTGGTGAGCCCGGCTTTCTCGGCGGACTGCCTGGAAACGCTGGAGGAACTGGCGATCCAGAACCAAGAGCTGTTCCTGCACGCGGGCGGACGGTCGTATGCCTATATTACCGGCCTGAACACGCGTGACGACCACATTACCATGATGGTGGATTTGGTGAAGCCGTCGCTGCAGGCGTTCCGGCAAACGCAGGCCTGGGATTGATTATTCGCTGGCCAGCTCCTCCAGGGCGTTGATATTGATGAAAGCGTCCGGGTTGTTGAAACAGACCACGGCGTGCGGGTGACGGCGGATCCATTTCTGCACGGCATAGATCCCTTCCCGTAAGGCTTCGTCCAGCGTCGGCGCCAGCGAACGGTGCATCAGCAGCGCCAGCGGTTGCAGGTGTTCGCCGTCGTGGGCCACGGCAATCCGGTTTTCGCCGATCTCCGCCATCAGCTGTTCGGCCAGGGTTTCCGGCAGTTGCGGCATGTCGCAGGCCACGACCAGCACCCAGTCGTGTTCACACAGCGGCAGGCAGGCGGCGATGCCGGCCAGCGGCCCCGGAAACCCGGCAATCACATCTGGCAGACACTTGGCGTAGCCGCCATAAACACCGGCATTGCGGTTGCAACTTATGGCCACATCCGCCACCTGTGGCTGAATTCTGGCCAGCACATGCTCGATCAGCGGTTTGTCGCGCCAACACACCAGTCCCTTGTCGCGGCCCTGCATGCGGGTGGCTTGGCCGCCGGCCAGAATGATGGCGGAAATCGGATTCATTGCGTCGGGTTTCCTGTAACAGCGTCAATCTTGAATGATACCCCCAAGGCGCGTATAAAGCGCGGGCCACCCGTTTTTATCCTGCCAGCCATGCCCATTCTTGCCCTGGAAA
>DASUIM010000528.1:0-1799 GCA_036279775.1 Fluviicoccus sp. | reverse complement strand
GCGATGCAGGCATCGCCCAAAGCCTGACGGGTTTGCGCGGCCAATTCCGACTCCAGCGTCCTGACGTCCGGGGCTGAATTCTGGAATGCGTTCAGCACCTCTTGTCCCAAAGCCGTCATCGCCATCAACTGCCAGCCTGAGACCAGCGGTGTCAGCACCAGATCAGCCCCTTCCTGCACCAGCGGCCCGGCATCGGTCAGCGGGCAAAACCCGCCGGCACAGGGGGAGATGCAATCCACCGCCACCACCAGCGCTGTCCGCCGACGCGCCTGATACAGCGCATCCTCGGCAAAAAACCGGTCCTGCACCGCCAGCGCGGCGGCATCACAGGCCTTCACCCCGAAAAACACGCGCGGCGGCACTTCCGGTAAACGGCTGCGGAAATGCGTGCCGTCAAACACGAAAACCGTTTCACGCTCGGCAAAGAAGAACGGCTTCAGCGAGGACAGCGGCACGCCGTCCAGATTTTCCCAATCCCGTTGAGGGAATGATTCAGCCCAGCGCACCACTCCGTCCGCCTCGAGCACCGGCTCGATCAGGACACGATCGGCCGCGATAAAGGTGCGAAAATCCGCCAAGCTGTCGACAAGAACCATTTTCATGCCTCCTCCCGCTTTTCCACGCGCACGGCGCAGGCTTTCAGTTCCGGCATTTTGGTCACCGGGTCCTGCGCAGTATTGGTCAGCCGGTTGCAAGGGGCTTCGTGGAAGTGGTACGGCATGCTGACTGTGCCGACCGGCAGCTCCGGGGCCAGCTCGACACGGGTATCCACCTCGCCCCGCCGCGAAAACACCCGCACCGGACTGTGCTGTCCCAACCCCAGATCGGCGGCGTCGGCGGGGTGCATGAACAGCAGGCCCAGCGGCGTTTCCCGTTCCAGCACTGGCGCACAGCGGGTCATGGAACCACAGCCGTAATGGAAGTGCAGGCGCTGGGTGGTGAAGGCCAGCGGATACTCGGCGTCCGGCATTTCCGCCGGTTCGACCGCGTCCACGCAGATCAGGCGCGCGCGGCCGCTGGCCTGCAGCGGAAAGCTGGTCTGATGCAGGATCGGTGATCCGTCGGGATGCTCGGTATTACAGGGCCATTGCAGACCCTGATGTTCGTCAAGACGGGTGTAGCTCATGGCGGAAAAAATCGGCATCAGGCCGCACATTTCGTTGAAAACCGTTTCGGAACCGGTCCAGTCCAGCCCGGCCACGCCCATGCGCCGCGCCAACTCCCCGAATATCTGCCAATCCGTCTTGCAGTCAGCAGGCGGCTCCACCGCCTTTCGCACCCGCTGCACACGGCGCTCGCAGTTGCTGAAGGTGCCGTCCTTCTCGGCGAAGGCAGCCACCGGCAGGATGTAATCGGCCAGCTTCGCGGTCTCGGTCAGGTGCATTTCCAGCACCACCAGCAAGTCCAGTTTCTTCAGGGCGCGGGCGACTTCGGTCTGGTCGGGGTCGGTCAGCGCCGGATCTTCCCCGGCAATGATCATCGCCCGCATCGCGCCGTCGCGCGCACCGTGCATCATCGCCAATGAGGTCATGCCCGGTTTCTCCGGTTGCGGAGCCTGCCACGCCTTGGCGAACTTCTCCCGTACCGCCGCATCGGCCACCGGTTGGTAACCGGGGTAGACATTGGGCAGGCAGCCCATGTCGCACGCGCCCTGCACATTGTTCTGGCCGCGCAGGGGGTTGATGCCCGTCCCCGGTCGGCCGATCTGGCCGCAAGCCAGCACCAGGTTCGACAACGCAATCACGTTGTTGGTGCCGCAGGCGAACTGGGTGATGCCCATGCCGTAACAAAGGAAGGCG
>DASUIM010000527.1:0-3036 GCA_036279775.1 Fluviicoccus sp. | reverse complement strand
ATGGCCGTGCTGCCGGAGTCCGCCCGGGCTTCCCTGCGCGCCATGACCCCGGCCACCTACACCGGTAACGCCGCTGCCCAGGCCAAGGCCGTCTGATGAACGCGACGATTCAGGAATCCCTCGACCGTCTGGCCCGCGACCATCAGGTCACCATTCTGTGGGCTGGTGAAGCGGGTGACCGCGCCCGGGGGATTCCGTCGTCGGACAGCCCTTACGATGTCCGTTTCATTTACGTCCATCAGCCCGCACACTATCTACGCGTATTCGACAAGCGTGATGTGATCGAGTTGCCCGGCAACGGGCCGGCCGCTTTCACCGGTTGGGACATCAAGAAGGCGCTTGGGATGCTGCGCAAGTCGCATCCCGGATTGCGGGAGTGGCTTTCCTCGACCATGGTCTACCGGAAGCACGAAGCCGGAATCGCGCCGCTGATGGCGCTGTTGCCGGACACCCTGCTGCCGTCCGTGCTCTGCATTCATTACCTGGCCCAGGCCAAGGACTGCATCACCAAGCTGGCGGAAGACCGCGATCTGCGGCTGATAAAGTATGTGTCGATGTTCCGCGACCTGCTGGCCTGCCAGTGGGTAGTCAGCCATGGTTCGCAGCCACCCCTGTCGTTCTCCCGCCTTCTGAATGAGTACCTGCCTCGCGGCGATATCCGCGAGCAGCTTGACGAACTGCTGGAACTGAAAACCCAGGTCCGCGAGGCGGAAATGATTCCGCCGCAACCTGATCTGGACGAATACCTGCTGCGTCTATACGGTCACTTGCAGCGTGGCGTTCCCGGCCAGATTCCGGTGATGGACACGGCGGTATTCGATCAGGCCTTGTTGCGGATACTGCGAACGGTTCATCCGGATCTTCACCTGTAAAGCCGCAGGCTGAGGAGGTTATACTGGGAGATTACCTCCAGCCGGAACCAGCCCTACATGACTCCCAGCCTCCCCCTCGCCCATCTGGGCGGCCTGACCGCCGACGAATTCCTGCGTGATTACTGGCAGAAAAAGCCCCTGCTGGTGCGTAACGCTTTCCCGGATATTCCGGTGCTGGTCGGTCGTGACGACCTGATAGAACTGTCGCAGGAAGACGGCATCGAGGCGCGGCTGGTGCTGGAAAAAGGCGGCAAGTCGCCCTGGGAACTGCGCAAGGGACCGTTCTCACCCCGGCAGTTCAAGCAGTTGCCGAGGACTCACTGGACGCTGCTGGTGCAGGCCGTCGATCATTACCTGCCCGAGCTGGCCGCGTACTGGGACGCTTTCCGCTTCATTCCCGGCTGGCGTACCGACGACATCATGATTTCCTATGCGCCCGAAGGCGGTTCGGTGGGGCCGCACTATGACCAGTATGATGTCTTCCTGGTGCAGGGTGAAGGCCGGCGCCGCTGGCGGCTGGGGCAGCATTGCGACAGTCGCAGCCCGCGTCTGGAGGGCACACCGCTACGTATTCTTAGCGAGATGGACACAACCTTCGATGAGGTGGTCAATCCGGGCGACCTGCTCTACATTCCACCCGGACTGGCCCATTACGGCGTTGCCCAAGGCGAATGCCTGACGTTCTCCTTCGGCTTCCGCGCGCCGTCCCTGAGCCATGTGCTGGAGCAGTTGGTGGATGCGGCGCTGGAGTCGGCCGGGGCCGACCGGTTGTACGCCGACCCTTCCCTGATACCGCAGGCCCATGCCGGTTGGCTGAACCCCCAGCACTTGCAGTCGCTGAAATCCCAGGTCATGGACCTGCTGCGCGACCACGCCCGCGTCGGGCCGGTGTTGGCGCCCTTCCTCAGCGAACCCAAATATCCGGACTATGAGCCCGTCGGGGAGTCCATCAGCCCCGAAGCGTTGATGGAAGCGTTGGATCAGGGGGCGATTCTCTGTCGCGACCCGGCGTCGCGCATGCTTTATCTGGGGGAAGCCGGACATGCGGACCATCTCTACATCAACGGGGAATTGCAGGAAAATATTCCTGACAGCCGTTTTGTGGCGCTGCTCGTGGACAACCGGCAACTGGATGGGGCAATCTTGGGGGAATGGCTGCGGGACGCCGTTAATCTGGCCTGGTTGTGTGACCGGATCGAAGACGGCTACTGGCTGATTCTGGGAGAGGATAACGATGAATAACAATAACGAACAGGATAAATCCGAAGCACCGGCGGACGAGGTTATGGAGCCCATTCCCTTTTCCACCGACGGCATTCCGGCGCATCTGGAGATACTCAAGGCTCCGGATTTGTTGCCGGAACACACCGCGCCAATTGCCGAGGCCTCGGCGGACTGGAGTGAGGTTGAGGATTTCGTACTGGGTGAAGACGTCGGCCTGATCAAGCTCAATTCCGTGCGCCAGCTGCGCGGCGCCGCCCTGCGATTGCTGAAGCAGGCAACCCGGGAGGTGCTGCTGGTCACCCCCGATCTGGAGGAGGCCCGTTTCAACAACGAGGCCTTTGTCTCCGCTATTTCCGATTTCGTGCGCGCCAGTCGTTACGCGGTGTGCCGCATTCTGGTTGGCAACCCCGACGACGCCGTGCGCGACCATCATCGTCTGGTGCCGTTGTTGCGCCGCTTGTCCAGCCGCATCGAGATCCGTCGTCTGCACGAAGATGACCGCAGCGAGACCGAGGCATGGATGGTCGTCGACAACATCGCCCTGCTCCGCTGCACCGACCGCCAGCCCTGGCAAGGCGCGCTGACGCCGCGCAATGCGCCCGAAGCGCGCCGTTGCCGTGACCAATTCCATTTCTGGTGGGAGCGCGCCGCCCTGATTCCGGATTTCCGCGAGTTCCGCGCCTGACCGCTTTTATCGCCGTTTCCGGGGCATCAACCGGAAATGGATTATTGACCTTGATTAGGAACCACTATGCTCTTGTCCCGCGATTCCCTGACTCTGACCCGCGAAGGTGACGTATTCCGCATCACCATGACGGATACCGCCAACGACAATACCTTTACCCATCAGGTGCTGGATGACTGGAGCGCCGCGCTGGATCTCGTGACCCGCTCCGAAGGCAATGCCGCGCTGGTCATCGGCAGCTCCAGCCCGAAAACC
>DASUIM010000526.1:0-3316 GCA_036279775.1 Fluviicoccus sp. | reverse complement strand
TGTTCCTACCGGCTGGCCATCATCAGCATCCGCAAGCAGTACGCGGGCCACGCGCGGCGGGTGATGATGGGCATCTGGTCCTTCCTGCGCCAGTTCACCTACACCAAATTCCTGATCGTCACCGACGCCGACATCAACGTGCGCCGCTGGGACGATGTGATCTGGGCGATGACCACGCGCATGGACCCGGTGCGCGACACCATGAGCATCACCGGCACGCCGATTGACTATCTGGATTTCGCCTCGCCGGTGGCCGGGTTGGGGTCGAAGATGGGTTTTGACGCCACCGGCAAGTGGCCGGGGGAAACGGAACGGGAATGGGGACGGCCGATCACCCGCTCACCGGAGATCGTGCGCCAGGTGGATGCCTACTGGCGGGAACTGGGGCTGCCGGGTGCGCCGCGCCGTTGAAGCGGGCGGTTTCAACTCCGGTATCAGCGCCCGGCGGCCAGCCGCTCCACCCGCCGCCGTTCGCCTTGCAGGATAAAGGCGCGGGCGGTGCGGAAGTAACCGGCTTCCATCAGCTGCTGTTCCACCATGTCCTGCACCTGCGCGGTGTCCAGCACTTTCAGGTCGGCCAGATAGACTTCAACCGCGTGCGCCAGCATCCACGCCATCGCCGGGCCGAATTCGTCCAGGCCTTCCCCGGCGGCGTTGATGGCGCGTTCAATCTTGTTGAGGTCAAAGGAGGCGGTGTCGCCGTTGCGCTTGCGCAGCGTGGCGGGGCCGAGGCGGATGGCGGGCGTGGTCATGATGTCTGCTCCTGAAGCCGTCGTTGTTGTTTTGCCGGAGGCCGGATCACTCTAGCGCAGCTAAGCGTCGATCCACTTGATGCCGGTCAAGGGTGGAACGGCGGCGCCCCGGCACACTGGCAGGTCGAACGTCCCTGTCCCGGACGGTTGCGGAGGCTGTCATGACCGAGCATCACCTGCCCCTGGTGTATTCCTGTTCCGGCTGCTCCAACGTGGC
Organism: Fluviicoccus sp.; assembly: GCA_036279775.1. Lineage (GTDB taxonomy): Bacteria > Pseudomonadota > Gammaproteobacteria > Pseudomonadales > Moraxellaceae > Fluviicoccus. The sequence continues at coordinate 2,347 of DASUIM010000526.1, read as the reverse complement.
GCAGCTGGCCAACTCGCTGGCGTTGCGGCTGGACCGCGCGTCTCTGGCGGAAATGTCCTGCATTGCCGGTGTCGGCGGCCATGTGCCCGCGCTGGTGAACAAGGCGAAGTCGGGGCGGCTGATCGTGGCGCTGGACGGCTGTGCGCTGCATTGCGTCAAGGGCTGTCTGGCGCAGCACGGCCTGAAGCCGGATGTGCATTTGACACTGAGTGAATTCGGCGTGCGCAAGCGTTATGGCGAGGAATGCAACGAAAGCGTGGCCGATGCGGTGTTTGCGGAGATCCGGGATGTGCTGGGGGGAGGGAAGCAGGCGGTGGCGTGAGTCCTGCGTCCAATCACGGCGGAAACCTTAACCGCGAAAAATTCCGCCCCGCCCGGATCGCCGCCGCTTCAATGTCCGCCGCCGAGTCAATCCACCCGTGCTGTTCCAGAAACAGCAGGAACGCCCGCGTGCTGACCTTCTGGCAATTCTCGGGCAGCAAAAATCCCGCCCGCGCAATCTTGTGATCCTCAAACAGGAATACCCCTCTCACCGGCGGAACCGCCAGCGCAAAATCGTGCATGACTTCCTGAATCGCCAACTCCCCGAGATTGGCGGTGCGCGGTGGGGTTTCCGCGCCTGACCGCATCGCCTGATAGTGGTCGAATGTCCGGGTGTGGATAACGGGCTTGTTTGCCGACCATGCTTTCAACTTGTGGCTGGTGGGCGTTTCCTGACGGGTCACTTCCGCCAGCACCATATCCACCAGCCTGACGGTCCAACCCGGCTTGAACAGAACGTCCAGCGCCTCAGCATATGCCAGCGTGATCAACGGCCCGGCGTCGGGCAGCAGAATGATATCGGAGGCCACCGTCATGATCAGCCGCCGTTTCGCGGCAGGCTGTTCAGGCCGTCAATCATGGACTGCGTGACTGCCTCGGGCAGGCGCGGCATGGGCAGGTGCGCCTGCGCCATCAGCAGGAACAGGTCTTCTTCCGACTCCAGTCCGAGGCGTTTCATGGCGCTCAGGTCGTCCAGCCGTCCCAGCGAGAAGTCCACCAGGATGCGGAAGTTGTCATTGCCGTTATGGCGGGAGGCTTCATAGGTTTCCACCAGATAGCGCAATTCGGCATTGAACAGGGCATTGACCGAGGTGTCGGTTTGCGCGGCCAGCACTTTGGCGCGTTTCAGCAGGTCGCGGTCGACCGAGCCGGTGAAATTGACATTGGTGGACATGGTGATAGTTCCAGCGGTTACACATAAATTAGTGTAGCACATGAATAAGTGTTTGCCTTAACTGAGAGCATGTTCAGCGTACCGCTGCTACCCCCCAGCCCTGCGGGCAGCCCCCCTGTTCCACAGGAGGGCGTAAAAGCGGCCGGGATGGGATAGGCTTATAAAAATTGTGGAATACCCCGCGATTGTCACTTACCCGACAGACCCCCGCCGCCCCGGCGGCGCACCATCGATTCATGTCCGGGGGCCATCACCCCCATCCTGAATCCGGAGGCCCGTCATGTCCGCCGCGCTGGAAACCGAGATCGTCATCGCCGGCGGCGGCATTGCCGGCATCACCACGGCGCTGGAGTTGCTGGACCAGGGCCGCCGCGTCACGCTGCTGGAGCGCGCCCCGCGCGAGCGGCTGGGCGGGCTGGCGAACGAGGCCTTCGGCGGCATGCTGTTCGGCGGCACCGGCCTGCAGCGGCTGAACGGCATCCATGATTCCCCCGAACTGTTCCGCGACGACTGGTACCGCGCCGCCGAATTCGGTCCCGATGACCACTGGCCGAAACGCTGGGCCGATACCTACGTCGAACGCTGCGTACCGGACGTCCACGATTGGGTGCGCGGCCACGGCGTCCATTACTTCCCCATCGTGCATTGGGTGGAACGCGGCGACCACCGCGCGCTGAACTCGCTGCCGCGCTACCACGTGCTGTGGGGCACCGGCCTGCACCTGACACAAACGCTGATCCGCGCCCTCGACAATCACCCCCACCGCGACAAGCTGGATTTGCGTTGCGGCCATTACGTGGAAGACTTCCTCACCGACCACGGCCGCATCAGCGGCGTGCGCGGCCATGCCGGGGATGTCCCGTTCACCCTCAAGGCCGGGGCGACGGTGGTGGCCAGCGGCGGCATCAACGGCAACCTGCAACGGGTGCGCGAGGTCTGGGACCGCGAGCGCTACGGTCCGCCGCCCGCCTTGTTGCTGAACGGCGCGCATCCCGACGGCGACGGCCACCTGCACGATGTCGTCACCCGGTTCGACGGCCGGGTGGTGCGGCTGGGGCAGATGTGGAATTACGCCACCGGCATCCGCCATCCGCAGCCGCAGTTTCCGGACCACGGCCTGTCGCTGATTCC
>DASUIM010000525.1:0-1546 GCA_036279775.1 Fluviicoccus sp. | reverse complement strand
GCAAAAGCTTTTGTGATACGATGAGTCACTTTTTCAGGAGACGTCCATGTCGCGCCAACAGACCATCCGGGAACGCCTTTCGGCGGCCATTGCCCTGGATCATCTTGAAGTCATCAACGAATCCCACATGCACAGCGGCCCGCCCAATCGGGAAACCCATTTCAAGGTGGTGCTGGTTTCCCCGGATTTTGACGGCAAGCGCGCGGTACAGCGCCATCAGGCGGTGTATGCGGTGCTGGGGGAAGAACTGAAGAGCGGCCTGCATGCGCTGGCGCTGCACACCTACACGCCCGCCGAATGGGCTGCCACGGGGGCCGCACCGGCCAGCCCGGCCTGCCAGCACGCGCCGAAGGAGTGATCATGGACGCATACCTGGGTTTGAAACACCTCCACATGACACTGGTCGCGATCAGCGGCCTGTTCTTTCTGGTGCGGGGTGGCTGGTTGCTGCAGGCGCCGGAGAAATTGCAGGCGAAATGGGTGCGGATCAGTCCGCATGTCATCGATACCTTCCTGTTGCTGTCGGGGATCGGCATGCTGGCGGTCAGCCACACTTTCCCGCCCTTCGTGCACGTGAAGCTGGCGTTGCTGGTGGTGTATATCGGATTGGGCGTGATGGCGTTCCGCAAGGCGAAGACTGCCGGTCAGAAAGCGGGCTTCCTGCTGGCGGCCGTGGCGGTGTTCCTGTTCATGGTCAGCGCGGCGGTGACCAAGTCCCCGCTGGGCATTTTCGCCTGATCATTCGTCCTGTTCGGCAGCGGCCGCGCGCCGCTGCGCTTCTTCCCGTTTCGCGTCGTCAATCGCCGCGAAGATGCTGACCAGATCCACCAGCGTATCGTCTTCCTCGGCCTGACCGGTGAGATGGGTCTCCGGCGTCAGTTCGCCGCTTTCGTAGATATCCCAGATTTCCTTTTCGTACTTCGTGTCCAGCAACTCGGGCGCATACTGCCCGAAGTAGACCGCCAGATTGCGTACATCGCGTTCCAGCATGCCGCGCGCATGGGCATTGGCGGCGGCATCGACCGCTTGCGGCAAGTCAATGATCACCGGACCTTCGGCATCAAAGAGGATGTTGTACTCGGAAAGGTCGCCGTGAACCAGACCGGCGCAGAGCATGCGCACCACTTCCTGCACCAGCACCCCGTGGAAATGCACGGCCGCTTCCGGGGTGAAATCCAGATCGCCCAGACGCGGCGCGGGATTGCCTTCGCCGTCGTCCACCATCTCCATCAGCAGCACGCCCTCGTGGAAGCCGTAAGGCGTCGGCACCCGCACTCCGGCCTCGGCCAACCGGTAGAGGGCGTTGACCTCGGCATGCTGCCAGCTGTCTTCCAGTTCCTCGCGGCCGTGTTTCGACCCCTTGGCCATGGCGCGGGCGTCACGACTGCTGCGGGTCTTGCGGCCTTCGCGATAGACGGTGGCCTGCCGGAAACTGCGGTGATTGGCGTCCTTGTAGACTTTGGCGCAACGCAGTTTTTCGCCGCAACGGACGAGATAAACCGTGGCTTCCTTGCCGCTCTTCAGTTGCGCGACCACTTCGTCAATT
>DASUIM010000524.1:0-3679 GCA_036279775.1 Fluviicoccus sp. | reverse complement strand
CACACAAAACGGTGAAGCAGACATGATTATAACAACGCGTGCGTGCCCCCATTGCGGGTTCTACATGAGACAGATCGGCAACGATACGGAACATGTGCTTTGCCCTAACAACTACTGTTCCGAGAAGTTTTCCGACTGCTGCCCACGCTGCGATTCGGACAAGAAGGAAGTACGCCTGGTGCGGGTGGGCCTGACCGCCTTCACCTGCCTGGACTGCGGCCAGGACTGGGATAACGTCAAGACGACGGGTCTCCCCTCCTCTTCCAACCTGATTGTATTGCGCTTTCCGCAGCGGGCGACCGGCTCCTGACCGAAGCCTCCCTCCATCTGCCTGCCTGCTGTGCCCGAAAGCCGGACTTGATCCGGCTTTTTCATGCCTGCCCGCCCGGCTAGTGCTGTGGATTTGTAAGCACGGCCCGGTTTGGCCCGCTGCATCATTGACTTGACCACGCCTTCCCGCAAACTGCGCACATCATTTTCCACCACCGGCTGACCGGAAACTCCGGTTGGTCCCATCGAGGTAAACCATGAAAATGCTCTGGGCCTTTCTGGCTGTCATCTTCACCTTCACCCTGACGATGGAAACCGCCGAAGCCAAGCGCATGGGCAGCGGCAAGTCCTTCGGACGCAGCTACCAGACTTCACCCGCCCCCAGCCGCCAGAGCGCCGATGCGCCGGCCCAACGTCAACAGGCGGCCGCATCACCTGCCCAGCAAGGCCGCAAGGGCCTGTTTGGCGGCATGATGGGCGGTCTGCTGGGCGGATTGCTGGTGGGCGGCCTGTTCGCGGCGCTGTTTGCGGGTGGCGCGTTTGAAGGCTTGCAATTCATGGACTTGCTGCTGATTGGCGTACTGGCTTTCATTATCGTAAAACTGATCAATGCCTGGCGGCAGCGGCGCGCCGCGAGTCCGGCCGCGCCTCAACGGCATGCGCCCGCGCAACCGGTACTGGCGGGCGCGGGCTCCGGCCCGCAGGTCAAGGCTCCCAGCCTGTTCGAGTCCATGGGCGGTGCTGCCGCCGCCACCGCTCCGGTGCGTCCGGCGAACGCGGACATTCCCTTCAAGCTGCCGCTGAACTTCGACACCCCGGCCTTCCTGAGCAGCGCCAAGGACAATTACCGGCTGCTGCAGGACGCCTGGAACCGCAATGATCTGGGCAAGCTGCAGCAATTCACCGCGCCGGAACTGTTCAACGAACTGCGCGCCGAACGCGCCGCGCTGACCGTCGCGCCGCAAACGGAAGTGTTGAGCCTGGACGCCGAGCTGGGCCGCGCCACGCAGATGTTCGGCGTCGCCGAGATCAGCGTCCGCTTCAGCGGCCGTTACCGCGATGTGGCGGAAGGCGTGGAGGAAAACTTCGTCGACGTGTGGCACCTGGAGCGCGACTGCACCAAGGACAACACGCCGTGGGTGATCACCGGCATCCAGTCGGAATAACCCGCGGATGCTGAATCCGGCCCCGCTTTGGCGGGGCTTTTTTTATCATCCGTCACCTGAACTCGACCTGCCCATCTGATCCGCTTTTTTTCCCCCAAACTGAGTCTGTTTTCCACCCCGGCTTGACCGGCATCATGGCGCAATTTCCTTGTCGATGGTTCGTCCCTCATGTCCGAGCGCATTCCCGCCCGCAATATCCCCACCGAAACCTCCGACGCCATCCATACCCGCAGCTTCACCGGCTTTTACCGCAGCCTGCGGCTTTACGGCGCTGGGATCCTGATGCTGTTGTTCTTTGGCACCACCTGGCTGACCTGGAACGGACGTCAGGCGGTGCTTTGGGATCTGGCTGACCGTAAATTCTACGTGTTCGGCGCCACCATCTGGCCGCAGGACCTGTTCCTGCTGACCGCGTTGCTGATGATCGGCGCGTTCGGCATGTTCACGCTGAGCGTTTTTGCCGGGCGGGTGTGGTGCGGCTACGCCTGCCCGCAAAGCGTCTGGACCTGGATGTTCATGTGGGTGGAAAAGGTCACCGAGGGCGAGCGCAACCAGCGCATCCGACTGGATGCCCAGCCCTGGTCGGCGGAAAAGCTGGCCCGGCGCGGTGCAAAACACACGCTGTGGTTGGCGATCAGTCTGGCGACCGGCCTCACCTTCATCGGCTATTTCACGCCGATCCGCACCATGGTGAACGAACTGCTGCACCTGTCGCTGGATCTGGAAACGGCGGGTTGGGTCGGATTTTTCGCACTCTGTACATATATCAACGCCGGTTGGCTGCGCGAGAAGGTCTGCCGCGACATGTGCCCCTATTCCAACCTGCAAAGCGTGATGTTCGACGCCGACACGCTGATCATTACCTATGACAAGGCCCGCGGAGAAAACCGGGGGCCGCGCCGCAAGGATGAAGACGCCAAGGCGCTGGGGCTGGGTGATTGCATTGATTGCACGATGTGCGTGCAGGTCTGCCCCACCGGCATCGACATCCGTGACGGCCTGCAACTGGAATGCATCAGCTGCGGCGCGTGCATCGACGCCTGCGACAGCGTCATGGACAAGATGGGCTATGAACGCGGGCTGGTGCGCTATTCCTCCGAGCGGGAAATGGCGGGCGGCAAGACGCGCTGGTTCCGGCCGAAGATGGTGGCGCAAACCGTGCTGCTGACGCTGCTGACGGTTGTCTTTGTCATCGCCTTCCTGCACCGGCCGCTGGTGGCGCTGGATGTGTACAAGGATCGCGGCCTGTATCGCGAAAACAGCGACGGCCGGATCGAGAACATCTACAGCCTGAAGGTGATCAACAAGACACAGAGCGCGCACCGTTACGCCGTGTCGCTGGACGACACCGACGACTTTGCGCTGCAAGGGGCCAGCGAGCTGCATCTGGCGCCGGGCGAGCTGGCAGTGCTGCCGGTGAGCGTGGCGCTGACGGACAACGACGGCAAGCGCGGCTCGCGGCCGGTCGTCTTCCGCGTTCGCGATCTGGATGACCCGGACATCACGGTCACCACAAAAAGCCGCTTCGTCAGCCCGTAAGGGCGTCCAACCCGCTAGAATCCCCGGATGCCTTCCTGACTCAGGCATCCGGGGCCCTCATGAAACGCTATGAACAGTTTGCCGAACAGATGGCCGGTCTGATCCGCAGCGGCGTGATGCCGCCGGGCCAGAAGCTGCCCTCGGTGCGGCAGGCCGCCCGCACCCACGGCGTCAGCCTGTCCACGGTGTTTGAAGCCTACTATCTGCTGGAAAGCCGGGGACTGATCACGGCGCGCGCCCGCTCGGGCTATTACGTGCGCGAAACCGCGCCGCACCCGCTGCCCGAACCCGGCCCGGCCGCGCCGCCCGCGCCGACCAGCGATGTCGATGTCAGCGAACTGGTGTTCTCGGTTTTCGGCTCGCTGAAGGACCCGGATATCGTGCCGTTCGGTTCCGCCTTCCCCAGCCCGGAACTGTTTCCACTGGCGCGGCTGGCGCGCTCGATGTCGCACGCGCTGCACCGGCTGGCCCCGGACACCATCATTGCCGAAATGACCGAAGGCAACGCCGAGCTGCGCCGCCAGATCGCCCTGCGCAGCGCCGGTTTCGGCATCCGCCGTCCACCGGAGGAACTGGTGATAACCAGCGGCGCGATGGAGGCGCTGAACCTGTGCCTGCAATGCCTGACCCAGCCGGGCGATCTGGTGGCGATTGAAGCGCCCGCCTTCTACGCCAGCCTGCAGGTGCTGGAGCGGCTGAAACTC
>DASUIM010000523.1:0-1490 GCA_036279775.1 Fluviicoccus sp. | reverse complement strand
CGCCCCTTACAACGACAGCCCGCCGCCGATCCTGGCCAGCAACTTTTCGCCCATGCCCTTCACCCGCAGCAGATCGGCCAGCGTGGCATAGGGCCGACCGGCCACAATGGCGGTGGCCAGCCTGGCCCCGACTCCTTTCACGACCGTCAAGGCGGCGACATCCGCATGGTTGATGGAAACCCCGGTCGCCACGACCGGTTCAGCGTCCGGAGCTTGCGCCGGCGCGGTCGCCGAAACACTGACCGGCGGAGTTTCGCCCGTGGCAGGCAACGCCGTGCCGGTGACTGCAGCCGGATGCACAGGGATGCCCAGCGGCAAGGTCTGGAAGTCACGCGTCAGATCGCCGGTAGCCGTCCATTCGCGCAACATCATCGTCAGCACCCAGTCCCCCTCCAATCCTGGCGGCAGGCTTGCCGTCATCATCTGCTCGGCGGTGGTGTCCTGACCCGGCAGTTGCCCCAGGTCCAGCCTTCCCAGCAGTATCCCTGCAAAGGCGCCGCCTTGATAGGGCTGCGGCAGGGCCCACAGGCTCAGGCTCAGGCTGCCGCTCAGCGTATCGGCGGCCCGCGGGTTGAACACACCCGGTATGGCAATCACCACGTTGTCGTCCTGCAGGAATGCACTGGCCATGCCGCTGATTTGCGGAAGTTTGAAGACGGTGGGTTGCGGGAAGCGGATGCAGTCCAGGTCCTTGGCACCCAAGGCCGCGTTTGCCACCAGCACCAGGTCGAGCACATGGCTGAAGCGCCCGGCCGGGAGGGCCAGCGGGGCGTCGCCCTGCACCGGAATCAGGCTGCCGCCTGCGGCGGATGCCGCCGTAACGGGCATTTCCGCCAGCCGGATGCAAACCGAGGGGTCATCCGTGCGCGTCGCCCGCAGTTCCAGGCCCAGGGTCATGTCGTGGGGGATGGCCTCAGCCGCCAGTTCGGCCTGCAGGAAGACGCGGTCTTGGTGGATGGCGTAGGACTGTTGTCCGGCAAAGCGCAGGGAGGAATTGGACATGGCTGGGGTTCCGGTCGGATAGTGGGTGACGGCGCGGCTGCCGGGGGTTGGGAGCCGGGCGCGGCGCTTTCGGGGAGTGCCCTGGCGTGATGACGGCAGGGGGTTATTGCGGGGAATGAAGCAATTGTCGTGCCGGGGCCGGACCGGCACCGGCTGGTCACTCGCGCAAATGCGCGGCCAGCGCCGCCCGCAAATGCTCGGGCAGGGGGCTGGATTTCTGGGCGGCGAAGTCGAAGTGCACCTGCACGGCCTTGCCCCGCGCCACCGTCTGGCCGTTCTGGAAGGCTTCGTGCCAGACCACGAAAGATGAATTGCCGATGCGTTCGATGCCGGTGTGCACGGTGACATCCGCGCCGTAGTAGATCTGGGCGACGTAGTCGACCTCGACGCGGGCCAGGATCATGCTCAGCGCCTTGATGTCCATGTCGGGGGTGAAGAGGCGGAAGATGGGTTCGCGGGCGGTTTCGAACCAGCCGGTGACGACGGTG
>DASUIM010000522.1:0-1099 GCA_036279775.1 Fluviicoccus sp. | reverse complement strand
CCAGACGCGGGCCGTCAAAGCCGGTCACCTCGCCGAAATGCGTCCCGGCGTTCCAGTGCGCCGTGGCTTCCGCCACTTCCTCCTGACGCCGCGCCACGAAATTCCACCACAGCAGCACGTCTTCCCCCAGCGGCGCGCCGCCGATCAGCAGCAGGCGCACCGGCCCGTCGCTGCGGATCTGCAAGGACTCGCCGCCCGTGGACAGCGCCAGCAGCTCGCCGGGCTGCAGGACTTCCCCGGCCACGTTCGCACCGCCTTCCAGCACCATCACCCCGTACTCGAAGTCCGGGCGCAACGGCACCGTGGTCATCGCCGCGGCGGAAGACGTCAGGTCCGCGCCCAGCAGGGGTGAATGCACGCGCACCGGCGAGCGCAAGCCCAGCCACTCGCCCACCAGCAGCGTCACCTGAAAGCCATCACGGTTGACGCCCGGCAGTTCCGGATAATGCTCGAACGCCGGGTCGCAATGGCGCTGCGCCTCCGGCAGCGCGATCCACAACTGTGCGGCCTGCAGGCGCGGCGGCCGGTCGGCGGGTGACTCCTCGGAATGGGCGATGCCGCGCCCGGCCGTCATCAGGTTCACCTGCCCCGGCCGGATGCGCTGCACATAGCCCAGGCTGTCGCGGTGGATCAGCTCGCCCTCGATCATCCACGTGAAGGTCTGCAGGCCGATATGCGGATGCGGGCCGACACGCATGCCCGCGCTGTCACTGACATCGGCCGGACCGGCATGGTCCAGGAAACACCATGCCCCGATCAGGCGCTGGTGACGGCTGGGCAGCACCCGCCGCAGCGGCATGCCGCCGACATCGGCGATACGGGCGGAGATGCGCAAGGGCGCGGATATGTTCATGACCGGCTTCCTGAAGCAAAGGGGATACGGACAGCATAGCCCGGCCCCGGCCGGATTTTCACCCGCCGCGAATGCGAATTGAAAACGACTCCGGATTCGCGTAAAGCTACGACGCGGATTTTCCGCCCCGCCCACCCTGCCCCGGAGTCCGCATGGATTTTTCACTCTCCCCCGAAATCGAGGATTACCGCCTGCGCGTGCGCGCCTTCGTCGAGCGCCATGTCATGCCGCTGGAGAAGGACAAGA
>DASUIM010000521.1:0-2779 GCA_036279775.1 Fluviicoccus sp. | reverse complement strand
CTGGCCGCCCGACTTGAAGAATTTTGTGCTGAACGGTGATGCGTTTTCAGCCGGCTCAGGTAAAATGCGCGCCTTATTCCCCCATGACTACTATGTGAAACATCATGAAGACAGCAATGGAACTCCGCGCCGGTAACGTGTTCATGTCCGGCAACGACCCGATGGTCGTTATCAAAGCTGAATACAACAAGTCCGGCCGCAACTCTGCCGTCGTCAAGATGAAGCTGCGCAACCTGCTGAACGGCTCCATGACCGAAACCGTGTACAAGGCCGACGACAAGCTGGACCAGGTCATCCTCGACAAGAAGGACGTGACCTTCTCTTACTTCGCCGACCCGATGTACATCTTCGTCGACAGCGATTATGAACAGTATGAAGTCGAGAAGGACAACCTGGGCGACGCCATCAGCTTCATCGAAGACGGCATGGAAGAAGTGTGCGAAGCCGTGTTCTACAACGGCAAGGCCATTTCCGTCGAACTGCCGACCACCATCGTCCGCACCGTCGCCTACACCGAACCGTCCGCCCGCGGCGATACGTCCGGCAAGGTGATGAAGACCGCCAAGCTGGCCAACGGCCACGAAATTTCCGTGGCGGCCTTCATCGAAATCGGCGACCGTGTCGAAATCGATACCCGCACCGGCGAGTTCAAGTCCCGCGCCAAGAACTAAGGTTCCGCGCGGTGAAAAAAAGGAGCCTTTAGGCTCCTTTTTTGTTTTTCCGGCTCCGGGTCAACCGGCCAGCACCGCGCGGGTGTCATTGGCGGCTCCGGCCGTCGGCAGGCGCAGCATGTCCACCACATCATCGCCAAACCAGCCTTCCATCTGTTCGATCAGCTCGACAAAATGCCGGGCGCGGGTCTGCTTCGACAGCCGGAACGGTTGGTCGGCCAACCGGACGTTATCGCTGTCGTTGACATAGAACACCACCAGTTGCCCCAGCTTCTGCGCCTGCTCGATCACTTCCAGCGAGGGATTGTCGACGCTCAGCACCACCACATCGGCAAAGCCTTCCTCGCTGTATTGCCAGCTGACATGGGGACGCTTGCCAAAGGTGTTGAGCAGCGATTTCAGCAGCGCGCGCTCGCGCTCGATATCGGAAAGGACCTGGACAGTTCGGATGGTGCGCATGATGAATTCTCCTTGCAGCTGCACAAAAATCGTTAATAAGCCGTTAACTGCAAGGCGGATGCCAGTGCGGAAAGCCATTGCCTGATTTTGTGAACCATGCCCGAATTCATGGGGCGCAAGGCTTTCAGAATGTGAACCCTTTCACGGGTTGCATGGGTGAATGGTCGTGAAAACGCGACCAATGGCGGCCGGGGTCACCCGGAGAGGTGACCCAAAATGTCAGAAAACGGCAATCCCGTTCAGGGCGAGGTCACGCCGCCGGACGGCAGCGGCGCGTCCTTCGGCCACAACAGCCAGATCTGGCCCTGTTGCTTCATCCGTCCGGCCATTTCGCCCGGCTGGTCGCCAAAGCCCCAGAAGAAGTCGGCGCGGATCGGCCCGGCAATGGCGCCGCCGGTATCCTGGGCATGCACGACGCGGTTCATGGCCTTGCCGCTGTTGGGGCGGGTGGTGGCCAGGAACAGCGGCGTGCCCAGCGGCACGAACTTGGGATCGACCGCCACGCTGGCCTCGTCGGTCAGCGGCACATTCAGCGCGCCGATCGGACCGTCGGTGCCGGGCAGGATGCGGAAGAACACCTGGCTGGGGTTGGCGTTGAGCATTTCCTGCAAGCGTTCGGGATGCGCCGTCGCCCAGGCGCGGATGCTTTGCATGGAAGCCTGGTCCAGCGTCAGCTCGCCCTGATCCACCAGCCAGCGTCCGATCGACTTGTAGGGATGGCCGTTCTGGTCGGCGTAACCCAGACGGATCATCGAGCCGTCATCCAGCTTTATGCGACCGGACCCCTGCACCTCCATGAAGAAGGCCTCGACCGCGTCATCCGCCCAGGCCAGCACCTTCGGGTTGCCGGTCAGCTTGCCGCTGCTGATGTCGGCCCGGCTCCAGTAAGGCGTCACCGTCTTGCCGACCAGACGGCCGCGCACGCGCCGTCCTTTCAACTCGGGGTACAGCGAACCGATATCCAGCGTCAGCAGGTCTTCCGGCACGCTGTAGAACGGCACGCGGCCGGGCTTGGCGCTGAGGCCGCCGGTCAGCAGGGGCTCGTAATAGCCGGTAATCAGGCCGCTTTGCGCGCCGGTGCTGCTTTCAATGCGCCACGGCGAGAAACGCCGTTCGAAGAAGTCGCGGACGGTGTCGTCATCCTTGGGGTCCAGCATCACCGCCTCGGCGCAGGCATCCTTCCACACCGGCCGCGACGCCAGCCGCTTGCAGGAATTCAGCCAGGCGGGCCAGGTGGCCAGCAGCTTCTCGCCGGGCCAGTCCGGCAGGGCGATCCACTCGGCGGGCAGATAACGCGCGGTCGGGGCTTCGGGCTTGGGCGGCACTTCCGGCTTCACCGGCTCGGTCTTGCCCGGCTCCGGCTTGGGAACCACGGGGGGAACGGGATGGGACACGCAACCGGCGAGAATGGCAAAGCTCAGGACCAGCAACAGGGAACGCATGCGGGTTTTTCCAAAATGTGAAGGGAACGGGTTGGGCGCGATTATCGGGGAAAACGCGGCCGGTTGCCGAGCGGATTTGTCCGAGAATGTTATCCCGGACCGCCTAGGCGCGGCCCAGTTCCCGGCGGTAGGCCGCCAGTCCTTTCGCCGCCTGCTTGCGGATGGCGTTCTTCACCAGGGGCGTGCCGCCCAGCAACCAGCCTTTCA
>DASUIM010000520.1:0-28417 GCA_036279775.1 Fluviicoccus sp. | reverse complement strand
AGCCCCTTGCCGTGGGCGCGAAGGGCGGGGATCGTCGCGAAGTCGTCGAGCAGCACGCGCAGGTCGAACTCGAGCGCCTCCAGCTCGACGCCTCCCGCCTCGATCTTCGAGAAGTCGAGGATGTCGTTGATGATGGTCAGCAGCGCCTGGCCGGAATGGAAGAGGGTGCTCGCGTACTCCTTCTGCTCGTTGGAGAGGGGGGTTTCCAGCAGCAGTTGCGCCATGCCGAGCACCCCGTTCATCGGCGTGCGGATCTCGTGGCTCATCGTGGCGAGGAATTCGCTCTTGGCGCGGGTGGCGGCCTCGGCGGCTTCCTTGGCGGAAATCAGCGCGCCTTCGGTCTGCTTGCGGATGGTGATGTCGTTGATGGTGCCGGTGGTGCCGTTGATGGCGTGGTTTTCGTCATACAGCAGGCTGATCCACAGGTGCACCCAGCGGAAGTCGTGGTCGGAGGTCAGCAACCGGGTGTCGCAGCGCACCTGTTCGGCTTCGTTCAGAAACAGCTTCTGCAACGAGCGGTAAAGGTCTTCCTGATCATCCGGGTGAATGAAATCGGTCATCAGCTTGCCGAGAGTCGCCTCGGCGTGCAGCCCGGTGACTTCGTGCCAGGCCGGGTTCAGGAAGGTGAAGGCCGTCTGGTTGTCGGTCTGGAAAATGACCTCGTGCACATGGTTGACGACATGGCGGTAGCGCGCTTCCGACTGGATGACCTGCTGGCTTTGTTCGTAGAGGCGGATGGCGGACTGGTTGAGCGCGGAATTCAGGTCGCGGATTTCGTCGAGATGCGAGGTGATGTGGATCTGGCGGCTGCCGCGATACACGTCCAGTTCCTTGGCGAAGCGGATCAACTGGTGCAGGTCGTGCACCGGGCTGCGCAGCACATAGAAAAAGCCCAGCGAGGCCAGAATCGCCAGCACGATGCCGCTGATCAATGATTTGATCAGTACCTGTTGCTGATCACGGGACTGCGCGGAATAGTCATAGACAATATAGACCCAGCCGTTGTTGTCAATCGGTTGCCAGACCTCCACCGTGTCATTGCTGTTGGTGCGGTAGAACTGTCCCTGGGCCTTGCCGGTCGGCGGGGTCAACCGCCTGCGGTTTTCCACTTCCTGTGGGTCGGCGTCAGGGGTGTGGGCCAGCGCCACCAGCACGCTGCCGTCCCAGTCGGTGACCACCAGCTCGCGGACTTCGGGAAAAATAGCGGTGCTGGCCATCAGGTTGCGGATGCCCTTGCGGTCGGAGGCCAGCACGTCCTGGGCCACGACCGTGCCCAGGTTGCGGACAATCAGCGCCGCCTGGCCGATGGCGTTCTGCTGGTTGATGTGGCGCTGCTGCTGGTAAATGCTCAGGGCGAACAGGCCCAGGGCGGCCAGCAGGGAAACGGCGGAAAGCACGGCCAGCAACCGCACCAGACTGCGCGGCAGCAATGATCGTAACCAGTTTGGCAGTTGCGGCTTTCCGGCCATGTCCTTCAGTAATCCGATTTATTGTTATTGAGGGTGTCCGCCAGCGTCATGTCCAGCGCCCACAACCGGTCTTCCCCGCACAGCGCCACCGGCTTGGCGGTTTCCAGCACAAACCCCGGCAGGCCGGGCAGATCCAGGTTATGCCAGGCCGCCGCGTGACGGTTCGCCAGATCCGGGGTTGCACCGGTCAGCACGGCGTCCAGGTCGGCCTTCCGGAAACCGGCTTCCCGCATCACCGCCAGCAGGTGCGGCCGGTGGTTCATGTCGCGCCCGCGCGCCCAGATACCGGCCAGAATGCTTTCGGCCATGTCCCGTTCGCGGCCCAGCTGCGCGGCATGAGCCAGCAGGGCGTGGCAATTGAGCAGTCCGGCGGCGTCAGGCAGGCAGATTTCCCCGAAATCCAGACGCCGCGCGCCGGCATGCCGCGCGCTTTGCCACAACAGCCCCACCGGCGGCAGCGGCCGTTCGGCCAGCTTGCCGGAGCGCGGAACGGTAACGGGACGCAGTCGCAGGCGCAAGCCGTAATGATCCACCAGCGCCAGCATACTCTCCAGATTCAGATAAGAGTATGGATCACAGAAGCAGAAATAGAAATCCAGCCGGTAACGGCGGGAGCGGATCTCGGCCAGCATTTCGCTGTCGGTAACCAGAAAGCCTGAGGCGGGCCATCCGGCATCGCCCAGGCCGGGCGCATGCTCAAGCCGGTTAAGCCCGGCGGATTCCAACCGCGAGATCAGTTCGGGCAGGTCGTCCAGCCCGATGAACCGCTCGCCGCGATACTCCAGCACACCCGAACCGCCGTCCGGCAGGCGGTCCGCCTCCAGGCGTGCCTGTTCCAGGCGCGGCAGGGCGGATTCCTCGTCCAGCGGCGGAAAGCGCAGGGCCAGTGTGGCCAGCTTGCCGCCCTGATGTTCCCAGACGCAGGTAAACAATTGCTTGAGCAGGGCCAGGCGCTCAAGCTGCGGCAAGTCTTCAAGTCCTAGGAGGATGCGCGCCGCCAGCCAGCAGTCCGCCTGCGCCGGCGGCGTCAGCGAATGGAATCGCAGCTGGTGGAATTGCGCCAGATGCCAGGCATCCAGGGTGGCGTGCGCGGGCAGGCCGGATTGGGGCGGCAACAGCCGCAATTCCAGTTCCAGCGGGTAATGTTCCAGCAAGGCCGGGAGAACCTGCGTCAGCAGGCAGCATACCGGATCGTCCATGCGGAGCCGGTATATCAGACGCGGGGGTTGGCCGGATACCCGGCCCAGCCAGTCCCGGGTGGAGCGCCAGAGCTGCCGGGTGGCCGGACTCGTCAGGACGCGCGAATAGAGTGGTTGTAATAGGCGTCGTTGCAGGGGCATAGATGTACCTCAATGCATGGCCCACTATAACGCGCCGCCCCGGCGCCGCCTAGATGACGGCGGGGGGCGCCACGGATCGTTTTTCGGTTCGGATGGAAATTTAAAGGCTACAATAATAATGTTTAGAGAACTGGTTATCACTTTTCGTGGTGAGTTTTGGCGTATTGTTGATTCGGGCCATGCGTGTGATGGAAGGTACCCCGAAATGTCAGGAAGCATGGAGACCGGGAGGAGTGGATGGCTGCCATTGAGGCGCCGGGCGCTAACCGGCCCGCGCAGGTGCTCCTGCTTCGTGTGCAGGATCGCTGGCTGGCGATGGACCTGCGGCATGTCGAGCGCATTTTCCTGCTGATGGATCTGCAGCCGGTGCCCCAAGGTCCAGCTTGTCTTGCCGGGTTGATGGATTACCACGGACAGAGCCTGGCGGTGTTTGACCTGGGACTGTGGTTGGGATTGCCCGAGCCGGTTTCGTATGATGCCGCGACACCGATCATTCTATGCGATACCCCGGCCGGGCGGGCGGCTTTCGTAGTCCGGGAAGTGGCCGGTGTCGAGGCGGTTCCCCCGGCAGCCGTGATGCCCCTAGACGTTGGCGGGGCGCCCTTCCAGGGAACGCTGGGGTTTTCAACCGGCATGGCGTTGTTGCTGGACATGGACAGGGTGCTGGCAAGCATCCGTTCCGGGTGGGTTGACGATTCAGGGAGGAAACAGATCAATGGATACAGGATGTCTTGAAGCGCCGGCTGTCCGCAAGACGCGGCCGGAAACACCGGGTTATCCGGAATGGCGTGTTTGCCGCGTGCTGCGCGAGCGGACCGGGATCCGGCTGATGGCGCATCAGCTGTCGGGAATTCCGGGAATCTGTCACGAGGCCTGCCTTCACTTCGGTTATCGGCGCACGGAACAGTACCTGCATGCTCTGGAGGCCGGACTCCATACGCCCGAACTGGATTTTCTCGTGTCAGCGTTGACGGTGGGTGAAAGTTATTTCTTCCGTGATACGGCCCAGATGGAACTGTTGAGAAGCCGCTTGCTGCCGGAAATGATCGAGGCCGGGCTCAGTACCGGCCGGCGTGTCCTGACCGTCTGGAGCGCCGGATGCTCGGCCGGACAGGAAATCTACAGCGTCGCCATCCTGTTGCGTGAACTGCTCGGTGCCGATCACGGCTGGGATATCCGGCTGCTTGCGACCGACATCAACCCCGCCGCGCTGAAGGCGGCTCGTCTGGGCGTGTACCGCAAGTGGTCATTCCGTTCAACGCCTCCCGCCATGGTTTCCCGTTATTTCGTCCCCCGGCCCGATGGTTTCGTCCTTGACTCCCGGATTCGCGACAGTGTGCGGTTGGCCAGGCTCAATCTGGTCGATGACGTCTATCCCTCGCCGTTCAATCGGACTTGCGGTCTGAACCTGATCCTGTGCCGTAATGTGCTGATGTACCTGGAGCCGGACAAGGCGGCCGAGGCACTGTCGAGGCTGGCCGCCTGCCTCGCGCCCGGGGGGCTGCTGCTGACCGGCCCCTCCGATGGCGGCAGCGCCCGCATTGGCGACCTGGTGCGTATCGAGGAAGGCGATACGGCGTATTACCGCAAGCCTGGGGGCGCGCACCGGCCGTGCGCGGTCTACCCCGGCCGGAGTGCACGGCATGGATGAGTCGCGAGAAGAGTCATTGGCCCCCGGGCGCAGCGCGGCCTCGCTGATGCCGGGTGGCGCGGTCCGTGAAGTGCTGAAAGAGCGCGCGCGCCTGTTGGCGCGCGCCGCCGGGCCTGAACCGACCCGGCGCGACAATGAATCGTTCATGGCGGTGCGTGTTGAAGGGATTGGCTGCTGCGGCATTCCCTACCGCTTCATCGAGGAGTTGGCCGTCATGCCGGACATCACGCCCGTTCCGTGTACGCCGCCGGTCTTCGCGGGCATTGTCAATTATCGTGGAGAACTGCTGAGTGTGCTTAATCTCGGGGCGTTCTTCCGCCGCGCAGGCGGGTCGCCCGGTCGTAACGCCAGGATCGTGGTAGTCCGTGACGGTCGGCTCATGGCCGGATTATGGGTTGATGACATTTTGGGAAATGATGTCTTTGAATCCGGCGCATTGGCTCCATTCCCGGCCGGCCCCGCGGGTTCCCCGGTTGGCGGCGTGGTGATGGGCGTTCATGCCGGACAGGTGGCGATGCTGGATATCGGTGTGATGCTCGCTTCCCCGGATTTGCGGTTCGACGAGAAGATGTCACCGTGAATGTGCGCGGTCGGGACAATGGCTAACGGGCCATAATAGGAGTGACGGAAAATCATGAGCAATCCCGGTGAAGGCGGTGGATTAACGGGGCGGCGAGCCCTGATTTCTGAACAGGACCTGGCGGCGGTCAAGCGATTTGCAGCCTTTGGCGCCGATGACGTCACGGCCTTGAGGTCGCTGCTGCCGGTTATCACCCGGCATCAGGAGCAGATCGTGAACCTGGTAATGACGCGCCTGCAACTGCAGCCTGAACTGCTTGAGACAGTCATGCGGTCCGAGGGCGCGGCTGATCAGGTCCGCGAATACCAGAAAGAATACGTGCTGCAGTTTTTCCGGGGGGATTACGGGGCCGGCTACGCGGATAACCGCCTGCGGAGCGGCGAACTGCATCATCGCTTGGGCATGAAGCCCTACTGGTACGCCGCCCTGCTGCAAAGCTATGCCGAAGCTGTCCTTCCCCTGATTACGCGTCATTACCGCTGGAACGCTACGGCGCGGCTGCGTGCGCTGGAGGCGTTCCAGCGAATCCTGTCGGTGGATCTGCAGCTGGCGGTGCGATCCTTTATCCGCATGGGGCTGGAAGAAAAATTTGCGGATTATCAGGGGCAGATTGAAGCGATCAATATGTCGCAGAGCGTCATCGAATTCGGGCTGGACGGCGTCATCCTGTCCGCCAATACCAATGCGTTGGACATGTTCGGCTATACCGCCGAGGAAATCCGCGGCTGTCATCACCGAATGCTGGTGGATGCCGCCCATGCCGCCGATGTGGATTACCGTGCGTTCTGGGAGCGGCTGAACCGCGGCGAATTCGATGCCGGGGAATACCGCCTGACGGCCAAGGGAGGCAAGGAAATCTGGAGTCAGGCCACTTATAACCCCATTCTGGACAGCCATGGCCGTCCCTACAAAATTGTCATGTATGCCAATGACATCACCAGCCAGAAAACGCAGAACACCGTCTATCAGGCCCGCGTCAAAAGCTACAGCGCCTTCATCGACGAGGTGGCGCACGGCAACCTGCGGCAGCGGGTCAATACCGTCGGCACCGACGAACTGAGCCTGATCGGCGGCAACCTCAACGCCATGACCGAAAGTCTGGCGCGCATGGCCGGCCAGGTCGGGGAGGCCAGCCAGGAAATCTTCAGCACCCTCTCGCAACTGCAACTGGCGGTGGACGCCCAGTCGAACGGGGCTTCCGAGCAGGCGGCGGCGGTCAATGAAACCAGTGTCACGCTGGAGGAAATCATGGCGACCTCGGTGCAGACGCTCAGCAAGGCGCAGCAGCTGGGCGAGTCGGCCGAACGCACCCGGCGCGAGGGAGAGCAGGGCCTGCTGACGGTTCAGGAAACCATCACCGGCATGGAGGCCATCCGCGCCCGGGTCGAGAACATCGCCCATACCATTCTCGCACTGTCCGAGCAGACCCAGCAGATCGGCGAGATCACCGCCGTGGTGACCAATCTGGCCCAGCAATCGAAGATGCTGGCTTTCAATGCCTCGATCGAGGCCGCCAAGGCCGGCGATGCCGGACGCGGCTTTGCCGTGGTCGCTGCCGAGGTCAAGGATCTGGCCGAGCAATCGCAACAATCCACCGCCCAGGTTCAGAAGATACTGCAAGACATCCGCCGCGCCACCGACCGGGCGGTGATGGCGACCGAGGAGGGTAGCAAGGGTGTCGATGCCGGTGTGCAGCTGGTCCGGAAAAGCGGCGAGGTGATGAAACAGTTGAGCGAGGTGATTCATGAAACCGCGCTCGGCAGTCAGCAGATTGTCGCCGCCGTGCGCCAGGAGGTGGCGGGCATCAAGCAGGTTACCCAGGCGATGAGCGAAATCAACCAGGTGACGACCCAGTTCGTGGCGGGAACCCAGGAAGTCAAGCGGGCCTCCACCCGGCTTGGCGATGTCGCGGGCAAGCTGCGGGACGGCGTCAGTGTCTACAAGATCTAGGCCCGCGCTGGCGCGAACGGTAGGGACCGGATCATGGCCGAGGCGCTGAACGAGGCCTTCATGAGACAGCTCGCGCAGATGTTCCGCGCCGAGCTGGATGAGCACGTACAGGAGATGATGAGCCGGCTGTTCGTGCTGGAGGGCATGGCGGACAGTGACGAGCGCGAGGAGTGCCTGACGGCGCTTTTCCGTTCGGCGCATAACATCAAGGGCGCCGCACGTGGCGTCGATGCCCGTGAAGTGGAGCAGATCGCCCACGCGCTGGAGTCCCTGCTGGGAGCCTTGAAGGGCGGGGTCATGGAACCGGACGCGGGCATCATCGACCTTTGCCTGTCAGCGTTGGACGCGATGCAGCTGTCCCTGGAACCCGGCGCCTCGCCGCATGACCTTTCCGGCCTGCTCCGGCAGCTGGAGCATCGCGGTGAGGCCGCCCCGCCCCCGGAAATGGCGGCTCCTGTCCCGGCGGCGGAACTTCCCGGCGCGGATGATGGCCATGATAAGGCCGTGGCCCGGATCGCCCATCACCGGCTGACGCTGGTAACCGCGCTGGTTGAGGAGTTGATGGCCGCCCGGATTGCTCTGGATGATGAAATCCGGGAATTGCAATCCTCTCTGCCGGCTTCCGCGCCACTGTCGGCGGCCTGGAAGGGGTTGCGGAGTTGCGGCAACCGTGTGGGCATGATTACCGAGCGTCTTCAGGACCAGATCCGGCAAATGCGGATGGTTCCCGCAGCCTCCCTGCTGGAGCCCCTGGCGCGCTCGGTTCGTGATATCGCCCGCGAACTGGGCAAGAAAGTGGATTACGAGGTTGTCGGCGGTGATTTCGAGATGGACCGCCCGGTATTGGAGGGTATCAAGGATCCACTGGTGCACCTGCTGCGCAACGCGGTTGACCATGGCATCGAGCCGCCGTCGGCGAGGTTGGACGCAGGCAAGCGCGAGTCCGGCCGCATTACCGTCACTGTCCGGGGCGCGGGCAGCCGCGTACAGGTGGCGGTGTCTGATGATGGCGGCGGCATTTACCCGGAAAAGGTGGCTGATGCGGCCGTCCGCAAGCAGTTGTTGAGCCCTGATGAGGCGGCGGCCCTGACGCCGGACGAGATACGGGATCTGATCTTCCGTCCCGGCTTTTCCAGCAGCGACTGTATTACCGATGTTTCCGGGCGGGGGGTGGGACTGGATATCGTGCTGTCGAATATCCGGAAAATGAAAGGCGATGTCCAGGTGCAGTCGGAGCCGGGGAAAGGAACTTGTTTCACGCTGCAATTACCCCTGACCCTGTCAGTGGATCGCGGGCTGGTGGTGCGCGCCGAGGGCGGCATGTATGTGATCCCCAGTACCTCGGTCGTGCGCGTGATGGATATTGCCGCCGGTGATCTGGTCGGCATTGCGGGGGGGCAGGCCATGACGTTCCAGGGGCGGGCGATTCCGGCGTGCGAGCTGGCGGCGGCACTGGAGCTGGCGCGTGGCGGCGAGCCGCCTGCGCGATGGTTTGGCGTGGTGGTGCAGAGAGGCTGGCAGCGCATCGCCTTCCTGGTCGATGACATCATCGGCGAGCGTGAAATTGTCATCAAGCGGCTGAAGCCGCCACTGTCTTCGGTGCGCAATGTGACCGGCGGCACCCTGATGGGCAATGGCAGGATCCTGCTGGTGCTGAACCCGGAGGATCTGGTGCTGTCCGCCCTGCGCCTGCAGGAGCAGGGGCGTTCGCCGCGGCTGCCTGTCCCCGCCCGGCGACAGGTGCGGCGGGTGTTGGTCGTGGATGACTCGATCACTACCCGGACGCTGGAAACCGGCATTCTTGAAGCACAGGGGTACCGGGTTACGACCGCGAACGACGGCGGGCAGGCATGGCAGGCCTTGCAGCAAGAGTCATTTGATCTGGTGGTGACGGATGCGGAAATGCCGGGAATGACCGGTTTCGAACTGACCGCGCGTATCAAGCGTCATCCCCGCCTATCGGTTGTGCCCGTGGTGATGGTCACGTCGCTGGCGGGGGATGCGGATCGTCGCCGGGGAGTAGCCGCCGGGGTGGACGCCTACGTTGTCAAAAGCCGCTTTGAAAGCGGAGCGTTACTGGATGTCATCAGGCATCTGATCGGAAGAATGGAACAGGAGAGTAAGTAAAATGATCCGGATACTCATTGCCGATGATTCGATTGTAGTCAGTGTCTTGCTCAAGACTATTTTTGAGCAGGAGCCTGATATGGAGGTGGTCGGGCAGGCCCGCAACGGACAGGAGGCCGTGGATATGGTGCGTGAACTCCGGCCCGATATCGTCACCATGGATATCCGGATGCCGGTCATGGATGGCTTTGAGGCCACGCACCGCATCATGAGCGAGGCGCCGCTGCCGATTGTAGTGATCAGCACCAGCGTCAACAACGAAGAAATGAACACGACGTTCCGCGCGCTGGAGGAGGGGGCGCTGGCGGTCATTGAAAAGCCGGTGGGGATTTCTCACCCCGATTTTGAAAGCAACCGCCGGGACTTGGTCAATACCGTGCGCGCCATGTCCGAAATTCAGGTGGTCAGGCGACGCCGGACCGGCGGCGCGCATCAGGAACTCCGGAACGATACCCGCCCCTCGCCGGCGGCGCGGCATGCTCCGGAGCTGGTGGCAATCGGGTGCTCGACCGGCGGCCCCCAGGCCTTGCTTGGGCTGCTGAAGGGGCTGCCGCCGGATTTCCCGCTGCCGATCCTGATAACCCAGCATATGACCAAGGGCTTTGTCGGCGGGTTGGTCTCCTGGCTGCAAAAGCATGCCGCCCTGCACATTAGTCTGGCGGCTGATGGTGGATTGCTGGAGCCGGGTTATGTCTACTTCGCGCCTGACGATTGTCACCTGCTGGTTGAGCGGGGACCGCTAGGGCTGCGGTTGCGGCTGGATCACGGAGCACCGTTTGGCGGACTTCGTCCATCGGTTTCGCGGCTCTTCCATTCTGTGGCGCATGCCACCCGGGGGGCGGCGGTCGGTGTGTTGCTGACGGGCATGGGCGAGGATGGCGCGGATGGCATGCTGGCGATGCGCAAGGCCGGGTGTCGCACCATGGTGCAGGATAACGCCAGCAGCGTGGTCTACGGCATGCCCGGTGCGGCCCTGGCCATTGATGCGGTCGACGAAGTCGTGGCGATCGGCAAGATGTCCGCGCATCTGACGGAAATAGTTGCGGCCCACATGGTCTGAAGCATCTGAAACGCGTGGCAAAAGAAGGACTCGGGTGGTCCCTCCTTTGCCATGGATATTAAGAAACCCTCATACCTCTTGATATGAGGGGTAGGTCAGGCAACCGGATGACTTTGGTTCCAAGCAGGCCTTTGGGGGAAGCCGTATAAAACGCCGGTGGCCGGTTACCTGACCCAGCATCGAATGGAGAACTCATCCCTGTTCGACATGATTAAGCTACACATAATAAACATTCAAATCAACCGGGCGGGCTTTCGTTTGGTTGCACAAAATAGTAAAAATGCGAACTGCGTCACGCTAGACGGGGTTTGTGTACTCGCTTCACTGCGGTAGGCCTAGGGCATTCTGAGAAGTAGTTCTCAACTTTTGCGCTTGGTTATAAAACATGCAGGATGATGGTCTCTCTGGCTACAGCGGTTATCAACAACAAAACAAGAAAGTCTCGAAGTGCGGAGGGTGGCGATGTGCGATCTGACCAATGCTTCGGAAGAGCAGAGAGCGCGGGATGACGGCGGCCTGTCGATTCATGAGGTGGAACAGGAAACCGGGATAACCAAAGAGCTGCTGCGGATGTGGGAGCGGCGTTACGGTTTTCCCGCGCCGCGGCGTAATCCCCGCGGGGAGCGTGAATACTCCCGGCAGGAGGTGGACAAGCTGCAGGTCATGCGCCGGCTGGTCAATAACGGACATCGGCCCGCCAAGCTGGCGTCGCTGCCCTTGCTTGAGCTTGAAAGCCTGTGCGTGGTCGGGCAGGCGGGATCGCACCACATTCTGGTGGGCGAGCTGGAGGCGGAGTTGCTGGCGGTGCTGCAGGCGGATAGTCCGCCGCTATTGAAGCAATATCTCCACGACCAGCTGGCCCGGCGCGGCCTGTATTCCTTTGTCATGGATTTCATGCGCCTGGCCAATGTCATGGTGGGCGATGCCTGGATGAAGGGACTGATTACGGTGGCGATCGAGCACCGTTATTCGGACTACATCATTGAGCTGGTCAAGCAGAGCATGTTGCCGTTGCGACCCCTGATCCACAAACCGCGGGTCTTGCTGGCGACACTGCCGGACGAGCAGCATACCCTGGGCTTGCTGATGGTGGAGGCCTTGTTGCGCCTGGATGGCATCGACGTGCTGAATGCGGGCGCTGAAATGTCCATCCCGCAGATTACGGATGCGGTGCCCCGTCATGAGATTGACGTGGTCGCGCTGTCCTTCAGCGCTTCCTTTTCCGGAAGCAAGGCCGTGCATTTACTGGAGGACCTGCGCTTTCGCCTGCCTTCGGGCATTGGGGTCTGGGTGGGTGGGGAAGGTATCGTCTCAACCCGGCGTTCAGTGGAGAACGTCAAGATTATCAAGGAACTGGATGCAGTCCGCTTGGCGGCGGTGCGGTGGCGGCAAGAGCAGACGCCGGGATTCCGCTAGCGAGAGGCAGCGTCGCCCGGGGTCGCGGGAGACGCTGCGGTATTTCAGATCTTCTTGCGGTAGACCTGCGAATTGCGCTGATAGTTGTACATGTTCTTGCGCTCCTTGGGCAGGTCTTCCACCGAGGCGGGCTCGAAGCCTTGTTCGATGAACCACAGGCCGGTGCGCGTCGTCAGCACAAACAGCTTCTTCAGGCCCTTGTTGCGGGCGCGGGCTTCCAGGTAGTCCAGCAACTCGGAACCCCGGTCGGAATTGCGGTAGCTGGGATGCACCGCCACGCAGGCGATTTCCCCGGCCGGATCTGTTCCGGCATCCACCTGCAGCGGATACAGCGCCGCGCAGCCGACGATCATGCCGTCGCGTTCAATCACGCAGAACTGGCTGATTTCCGTCTCCAGACGCTCGCGCGAGCGGCGCACCAGAATGCCTTCTTCCTCCAGCGGCCGCATCAGCTCCAGCATGCCCGCCACATCCTCGATCTCGGCGGTGCGGATTTCTTCGTACGGGTCCTGGGTGATCAGCGTGCCGGAGCCGTCGCGGGTGAACAGTTCCTGCAACAGCGCGCCGTCGCGGGCGTAGGAAATCATGTGTACGCGGCGCACGCCGCCGCGACAGGCTTCGCGGGCGGCATTCATGTAGCGCAGGATCTCGGTGTCGAATGTCTTGCCGCGCAGGTACTGGTCCACTTCATTGGGAATCAGCTCGCGCAGCAGCCGGTCGTCGGTGTCGGCAATCCCTTCCTTTTCGCCGAGCAGGATCAGCTTGTCGGCCTTCAGCGCCATCGCCGTGCGCACCGCCACGTCTTCCGCCCGCAGGTTGAACACTTCACCGGTGGTGGAGTAGCCGGTGGGGCCGAGAATGACGATGTGGCGGTTGACCAGGTTCTTGTTGATCGCCTCGGTGTCGATGGAGCGCACCTCGCCGGTCAGCTGGTAATCCACGCCGTCGCGGATGCCGTAAGGCTTGGCGGTGACGAAGTTGCCGGAAACGGCGTCAATGCGCGCGCCGTACATCGGTGAATTCGCCAGGCCCATGCTCAGCAGCGCCTCGATTTCCAGGCGGATGGAGCCGACGGCGTCCATCACGCAGCGCAGCGATTCGCGCGTGGTGACGCGGATACCTTGATGAAACGGCGTGGTCAGGCCGTATTCCACCAGATTCTCGTCGATTTGCGGGCGCGCGCCGTGCACCAGCACCAGGCTGATGCCGAGGCTGTGCAGCAGGGCGATGTCATGGATGATGTTGCGGAAGTTGTCGTGGTTGACCGCCTCGCCGCCAAACATCAGTACAAAGGTCTTGCCCCGGTGGGCATTGATATACGGAGCCGAATTCCGGAACCAGTGCACATACTGTTCCGTCATCGCGTCCGGAGAGAGAAATTCGTCGGTCACGCTGGGTTTCCTGGATTAAAGGGCCGCATGGCCCTGTACGCAGTAATGATGTATCAATTGCTTAAGCCACAACAAGAGCGGGGAGATGTTTTTGATCTCCAGATATTCGTCGGGCTGATGGGCGGTTTCAATGCTGCCCGCGCCCAGAATGACGGTATCCATGCCCAGCTGGCGGAAATACGGGGCTTCGGTGCCGAACGCGACCGATCCGGCCTCGCTTTGGGTCAGTTTTTCCACCATCTGCACCAGCGGTGAGTCCGCCGGGGTCTCGGCGGCGGGGGTGCCCTCGAAGATGGGTTCGTACAGCAACGTCACGCCGAATTGCTCCGGAATATCACGGATGCGGTCGCGGATGCGCTGGCGCAGGTCGTCGGTATCCATGCCCGGCAAGGGCCGCAGGTCGAACTGCATCTCGCACTGGCCGCAGATGCGGTTGGGGTTGTCGCCGCCGTGGATGCAGCCCAGGTTGCGGGTGGGGGAGGGGATGCTGAAGCCCGGATTATGATACTGCGCCGCCAGCTCGCGGCGGAATTCCATCAGCCGTGTCATGACCACGGTCATGGCGTCCAGCGCGTTGTTGCCCAGTGACGGATCGCTGGAGTGCCCGGAACGTCCGGTAATGCGCACCCGTTCCATCATCACCCCCTTGTGCAGCCGGATCGGTTTCAGGCTGGTCGGCTCGCCGATCACGGCAAAGCGGCCGTGCGGACGCCCGGCTTCCACCAGCGCCTTGGCCCCGGACATCGACGACTCCTCGTCGCAGGTGGCGATGATGATCAGCGGCGCTTTCAACGGCGTCTTGCTGTAGGCGCGGGCGGCGTTGATGGCGGCGGGAAAGAAACCTTTCATGTCGGCGATGCCCAGCCCGTACAGTTTGCCCTGACGTTCACTGACAGTGAACGGATCGCTTTTCCAAAGCTGACGGTCGTAAGGCACGGTATCGGTATGCCCGGCCAGCACCAAGCCGCCGCTGCCATGCCCCAGTGTTGCGATCAGATTGGCTTTGCCGGGGGCTATTGTCATGATTTCACAGGAAAAGCCGGCCTCTTCCAGCCATTCGGCCAGCATCGTGACCACTGGCAGGTTGCCCTGATCCAGCGCTGCATCGGTGCAGGAAACGCTGGGCTGGGCGACCAGCCGGCTTAATTGCTGGAGAAAGGTTTTATCCATGATCAGGCGTGAATTCGTGGGGCGAATCTGAAGGATACGCAACGTTACCGGCGGATGCAAAACCGGTCGCCGCAAATGTTTGTTTTTCGTTGAATTGTCGACTTCGTCGCAAAATTCCCGCCGCCCGTCCAGAGCGGTTCATTAATGCCAAGCGGGTCACAAAAAATCCTGATAGTATTTTTCCGAAGGGGCAAAATACGCTCACTTTACCGGCGATGGATAAGTAGCTCTCCAAGGATAAGGGCTCTGATGAATGACTTAACAATTTCTGAACATGGCCTCGGTTAGCCTACGGTAATGGTAAGACGAAAGAGCGGCATGGCCCGATCCGGATTTACTTTAGGTCAATGAGGTTTTTATGCGTTTCAGTGTGACTGTGATCAAGCATCTGTCCGGCGCAGCCCTGCTGGGGTTGGCCCTGCATGCCCAGGCGGCTCCGGCCGCGGAACCTGTCAAGGTCAATCTGCAGGTTTTCAAGGTTACCCTGAGCAACGGCAAGGAAACCCTGATCGAAAGCAAGACGGTCAAGCCCGGCGAGACACTGGAATACCGGGCAACTTACAGTAATGTCAGCAAGAAGAATATTTCAAATCTGGCCGCTACGTTGCCGGTGCCCAAGGGCATGGAATTCGTGGCGCAGTCGGCCAAGCCGGTGTCCGTGGACGCCACCGTTGACGGACGGGAGTTTGCACCCGTTCCGTTGATGCGCAAAAAAGCCGCCGGCGGTGAAGAGCCGGTGCCGGTCGCGGAATACCGCGCCTTGCGCTGGAAGGCAGTAGAGCTGCAGTCCGGAAAGTCTTATGAGGTGAGCGCCCGCATGCGGGTCAGCGCCGCCAAGTAAAAAAATTGACAGGGAGAGCATGAGGGCGCAACAGGACGTTGCGGAGCGCCGTGTGTTTGGCATGTTTACAGGTCGGAAGATTCTTTCCGTCAGCCGGACCGGCGGTATGAAAAGAAGCATCCAAGCAAACTCTTTGGGGGAGTTTCACGATGAACAGTCACTTCGCACGGGTCGCGGTATCCACGCGGCCACCTTGGCTTCTTCAGGACGGTTACTCCGGGTCGCGAATGCGAACGGGGTGACGGCCGTCCGATCGTCTGAGTCCAGACTCGTTTCCACGAATTGCAGGTACTGGCCGCAAGCCGGTGCCTCAGTAAGGTTTTGCCTGCTTTTCAGGCAGGGCCTGTTGCAGGGGCAGGATGCCCACTGTTTTCTGACACAGGGAAACTGTGGGCATGCCGGGCCCTGTCGGGCTGGCAAGTTTAAAGCGAAATAATCCAAGCAAACTCTTTGGGGGAGTTCATCCATGAGCAATTCAACTGTGAGCCAGGCCCGCCTGATGCGGTCACCCTGGCGCTTCAATCAACTGGCGCTGTCTGTCGCCTTGGTCATGGGCGGCGTGGTTGCGCTGCCCGGCACGGCCTTTGCCGCTGCGCCGGATGCCGGCCAGGTCATCGGCAACACCGCGTCCGCCACCTACTCCGATGGTTCGGGTGTGACTCGCAATGCCACGTCCAACAACGTCAATACCTCCGTGTTGCAGGTCGCCAGCTTCACGCTGACATCCAACAATACGAAGTATGTGACGCTGGGCGGCCAGGTCGTCTACCCGCACACCCTGACCAACACCGGTAACGGTACGGACACATTCCAGCTGAACGCGGCCAATCAGGCCGGTACGGACTTCAACCTGGGCACCCTGCGTATTTATGCCGACGCCGACAATAACGGCATCGCCGATGATGCGGTCAACCTGATCGGTCAGACCGTCAGCTTGCCGCGTGATGGCGTCTTCACCTTCGTGGTGGTGGGCTCCGCACCGTCAACCGGCATTGCTGACGGCGACAGCGCCGTGGTGGATGTCACGGCGGATTCGCAGGTTTATGAAGGCAATGTGACGGAAGATCCGGCTGATGTAACCAATGTTGACACCGCCATCCTGACGGCCGACGCGGTCATCAATGTCGTGAAGTCGGCGAACGTCAGTCAGGGCCTGACCGGCACGCTGATTACCTATACCCTGGCTTATACCAACTCGGGTAACAACACCGCCACCGGCGTGACCCTGACCGACGTGATCCCGGCCGGCACCACTTATGTGGCCGGCAGCGGCAAATGGAACGGGGCGACCCAAACGGATGCCGTTGGCGCTCCTGATGACGTGTTCTCCATCACCGGCTCGACCATCACCGCCGCCATCGGCTCCGTTGGCCAGAATGTCAGTGGTGAAATCAAGTTCACCGTGCAGGTTGACTCTTCCACGGCTCCGGGCTTCCTCAACAACACCGCCCAGTTCAGCTACGATCCTGATGGCGGCGGCGTCAAGCCGGCGGTTGGCCCGACCAACTCCAACACCGTGCCTTTCGAAGTGCTGCAGACCCGCAACGTCGGCGCCAACGACTCCACGTCCAATAGCGATGACGGTACTCCCGCCGGTGACGATACGGTAACGCAGGGCCCTGTGGCCCAGGGCGCTACCGTCTGGTTCGCCAACAAGATCTGGAACCAGGGCAACGGCACGGATTCGTTTGATATCACCCTGTCCGGCTCCAATTTCCCGGCAGGCACCATCTTTACCCTGTACAAGGACGACCAGTCGAACGTGCTGCTGGATACCACCGGCAATGTCACTCCCGACACGGGTCCTCTGGCTGCCGGCGGTAGCTATACCGTCTACGTGAAGGCGGTTCTTCCGGCTACCGTCAGCGGCAATAACGGCGGGGCCGGCTACGATGTTGTGGTGACAGCGACCTCCACCACGACCGGTTCCGTGGTTGCCGCGGGTGACGAAGACGACACCGTGACCGACCACCTGACGGCGATTACCGCCAACACGGTCGACATCGAAAACGCCGGCGGCTTGGCTGATGGCTCCTCGATCACCAATGGTGGCGCTGCGTGGACCCCGATCACAACCGACCCGAACACCTCGGTGACCTTCCTGTTGAAGGTGCAGAACACCTCGGCCGTCCCTGACACCTTCCGCCTGCTGGCGGATGATGACGGTACCTTTGGCGTCAGTAACGACCTGCCCGCCAGCTGGACTGTTTCCTACAAGCCGGATGGCGGCACGGGTGACTGCTCGACCACGACGGCCATCAGCGTGGTGGACACCGGCCTGATCGTGGCTGGCGGTGAAGCGGTATTCTGCGCCGTGGTTAGCGTTCCCCAGTTTGCGGCCCCCGGAACCACCAACATCTACTTCCGCGCCTCGTCCGATACCTACGGTACGCTGGATACGAAGATGGACTCCGTGACCGTGAACACCAAGCGTAACATCAGTCTGGTGTCCTCGCAGTCCAACACTGTGTATCCGGGTGGTTCGGTGGATTATCTCCACACTATCACCAACAACGGTAACGTGCTGGAAGGTGACGGCGTGGCCAGCTCGGTGGCCCTGGCGACTTCGGGTAACCTGGCCGGCTGGAGCAGCGTGATTTATTGGGACCAGGACAACAACGGTTCCGTGACCGGTGATCCGGTGGTCACCGATCTGAGCTTCGTGTCGAACGCGGCGGCCGGTCTGGCGCCGGGTGAAAGCATCAACCTGATCGTGAAGGTGCAGTCGCCGGGCTCGGCGCTGGACGCCACCAGCAACGTGACCAACGTCACCGCAACGGCTTCCGGCGTCATCAGCTCTGTGGCCGCCCCGACGATCGCTCCGAATGCGGACACCACCACGGTCAACGCCGGCCAGATCCGTCTGTACAAGACTCAGGCGCTGGATGCCGCCTGTGACGGTACCGCCGATGGCGCGTTCGCCAACACAGCGCTGTCCGCGAAGCCGGGTGCTTGCATCATCTACAAGATCGAAGCCAAGAACGAAGGTTCGCAACCCGCCACCAGCGTGGTGCTGAGCGACGCGACTCCGGCCTTTACTTCCCTGGAAGTGGTGGGCGGCCGTCCGTCGGTGACCCAAGGCTCGATCACGACCCCGGCGGTTCCGGCCTCCGGCTACACCGGTAATGTCTCCGCCAGCTTCGGCACCATCAACGGCGGCCAATCCGCCACGATGGAAATGGCGGTGCAGATCGACAACTAAGCGGCCCGTCTGCTGACCAGGGAAGGTCATGGTTGCACCGGAGCCGGCGTGAGCCGGCTCCCTTTTGTAAGACTCAAGAATCCTAATAATCACTTAATACGGTATATCCCATGCCCTTGTCCCGCCGTTTCCTGACAGCCTGCCGCACCGTAATGGTGTGGCTGTGCGTCATGGTCATGGCGGGCGTGGCCCATGCGGCTAATCCCCCCGCCGGTCAGGTCATTTCCAACCAGGCGTGGGCGGAATTCTTCCCGGCCCCGGGCCTGCCCAAACTCACGGTCAGCTCCGAAGTCGTGATTGTGAATATTACGGCGGCGACCCTGACGTCTGCCTCCCTGCAGACGGTCGGGCCCGGCACACCGGTGACCTGGCAACACGTGCTGACCAACAACGGCAGTACGGTCGACAGCTATACCCTGAACTATACGGATCTGGGCGGCGACAGCGGCGCCCTGACCGGGCTGCATCTGGTTTTTGATACCAACGGCAATGGCCGCGAGGACGCCGGCGAGGCCTTGGCGAACGGTTCGGTCATTTCCCTGGCCGCCGGGGCATCCGCCAGCCTGTTGCTGGTTGGCGCGACACCCGGCAATGCCGATGAAGGTTTTGGCTACAAGACCCGTCTCTCGGCGGCTTCCGTCGGCGACGGCAGTGTGTTGGTGCAGAATGACGAGGCGGTGGTTTCCGGCCCGCGCATCGAACTGAGCAAGAAGGTCAGCGCCATCACCGCCAAACAGGGGGATGAACTGCAGTACACCCTGACCATCGTCAACCGCAATGCGGCGGCGGCGTTGCCGGTTTCGGCCAGTATCGACGGTGCGATTGTGCCGCGCGTGCTGGTGGAAGACGCGATACCGGCCAATGTGTCATTGAAGGCGGTTCCGGTTTATGCCGGGACCGGTACGGTGATCTACCATCTGGCGGAGTCGGGCGTGGGTTATTACACCACGGCCCCGCCCGCCGACCTGACCCGGGTTGACCGTATCGGCATCGCCTATGCGGGTTATGCCGGTCTCAAGACCGACGAACTGCGTTTCAC
This sequence comes from Fluviicoccus sp., assembly GCA_036279775.1. Lineage (GTDB taxonomy): Bacteria > Pseudomonadota > Gammaproteobacteria > Pseudomonadales > Moraxellaceae > Fluviicoccus. The sequence goes on along the minus strand of DASUIM010000520.1, from coordinate 9,181 downwards.
CGTCAAGGTGTTGCCGAATTCGGTGAAGAACACGCTGACCAACCAGTTCTCCTTCCTGCATCGCCTGGCGGATACGGACCGGCCGCTCTATTCCAACCCGGTGACCACCGAGGTCGAGCCGACCCTGATTCCCCGCATCGTCAACAAGGACAGCCAGTATGCCGATCTGGCGCTGCGCATCGGCTTGGGCGAAGAGCTGTATCTGGAAGCCACCTGTTCCGCGTGTAATACCGTGTCCGGCCGCCGCGACTATCTGGTGATCGAGGTCAAGTCCGGCAATAACCCGAAGAATGACGGCGTGATCAACAGCCCGCTGGGTGCGTTCTATGACGCGCAGGGCAAGGATGTGGTGACGGTGACCGCGTTGGAAACCGGGCCGAATACCGGCGTCTTCCGCGTGGTGCACTTCGGCGAATGGACGGCGGCGCCCGGTGTCGACCCGGCCACGATTCCCACCATTGGCATTCCCACGCACAACTATGACAGCGGCGTGATCAACACCGCGGATGAAGTGCTGGAAACAGTCCGGCACGATATCCTGAAAGCCAAGCTGCTCTATTGCCTGAATCCTGATCTCAGCCACGGTCAAAGCGTCAATGTCACCGATCAGGTGCTGGTGGACCCCTTCGGTGTCGTCTTTGACAGCACCACCAACAAAGCGGTGCCCGGCGCGGAAGTGACTTTGGTGCGGATCATCGCCGGGGCCGAAGTCCCCGCCAATATTTATGATGACAACGGCCGTATGTGCAGTCCCACCCGTGAGTCGGGGGCGGCGGCGGATTGCAAGGCCACCATTATTACGGCGGCTGACGGCAAATACCGTTTCCCGCTGGTCGATCCCGGTGAGTATGTCATCAAGATCAAGCCGCCGCTGGCGTATACCTTCCCCAGCGTGGTCACGGTTCCGGCGTCATTCCTGCGCGTGGTGGTGGTGGGGTCGCGCGGCGAGAATTTCGTGATTACGCCTGACAAGGGGCCGGTGGAAATTGACGTGCCGCTGGACCCGCAGGCGCTGCAGGCCGCCCTGTTTGTCCGCAAGTCCAGCGACCGCACGGCGGTGGAGCTGGGCGATTTCCTGGATTACCGGGTGGAAGTGTCCAACGTCGGCAGCAAGAAGGCGATTGACGTACAAGCCGAAGACCGGCTCCCGAAAGGCTTCGCCTATGTGCCGAATTCCGCCCGGGTTGACAGCGTCGCCGTCGAGCCGGTGATCACCAACGGCGTGCTGCGTTTCGACCTGAATGATCTGGATGTGAAGACCACCCGCGTGATCACCTATCGCCTCCGTGTGGGAGCGGTCAGTCGTAACGGCGACGCCATCAATATCGCCACCGCCACGGAAAACACGCCTGGCGGCTCCAGTTCCAACGTCGCCAGTTACAAGGTCCGGGTCAGCCCCGGTGTCTTTTCCAGCGACGGCTTCATTACCGGCAAGATCTACACCGACTGCAACCGCGACGGTGTGCAGGGTCTGGAAGAGGTGGGCGTGCCCGGCGTCCGTATGTATCTGGAAGACGGTTCCTTCGTGGTGTCGGATGTCGAGGGCAAATTCGATTTCTATGGCGTCCGCGCCAAGACCCACGTTCTGAAGCTGGATCGCACCACCTTGCCGCGCGACATCGAAGTCATTGAACAGAATGTCCGCAACGGCGGCGACCCGTTCAGCCGCTTCGTCGATCTCAAACCCTCGGAGCTGCATCGCGCCGATTTTGCCGTGACCTCGGGCACTGGCACCTGCGACGGCCCTGGCATGGAGGAAATTTTCCAGCGCCGCGCCGATGGCGACAAGGTGATCGGGGAGCTGGAGCGCAACCTGAAAGTGGATCTGCCGGTGGTGCCGGTGACGTTGAGCGATGTGCGCTCCTTGCCGTCGTCCGGCTGCCTGCAAGGCGGCGAGCAGACCTGCGGCGTGCATGGCAAGGCGAAGATGCCGGAAATGACGGACCAGTTCAAAGGCCGCAAGGTGCGCAAGAACCGCAAGAAAACCGCCGACCTGGAAAGCTACCTGACTTCCGGCGACCGCAGCGCCGTCATTCTTAACATGAAGGCCGGGGAAATCCTGCCGTCGCGGCAATCCGTGATTCAGGTGAAGGGTGCACTTGGTGCTACTTTCCTGCTGACCGTCAATGGCCGTGAGATTCCCTTCACCCGCGTCGGCAAGCGCATCACCGTGCAGGACACCCGGGTCGAAGGCCGCGAGTACATCGGGGTTGACCTGGACGCCGGTCAGAACCTGATCGAATTGAAGCTGAAGGATCCGATGGGCAATTCGCGTGGCGAGGCCTCGGTGTCGGTGGTGGCGCCGGGCGAGCTGGCGGCGCTGAAGCTGTTCGCTCCGAATACCCGCCTGGAAGCGGACGGTGAAAGCATTCTGGAAATGAACCTGATCCTGCATGACAAGGACGGCGTGCCGGTCACGTCCCGCACCCAGGTCACGGTGGAAGCCAATGCCGGCCAGATTCTGGAAGAAGACCTGGATCCGCGGCAGCCAGGCACGCAGCTGTTCATTGAGGGCGGTGAGGCATCTATCCATCTCCAGTCGCCGACCAAGGCCGGAGAGGGCGAAGTCTGGGTCCGCTCGGGCATCCTGAAGGAAAAGCTGCCGCTGCGTTTCGTCCCGGAACTGCGTCCGCTGGTGGCGTCCGGTATTGCCGAAGGCATGATCAGCTTCAAGGACTTCGATACCGCCAAGGTATCCCCGGCCATGGCGTCCGACGGCTTTGAAGAAGAATTGACCAGCCTTTCCAGCAGCAATGACGGCCAGCTGAACACCACCGGCCGCCTGGCTTTCTTCCTGAAGGGCAAGGTCAAGGGCGAATACCTGCTGACCATGTCCTATGACTCCGACAAGCCGTCCAGCCAGACGCTGTTCCGTGACATCCGTCCGGAAGAGTATTACCCGGTGTACGGCGACGCCGCCGCCAAGGGCTTTGACGCGCAGTCCACCGGCAAGTTGTATGTGCGCGTCGACAAGGGCCGCAACTACGCCTTGTTCGGTGACTACAACACCCGCATCGAGAACGCGCCCGGTCTGGAGTTGGGCCAGTACAACCGCTCGCTGACCGGCATTCGCGCGCATCAGGAAACCGACAAGTCGGCCGTGACCGCGTTCATTGCCCAGACCAACGCCACCCAGCAGACCCTGGAAATTCCGGCGCTGGGCGTTTCCGGGCCGTATGCGCTGCCGGGTATCGACGGTCTGCTGGTCAACAGCGAGAAAGTGGAAATCATCCTGCGGGACCGCAATAACCCCGGCCTGATCCTGTCCACCCAGGCGCAGACCCGGTTTGTCGATTATGAATTCGAGCCGCTGACCGGCAGCCTGATTTTCAAGAGCCCGGTCGCCAGTCTGGACCCGAGCCTGAATCCCTATTACATCCGCGTCACTGTCGAAGTCGGCAGCAACGGGCCGGAATACTGGGTGGGCGGTATTCAGGGCCAGCACCAGCTCAGTGAGCGGTTGTCCGTCGGCGCGGCGGTGGTGTCCGAGGACAATCCGATGGATGCCTACCGTCTGGGCAGCGCCAACGCCACCTACAAGCTGGATGCCGATACCCGCGTGACCGTGGAAGGTGCGGCTTCGGACCGGGAGAGCAAGGGCCTGGGCGCGGCCGGGCGTATCGAGCTGGTGCATGAGAAGGGCACCGCCTACTGGCGTCTGTTTCATGCCCAGAGTGAAACCGATTTTGACAACAGCGCGGCGACAGTGACCGCCGGTCGCGCCGAAAGCGGCGGCCGCCTGAAGGTCAACCTGCCGAAGTGGGGCTTGTTCCGCGCCGAGGCGACCCGCACCGAGGACGGCAGCACCCACGGCGTGCGTCAGGGCCTGAAGATCAGCCTGGAGCGCAAGGTCAATGCCAATCTCGGTCTGGAAGTCGGCTCGCGCATCTATGATGAAACCCGTGCTCCCGCGTCCAGCAGCAGCCTTGGCGTCACGCCTTATGAAGGCGTGACCGGCTGGCTGAAGCTGAACGCCCAGTTCGCGCGCCTGCCGGGGGCTTCGGCGTTCCTGGAGTATGAACAGGATGTCAGCGATCCCGAGCTGCGCGTGGCGGCGGTGGGCGGCGACTACCGTCTGGGCACGCAGGGCCGTCTTTATGCCCGTCACGAGTTCATTTCCAGCCTGTCCGGCGGCAACGGCCTCAACGACCAGCAGCAGCGCAACACCACCGTCGTCGGGGTGGAAGATGAATACATGAAGGATGGCCGGGTATTCAGCGAATACCGCGTCCGCGACGCCATCAGCGCCACCGAATCGGAGGCCGCCGTCGGCCTGCGCAACCGCTGGTTCCTGGTCAGGGATGTGCGTCTCAGCACCAACCTGGAACGGACCACCACGCTGAAGGGCAATGACAGCAATGACGCGACCGCCGTCAGCCTGGGACTGGATTACCTGGCCAGCCCGCTGTGGAAGGCCACCGGCAAGTTCGACTTCCGTTGGGCCGATACCGCCGACACCATCCTTAACCAGCTGGGGCTGGCCTGGAAGCTGAACCGCGACTGGACCCTGCTGGCGCGCAACACCATCAACCTGACCGACAACAAGTCCACCGGCGACAAGCTGCTGGACCGTTTCCAGACCGGTCTGGCCTGGCGGCAGGTGGACACCAACCGTTGGGATGCCCTGACCAAGATTGAATACCGCGTCGAGGACGACCGCAGCAACAAGCTGCAGCGCATCGACCGTGACGCCGTCATTGTTTCCGGACACCTGAATTATCACCCGACGCGCCGCCTGACCCTGGCGGGCAATGTGGCGGCGAAGCAGGTCACGGACAACTCGCATGGCCTGCAGGCTGACAGCCTGACGCAGATGGCGGGGGTGCGGGTGATCCGCGATATCACCGAACGTTGGGAGGCCAGTGTCCAGGGCGGACAGATCTGGGGTGACGGCGGTCAGAAGCGCTATGTGCTTGGCGTCGAGACCGGCTACATGGCGATGGCCAATCTCTGGCTGTCGGCCGGATTCAATTTCCTGAATTATGAAGACGGTGATCTGGTGGGCAACGATTACACCGTGGACGGGTTCTACCTGCGCTTCCGCTTCAAGTTCGACGAAGACCTGTTCAACGCCCGCAAGCCCGGCATCAACAAGACTCTGGAGCCTGAAAATGTCAGCCCGTAATCCCAGCCGTCTGGCGACATTGAGCCTTTGTTCCGCCCTGTGGCTGGCCGCCGGTGCGGCGCAGGCCGCCGATGTCGCCCTGAATCCGCAAGAGCAGCGCATCACCGACCAGGCGGTCCAGACCGATCTCAAGAGCCTGCAGGCCTTGCAGGACCGTATCGCCCGCATCAACGCCGGCGGCATGGCCGCCGATAATTACTATCTGGTGAAGGCCCAGTCGTGGCTGGATTTCGCCACGCATGAATACCATGAGAACGACCGCAGCCAAGTGATCGAACAGGCGCTGGGCCAGTCCTCGTGGCTGGTGACGCAGCTGGAAGGCGGCATCAGCGGCATTACGCTGGACACGCCGGTCATTCCCGAATCCCAGCGTCTGCGCGAGGATTTGTGGAAAATCGCCGCCGAACTGAAGCAGCATCAGGGATTCTCTTGCGCCGCCGCGCCGCTGGCGGAAATGGAAGTCAGGCTGGTGTGGGCCGGGCACGAGAACAAGGAGCTGGGCTGGCGTCACGCCCGCGAGCATTTTGCCGCCGCCGAACGGCTGGCGCGCCGCGCACAGAAGCTGGCCGACAACTGCATCTGCCCGCCGGAAGCGCCGAAACCCTGCGCCAATGTTGAAACGCCGGTGGTCGTGCCGCCGCCCGCTGTGGTCGTGCCGGAGCCGGTCAAGCCCCCGGTTGCCAACCTGTTGGCCAATGTACCGCGCAACATCCACTTCGGCCTCGACAAGTCCGACATCACGCCGGGTTCGGCGCGGGTTCTGAAGCGGGTGGCGGAAATCCTGGCGACCTATCCGGCCATGAACATCGTGCTGGAGGGGCATACCGATTCCCGCGCCAGTCAGGCCTATAACCTGAAGCTGTCGAAGCGCCGTGTCGATGCGGTCAGCGCCCATCTGGTGAAACTGGGTGTGTCACCGGACCGTATTTCCACTTACGCGCGCGGCATGGAAAAGACCCTGAATGACGAGCAGGACGTGCTGGTGAACCATGCCCTCAGCCGGCGTGTCGAGATTCATTACCAAGGGGTGGAAATCGAATCCTACGCCCAGCGTGATGACTTGCAGGTTGAAACCGCCAAGGCCAAGGCCGCCGTCAAGGCCAAGCCCAAGGCCCGTAAGGGGAACAAGGCCGCCAAGGCAACCCGCAAGGGCAAATGAGCAGCGCGGCTCAGGGACGAGCCGCTTTTGCCTTGACCTTCAGCCGCAGGAATACCTCGCCCGCACCCTGCGCGGGCACGTCATGCACCAGCCAGCGCACATGCGTCACCGCCGGGGGATAGACCCCGTCCTCACTGCGATACGTCGCGCCGCCATCCACGGAAATCTGCGTTTCCGCCGCCGCCCCGGTCATGCCGCCCGGCTGGAATTCCGTGCCCGGCGGCACCGGGTTGTCAATGGTGACCGTTCCGGCGGCGTCGTCGCCGGTATTGACGTAGCGGATGGTGATCAGCAGGGTGTCGCCTTCGCGCAATTGCGCGGCCGGTTCGAGGCGGCGGCCGGTGGTGCCGTCCGCCAGCGCCTGCATCACTTCGCGCTGGGCGCTCATGCTCAGCTCCACATCCGCGCGCGCCGGGATGGCTGACGCGGCCAGCAGCAAGGCCAGGGCCAGGGTAAAACGGTCTGGACATTTATTCATGACGGGCATGTAACGCTCTGTTCTGAAAGTCGTCTAACTATAGAAGGGTGTTGTCAGGCTGTCATCCCGGCCTCTATGCTTGCGCAACAAGAAAAGGGCCGGATTTCCCCCATGCAGGAAGATGAGGCGTTCATTCGCCGACTGGTTGCACGCGACCCCCAGGCCTGCCGGCAACTGGTGCAGCGACATCATGGCCGGCTGGTGGCGGTGGCGCGGCCGTTGGTCGGGCAGGCGGCCGAGGATGTGGTGCAGGAAGCCTGGCTGCAGGCTTTCCGCGCCCTGCCGAAATTCGAGGGCCGTTCCACCCTGAATACCTGGCTGACGCGGATCGTGCTGAACGCGGCCTACAGCCACCACCGCTATGACCGTTCGCGGCTGACCCGGTCGCTGGACGCGGTGCTGGAAGAGGGCATGCCGATGCTGGAGCGCTTCGACCGCTGGGGGCACTGGAACGATCCGCTGGCGGTTTGGACCGCCGATGCGCCCGAGGACATTCTTGGCCGCGAGCAACTGGCCGCGCGGCTGCGGCAAAAGGTTCAGGAGCTGCCCGAGGCCCAGCGTCTGGCCTGGCTGCTGCGAGACCAGTCCGGTCTGGAGTTTGCCGAAATTGCCGATACCCTGGGCACCACGCAGGCCAATGTCCGCGTGCTGCTGCACCGGGCGCGGCTGCGGCTGATGGAAGTCATCAACCAGTTCGAAGAGGGCGCCTCATGTTGAGATGTCGCGATATCGTCCGTCATGGCGAAGCCTTCGTGTCCGGCGAGATGCGGGGCTGGCGTCGCGCCGGCTTCTGGTTGCACCTGCTGTGCTGCCGTTACTGCCGCCGCTATATCCGCCAGTTGCGCACCACCCGGGCGGTGTCGCAGGCGTTGTCGGCCGCGGATGTCCCGGCGGGGGAGGAGCTGGACGCGGTGCTGGCCCGGATCCTGGCCGGGGCTCCCGCGCCGGAAAAGAAAGAGGGCGGCCTGTAGGCCGCCCCGGTTCATCGCTGCCGGGTTTCCCCGGCCGGTTCAGTTGTCGCTGTTCTGCAGGCTGAGGCCGCGCGTGGCCTGGTCGAGATAGCGGCTGTCGTTGGTGTTGCCCAGCTTGATCATCAGGCGCAGGTCGTTCGGCGCATCGGCGTGCTTCAGCGCATCCTCGTAGGTGATTTCCCCGGCGGTGTACAGGTCGAACAGCGCCTGGTCGAAGGTCTGCATGCCGGATTCGCGCGAACGCCCCATCACCTCCTTGATGCTGGACACCTCGCCCTTGAAGATCAGGTCCGAGATCAGTGGGCTGTTGATCAGCACCTCGATCGCTGCAGTGCGGCCCTTGCCGCCCTTCAGCGGCACCAGCCGCTGCGAGATGATGGCCTTCATGTTCAGCGACAGATCCATCAGCACCTGCTGGTGCCGCTCTTCCGGGAAGAAGTTCAGGATGCGGTCCAGCGCCTGGTTGGCGTTGTTGGCGTGCAGCGTGGCCAGGCACAGGTGGCCGGTCTCGGCAAACTGCAGGCCGTACATCATGGTTTCGCGGTCGCGGATCTCGCCCATCAGAATCACGTCCGGCGCCTGGCGCAGGGTGTTCTTCAGCGCGATCTCCCAGCTGTCGGTGTCCACGCCGATTTCCCGCTGGGTGACGATGCTTTTCTTGTGCGCATGCACGTATTCCACCGGATCTTCGATGGTGATGATGTGGTCGGCGGCATTGGTGTTGCGCCAGTCCACCAGCGCCGCCAGCGAGGTGGATTTGCCGGAGCCGGTACCGCCGACGAAGATCACCAGTCCGCGCTTGATCATGGCGATGTCGCGCAGCACTTCCGGCAGCTGCAGCTGATCGAAGGTGGGAATTTCGGTGTTGATCTTGCGCAGCACCATGCCGGCCTTGCCCTGCTGCACATAGGCGCTGACACGGAAGCGGCCAACCCCTGGCGGGCTGATGGCGAAGTTGGCTTCCTTGCTGGCCTCGAACTCCTCGGTCTGGCGATCGTTCATTACCGAACGTACCAGCTCCTTGGTATGTTGCCCGGACAACACCTGCGGCGACACCGGGGTGATCTTGCCGTCGATCTTCATCGCCGGCGGGAATTCCGCGGCAATGAAGATATCCGAAGCATTCTTGCTGACCGCGTGGGCCAGCAGATCGTTGATGAATTTTGACGCCTGTTCCTTTTCCATCACCGGCTCCGCTTAGAAGTAATCCTTGTTGGTGGCTTTGCCGCGTGCCTCTTCCTCGGACACGATATTGCGGCGTACCAGGTCTTGCAGGCACTGGTCCAGCGTCTGCATGCCGTATTGCTGGCCGGTCTGGATCATCGAGTTGATCTGCGCCAGCTTGTTCTCGCGGATCAAGTTGCGGATCGCCGGGGTGCCGACCATGATCTCGTGCGCGGCCACGCGGCCGGCGCCGTCCTTGGTTTTCAGCAGGGTCTGCGAAATCA
>DASUIM010000519.1:0-9635 GCA_036279775.1 Fluviicoccus sp. | reverse complement strand
CAACGCCGCGAATATCGCGACATTGACGCTGGGTGGCACGGCCGGGGTGACGTCGGCTCTGGGTAATACCCTGGATAATATCTTCAATGCCCGCAATACGTTTACGGATACCGGACTTAACGGCAAGGGCGGCAGTGACAAGTACTATCTGGATGCCACCGATACCGTTTCTGCCAGTGTTGCTGAAGGCGCAGGCGATACGGTCTATGTCGCCGCCAACTATGACATGTCCACCAATGCGGCGAATGTCTCCAATCTGACCATCGAGGGTGCATCCACGGTCAACAAGGGCAATGCCCAGGCCAACATCATCGACTCCCGTAATGGCGCCACCAACGCGGATATACAAGGGCTGGGTGGCGATGACATCTATATTATTGATGCCACGGGCGACACGGTCACTGAAGCCTTATCGGCGGGTAATGATACAGTCAAAATCATCGGGTCATATACCCTTGGCGCCAATATCGAGAGTCTGATTCTGGAAGGTTCCGGCAATTATTCAGGTACAGGTAATGCTTCCGCAAACACACTGACCGGCAATAGCGGTGATAATACGCTGTTTGGGGGAGGCGGTACCGATACCTTCAACGGTGGTACGGGTAATGATGTGTTTTATGTCGACTCGGCGGATGATGTTGTTTCGGAGCTGTCCGGTGAAGGCAATGACACCGTGTTTACTTCGGTCAGCTATACCTTGACCGATGTGGATGTTGAGAACATTACCTTGTCGGGCGGGGCGGCGGGCTTGGTTGCGACCGGGAATACGTCGAACAATGTGCTGGATGGTTCCGTCAGTGCTTTCGCGGATACGCTCAAGGGTGGTTTGGGTGACGACATTTATTATGCCGGATCCGGCGATGTTGTTGATGAGGCCGGTGGTGGCGGTGTGGATACCCTCATCATCAATTACGACACCTCGTATACGCTGGCCGCCGGTGCGGCCATTGAGAACATCATCCTGGGCGAAATTGCCATAAACCGCAGTGCATCGGGTAACGAATTGGCGAACTTCCTGCAAGGGAATGCCACGGATAATACCTTGGTGGGCGGTGATGGCGACGATACGCTGGATGGCATGGGAGGTAACGATTCCCTTGTTGGCGGTCTGGGGAATGATGCCTTCTTCGTCGATAACGGCTCGGACAGCGTTTCCGAAAACCTGAACGAAGGACAGGATACGGTCTACAGCCAAGCGGCCAACTATACCTTGCCGGCCAACATTGAGAACTTGTATCTGGTGGGCTTGGGCGCCATCAATGGCGCGGGTAATTCCGATAATAACCAGATTGTCGGTAATGCCGGGGCCAACAACATCTCGGGTGGCGGTGGCAACGATGTCTACAACGGCATGCAGGGCAGCGATACCATTGTCGGTGGAACGGGCAATTCGACTTACCTTTATGCGCGTGGCGACGGCGCGGATACGGTCACAGACACCGGGGGCACGGATGCTATCAACTTTGGTGCGGATATTTCACTGACACAGCTTTGGTTCAATGCTTCCGGTAACGACCTTGTTATCTGGCTGGTGGGTACCGCCGCCGACGTCTCACCCAATGCCGATGCCATTGCCACGGCTACCGAAAAGCTGATCATCAAGGATTGGTATCTCAGTCCGACCAATAATCAGATTGAGTTGTTCACAACCGCGGATGGATACAGTCTGACCAACACCAATGTTGCTTTGCTGGTCACGGCCATGTCCACAATGACGCCGCCGTCATTCGGTTATACCGACGTGCCGCCGGAATACTACGATGCATTGGAGTCGGTGTACTACGCGGCCTGGCAGTCCAGTTGACATAGATTGGCATAACGAAGTTGCCACAGCGCGGGCGTCCTGGATACGGATGCCCGCGTCGTCTTCCCTTTATTGTTTTCTTCCGTATAATCCCCGCTTTTAGATTTAGCCCGTTGGCCTTAAAAACAACCCGAGGATGCCATGCAAGTAGTTGTCGAGAGCGTTTCCGCATTGGGACGCCGCCTGAAGATTTCCGTTCCCGCCAGCCGTCTCGAACAGACCTTCAATAACCGTTTGAACCAGACCGCCCGGACCGTCAAGATGGATGGTTTTCGTCAGGGCAAGGTTCCGCTCAGCATGGTCAAGAAGCGTTTTGGCGAAAGCATCCGCGCCGAAGCCCTGGAAGATGTGATTCGTGACAGCTATGTGGCTGCCGTGGAAAGCCAAAGCCTGCGTGTTGCCGGGTTCCCGACGATTGAGCCGTTCAATGCACCCGAAGGCAAGGATCTGGAATTTTCCGCAGTGGTTGAAGTCTACCCCGAAATCACGATTGGCGATTTTTCGGCAATCGCGGTTGAGCGCCCCACGGCTGAAGTGACTGAGGCCGATGTTGACGAGATGATCACCAATCTTCGCCGTCAGCGCGCGAAGTTCGCTGACACTGAAGAGGCTTCCATCCAACAGGATCGCGTGACACTGGATTTTGAAGGCACCGTCGATGGCGAGGCTTTTGCCGGCAACAGCGCCAAGGACTTCAACCTGGTGTTGGGTTCGGGCCGCATGATCCCCGGTTTTGAAGACCAGATCGTCGGCATGAAGGCGGGTGATGAAAAGGTTATTACCGTGACTTTCCCGGCGGACTATCAGGCCGAGAACCTGGCCGGTAAGGAAGCGAAGTTCAGCATCAAGGTCTCCAAGGTTTCCCGCCCGGAGCTGCCGGAGCTGGATGACCAGTTCCTTGCGGCTTTCGGCACGCTGGAAGGCGGTGTTGACAAGTTCCGCGCCGATGTCCGCAAGAATATGGAGCGTGAACTGCGCAACAGCATCCGCGGCCGTGTGAAGTCTGCTGCCTTTGATGCGCTGCTGGCCGCCAACCCGGTTGAATTGCCCAAGGCGCTGGTGGATCAGGAGATCGACCGCCAGCGTCAGCAGGCGATCCAGCGTTTCGGCGGCAACGCCCAGAACATCAAGCCGGAAATGTTGCCGAACCAGCTCTTCGAAGAAGCTTCCCGTCGTTCGGTGGCGCTGGGCCTGTTGATCGGTGAAATCATCAACAAGAACGAAGTGAAGGTGGATGCCGACCGCGTCAAGACACTGATCGGTGAAATTGCCGAATCGTACGAAGATCCGGCGGAAGTGGTGGCTTGGTACATGGGTAACCGTGAACAGCGCGCCCAGGTGGAATCGGCGGTGCTGGAAGATCAGGTGGTCGACTTGATCCTGGCCTCTGCCCAGATCTCCGACAAGGCCGTGTCCTACAGCGATCTGCTGCGTCAGCAACAGTAAGCCTGCCATCCGATGACTGGCACAATCGTGCCAGTCCCTTTGTGCTAGCCTTGTCAGATGTTTTCTGTCTGTGATTTGCTAAATTGCTGGAACGCGCCAATCTTTTTTGCTAAATGTTACAGCGCAGATAAAACCTTCAACAATTCGCATCGAGACAAGTCAGATGAATCCAGTCAACAGCGGCCTCGTGCCCATGGTGGTCGAACAGTCCGCCCGGGGTGAACGCGCCTTTGATATCTATTCGCGCCTGCTGAAGGAGCGAGTCATTTTCATGGTGGGCGAAGTGGAAGACCACATGGCCAACCTGATTGTCGCCCAGATGCTGTTTCTGGAATCCGAAAATCCTGACAAGGATATCCATCTCTATATCAATTCTCCGGGCGGATCGGTGACAGCCGGCATGGCCATTTATGACACCATGCAGTTCATCAAGCCGGATGTCAGCACCATCTGCGTCGGTCAGGCCTGCTCGATGGGTGCGTTCCTGCTGGCGGCCGGCGCGCAGGGCAAGCGTTATTGCCTGCCGAATTCCCGAGTCATGATTCACCAACCGCTGGGCGGTTTCCGCGGGCAGGCATCGGATATCGCCATCCATGCCCAGGAAATCCTGAAAATCCGTGACAAGCTGAACCAGTGTCTGGCCACTCATACCGGTCAACCGCTGGAACGTATTGAAAAAGATACCGATCGTGACAATTTCATGGGCGCAGATGAGGCCAAGGCCTACGGCCTGATTGACGCGGTTCTGGAAAAGCGCCCCTGATCCGGGGCGTTTGATAACAAACGAGGGCAAGAAATGAGTGATGACCGCAAAAGCCGTGATGAAAGACTGCTTTTCTGTTCTTTCTGCGGCAAGAGCCAGCACGAGGTTTCCAAGCTGATTGCCGGTCCCTCGGTTTATATCTGCAACGAATGTGTCGAGCTTTGCAACGACATCATCCGTCAGGAAGTCCGTGAAGAAGGGCAGTCCGGCGGCAAGGCCAAGGATTCCCTGCCGACTCCGCACGAAATCAAGCTGACCCTGGATGAATACGTCATTGGCCAGGAACAGGCCAAGAAAGTGCTGGCGGTTGCGGTCTATAACCACTACAAGCGCCTGCGCGCCGGGATGAAGAAAACGACGCCGGGCGGCAAGCAGAATCAGGATGTCGAGCTCGCCAAGAGCAACATCCTGCTGATCGGTCCCACCGGCTCGGGCAAGACGCTGCTGGCGGAAACGCTGGCGCGCCTGCTGAACGTGCCGTTCACCATTGCCGACGCCACCACGCTGACCGAAGCCGGTTATGTGGGCGAGGATGTTGAAAACATCATCCAGAAGTTGTTGCAGAAGTGCGACTACGATGTGGAAAAGGCGCAGACCGGTATTGTCTATATTGATGAAATCGACAAGATTTCCCGCAAGTCGGACAACCCCTCGATCACCCGCGATGTTTCCGGGGAGGGCGTGCAGCAGGCCTTGCTGAAGCTGATTGAAGGCACACTGGCTTCCGTTCCGCCGCAAGGCGGCCGCAAGCACCCGCAGCAGGAGTTCCTGCAAGTGGATACCTCGAATATCCTCTTCATCTGCGGCGGTGCTTTCGCCGGTCTGGACAAGGTTATCCGCAGTCGTTCGGAGCCGGGCGGCATCGGCTTTAACGCCACGGTGAAGAGCAAGGAAGAAGACAAGAACGTAGGTGAAATTTTCCGGGAAGTTGAACCGGAAGATCTGATCAAGTTCGGCCTGATTCCTGAGTTCGTCGGTCGCCTGCCGGTAATCGCCACGCTGGAGGAGCTGAACGAAGAAGCGCTGATGCAGATTCTGACCGAGCCGCGCAACGCGCTGACCAAGCAATACCAGAAGTTGTTCGGCATGGAAGGCGCGGAACTGGAGTTCCGCGACGGCGCCCTGCAGGCCGTGGCCCGCAAGGCGATGGAGCGGAAGACCGGTGCCCGGGGCCTGCGCTCGATTCTGGAAGGTATCCTGTTGCAGACCATGTACGATCTGCCATCTCTGGACAATGTCGCCAGTGTGGTGGTGGATGAGAAGACCATCCAGGATGGCGCCGCGCCACTGCTGGTGTATCAGGATACGCCGGAAGAGGAAGCCGCGCCCTCGGTCACGGTCAATATGAAGGCCTCCTGAACGGGGTCTTCATTGCCAAACCCCCTTGCTGCGTCCAACCGGAGCGGCAGGAGGATGCGGGTACAACAGGCAGCCTTTGGGCTGCCTGTTGTCTTTGTGATGCGTCAATCACACGATATACCCGGCAAAATAATAAAAAAGATCCGGCTTCCCTTGAAATCGGTCGTAATCCCCCTAAAACAGTAAACTGAGATGGCAAAAAAATTGCAGCTTGAACTTCCGGGCTGCCTACATTCAGGTTGAATGCACATGTACGAATCTAATCTGCTGGATCTTCCCCTGCTGCCACTGCGTGATGTGGTGGTATTTCCCCATATGGTGATACCGCTTTTTGTCGGACGGGAAAAATCCATTCAGGCCCTGGAAGTGGCCATGAGCGGTGACAAGCAGATTTTTCTGGCGGCGCAACGGGATGCGGCCGACGATGATCCCGGTCAGGACGCCCTCTACGAAGTGGGGACGGTTGCCCATATCCTGCAACTGCTGAAACTGCCGGACGGCACGGTGAAGGTGCTGGTGGAAGGGCAGTATCGCGGCAAGCTGGACAGCCTGGCCGATACCGGCAGCTATTGGCTGGCGACGCTGTCCCGCGTCGGTCATGGTGCGTTAAAGGATAACGAGGGCGAGGTGCTGGCGCGTTCGCTGCTGAATGAATTCGAGCAGTACGTGAAACTGGCCAAGAAAGTGGCGCCGGAAGTGCTCAGTTCGGTCAATTCGATCCGCGAGCCGGAACGCTTGGCGGACACCATTGCCGCCCATTTGGCGCTGAAGCTGGAAGAAAAGCAGGAAATTCTGGACATCACCGACATCCAGCAGCGGGTGGAGCACCTGATGGGCATCATGGAGTCGGAGATCGACATCCTGAAGGTGGAAAAGCGCATCCGCGGCCGCGTCAAGAAACAGATGGAAAAGAGCCAGCGCGAGTATTACCTCAACGAACAGATCAAGGCGATCCAGAAAGAGCTGGGTGATCTGGGTGCCGAAGGCGGCGGTCCGGAAAACGAGATTGTCGAGCTGGAAATGCGCATCGACAAGGCCGGCATGCCCGCGGAAGCCAAGAAGAAAGTCGAGAGTGAGCTGAAGAAGCTGAAGATGATGCCGCCCATGTCCGCGGAAGCGACCGTGGTTCGCGGCTATATCGACTGGATGATCAGCGTGCCATGGAAGAAACGCAGCCGGATCGGGATCGACCTCAAGGCGGCGCGCCAGATTCTGGATGCCGATCATTACGGTCTGGAAGAGGTCAAGGAACGCATCCTGGAGTTTCTGGCCGTGCAATCGCGGGTCAAGAAGCTGCAAGGCCCGGTACTGTGCCTGGTCGGACCTCCCGGCGTCGGTAAAACCTCGCTGGGGCAGTCCATCGCCAAGGCCACCAAGCGCGAGTTCGTGCGCATGGCGCTGGGCGGCGTGCGTGATGAAGCCGAGATTCGCGGTCATCGCCGCACCTACATCGGTTCCATGCCCGGCAAGCTGGTGCAGAAGCTGGCCAAGGTCGGTGTGAAGAATCCGCTGTTCCTGCTGGATGAAATCGACAAGATGAGTTCGGACATGCGCGGCGACCCGTCGTCCGCCATGCTGGAAGTGCTGGACCCGGAGCAGAACAGCCACTTCAACGACCACTATCTGGATGTGGACTATGACCTGTCCGAGGTGATGTTCATCTGCACCGCGAATTCGATGAACATTCCCGCGCCGTTGCTGGACCGCATGGAAGTGATCCGCCTGCCGGGTTATACCGAGGACGAGAAGGTGGCGATTGCCCGCCAATATCTGGTGCCGAAACAGATTCAGGCCGCCGGGCTGAAGGCCAGCGAGCTGACCGTGGAAGATTCCGCTGTGCGTGAACTGATCCGCCGTTATACCCGCGAGTCCGGCGTGCGCAATCTGGAGCGCGAGATTTCCAAGATCTGCCGCAAGGTAGTGAAGGAGGCGGTGCTGGGCGAGGGCGCGGCGCTGACCGTGGTCAACGCGGAAAATCTGGAAAAATACTGCGGCGTCTACAAGTTCAACTATGGCAAGGCGGAGGAGAAGGATCAGATCGGTCAGGTGACCGGGCTGGCCTGGACCTCCGTCGGCGGCGAGCTGCTGACGATTGAAGCGGTCAGCACACCGGGCAAGGGCCATTACACCATGACCGGCTCGCTGGGCGACGTGATGCAGGAGTCGATCAAGGCGGCGCTGACCGTGGTGCGTTCGCGCTCGCGGATGCTGGGGATTTCTCCCGAGTTCCACGAGAAGAACGACCTGCATATCCACATGCCGGAAGGTGCGACGCCGAAGGACGGTCCCAGCGCCGGTATCGGCATGTGCACGGCGATGGTGTCGGTATTGACGCAGATTCCGGTGCGCGCCGATGTGGCGATGACCGGTGAAATCACGCTGCGCGGTCAGGTGCTGCCGATTGGCGGCCTGAAGGAAAAGCTGCTGGCGGCGCATCGCGGCGGTATCAAGACGGTGATCATTCCCGAGGAAAACGCCCGTGACCTGAAGGAAATCCCGGATAACATCAAGGCGGACCTGACCATCAAGACTGTAAAATGGATTGATGAAGTGCTGGCGATTGCCCTGACCCGCCAACCCGAGCCGTTGCCCGACACGGTGACCGCGCCCTTGCCCGCCGCCACGGCGGAGGAGGCCGAGGACAAGGAGCGGGCGAGTCGTCATTGACCCGAAAAGGGGCGAGTAATCGCCCCTTTTTCATTAAAACCTCCTACAATTCCCCGCAAATACAGCTGACAGGTGCCAAATGAGCGCAAGCCGAATTGAACGGGCGTCCCGCCTTGCCAAAACCAGTGCCGCCTTTGTGAAGAATGCCGTGCAGCGGCGGGTCAACAAGGAGCGTTATATCCTCTCCGACAAGACAGAAAATGAAGTCATTTTTCGTGACGGCATCATGTCGGTGAAGTATTACCGCCCGCTGGAGTCGGAGACGGTGACGCTGGAAGGCGGGCAAACGCTGCAGGTGCGTCGTCGCCGTTTCGCCATTCCCTTGGTCATGGTGCCGCCGCTGGGTGTCTTTGCCTGGATTTTCGACCTGCTGGCGGACCGCAGCATGATCCGCTATTTCCTGGCGCACGGCTTCGAGGTTTACCTGATTGACTGGGGCAAGCCCGGCCCCGAGGATGCCAGCCTGTCGCTGGAAACCTATACGGTGGACTGGTTCACCAAGGCGCTGAAGGCCATCCGCGAACACAGCGGCAGCGAGGAAGTGTCGCTGATGGGCTATTGCATGGGGGGGTTGCTGTCGCTGCTGTATCTGGGTGTCAGCAAGGACGACAAGGTAGCGAACCTGATCACCATTGCCAGTCCGATCGACACCTACAAGGCCAATGCCTTCGCCGGTCCGCTGGGCCGCGCCCTGGCCTGGCCCGCCAGCCTGGTGAAGAACAAGACCGGCTTCCAGCTGGACAAGCTGTCGCAAGAAGCCTTCCATGTGCCCGGCAAGACCCTGTCCTTCATGTTCAAGATGACCAATCCGCTGGGCGTCGCCGCCAGCTATGTTGAACTGATCCGTAACATGGCGGATGACGATTATGTGGCGCGCTACATGACCATGAACGAGTGGTTCACCAACATGCCTGATTATCCCGGCGCAACGGTGCAGGAGATGACCCGCAAGATGGGCATTTACAATCGCTTCGCCAAGGGCAAGGTGCGCATCGGCGACAGCCATGTGGCGGACCTGGCGGAAGTGAAGTGCAGCCTGCTGGCCTTTGCCGGGGACAACGACAAGATTGTCAGCATTGCCGGCGCGCGCGCCATCATGACGGTGGTCAGCTCCACCGACAAGGCATTCCACATCGTGCCCGGCGGTCATGCCGGAGTCTTTACCGGAAGCCGCGCCGTGCATACCACCTGGAACATCAGCAAGGACTGGCTGCAATTGCGTTCGAAGCCGCTGCCCAAACCGGATGGCGCACCCACGACAGCAGAGGCTTGAGCCATGAATATCCGTCCCTTCGAGGGCATTCGCCCGACGGTCGCTGACGATTGCTTCGTGGATGAAACCGCCGTGGTGATCGGTGATGTGGTGCTGGAGAAGTCGGTGTCGGTCTGGCCGCACGCCGTCATTCGCGGCGATGTGAACAGTATCCGCATTGGCGAGGCTTCCAACATCCAGGATTTCGCCATGCTGCATGTCACCCACAAGCGGCCCGCCGACCCCGAAGGTGCGCCGCTGGTGATCGGCAAGCGCGTCACCATTGCCCATCATGTCAGCCTGCATGGTTGCACAATTGGCGATGAAGTGCTGATCGGCATCGG
>DASUIM010000518.1:0-5584 GCA_036279775.1 Fluviicoccus sp. | reverse complement strand
TCGTGGTGTACGGCAACTGAGCCGCCCGCCCGCGCCGGACGGTATCGCCGTCCGGCGCCGTTCCGCCGTTGCGGCGAACGCCTTTCCCCTTTCTCTCGCTGCGCCCAGCCTTCATAATCCGTTCTGTTATCTTTATTCATTGGTCAGGCGTCATTCATGAAAACCCTCCGCATCGCCACTCGCAAGAGCCCGCTCGCCCTGTGGCAGGCTGAATATGTCCGTTCCCTGCTGATGCATCACCATCCCGGCCTGACCGTGGAGTTGGTGACGTTCACCACCCAGGGCGACCGCATCCTGGATGCGCCGCTGGCGAAGATCGGCGGTAAGGGTCTGTTTGTGAAGGAGCTGGAAACAGCGATGCTGGAAGGGCAGGCCGATATTGCCGTCCATTCGATGAAGGATGTGCCGATGGAGTGTCCCGAAGGCTTGGGTATCGTCACCATCTGCCCACGCGAAAACCCGCTGGATGCCCTGGTGTCCAACCGCTACGGCTCGCTGGAAATGCTGCCGGAAGGCGCGGTGGTCGGCACCTCAAGCCTGCGCCGTCAGTGCCAGTTGCGCGCGCTGCGCCCCGATCTGGTGCTGAAGGACTTGCGCGGCAACGTCGGTACCCGCCTTGGCAAGCTGGACGGGGGCGAATATGACGCCATTGTCCTGGCCAGCGCCGGATTGTTGCGGCTGGGTTTGCCTGAACGGATTACCCAGTACCTCGGTGATCACCTGTTGCTGCCGGCGGTGGGGCAGGGCGCGGTCGGCATCGAGGCGCGGCTGGCCGATGCGGAAACCCTGGCGCTGCTGGCGCCGCTGCATCATGCCGATACCGCCACATGCGTGCTGGCCGAGCGCGCCATGAACCGCCGCCTGCATGGCGGTTGCCAAGTGCCGATCGCCGGACATGCTGTACTGCGTGATGGTGTGCTTGGCCTGCGCGGCCTGGTCGGCAGCCTCGATGGCAAGACGCTCTTGCGTTCCAAGGCCGAAACCCCGGTGACGGCCGATGCGGAAGCGCTGGGCATCGAAGTGGCGGAAGCTCTGTTGCTGCAAGGCGCGGCCAAGTTGCTGGCCGCTCCGGACCTGCGCGGGTGACAGTCAGTCCGCGCATGACGGGCAGGCCGCTGGCGGGATTGCATGTCCTGAACACCCGCCCCGTTGACCGCGCCCGGGCGCTGGAAGCGGCGCTGGCTGCCGCCGGGGCGCGGGTCAGCCCCTTGCCATTACTGGAGCTGGAGCCGATCGAACCCGATGCGGCGGCGCGGATGCGTCTGATGGACCTGGATCGCTATCGCGTCATCTTCGTGGTCAGTCCGACCGCCGCCGAACTGGGGCTGGCCCGTCTGGGGGATTACTGGCCGCAATGGCCTGCCGGGCAGGCCTGGGTAGCGGTCGGCGCCGCCACCGCCCGCGTTCTGGAGTCGTACGGATTGTCGCCGCTGTCGCCTTCCCTGGAAACCAGTGAAGGTGTGCTGGCGATGCCGCCCATTGCCGCGCTTCAGCCCGGCGACCGGGTGCTGGTGCTGCGCGGTGAAGGCGGTCGCAATCTGGTCCGGGATTGGCTGCAGGCGAAATCGGTGACGGTGGACTATCTGGATCTCTATCGCCGCCGTCTGCCGGACACGGCCTCGCCGCGCTGGCGCGACCTGGCCGCGGCAGATGCGCCGGATGCCGTCATCCTGACCAGCGGCGAGTCGCTCGGGCATTGGCTGGCATTGGCCGGCGCGCAGGGAGCGGGCATTCCGGCGCTGGTGATCAGCGCCCGGCTGGCGGCGTTGGCGGAACAACAGGGTGTCCGGACCGTGATCACGGCCGAAGGCGCCCGCCCCGAAGAAATCATCGCCGCGCTCCGGACTTGGCGGGAGGCCTCGGGGCATGGTATTGATTAGCGCTTTCCTCCCCAAGCAGAAGCAGGACGACTTGCCATGACAGACATCCGCCGGTCCCTGGGCTATGCCGCCCCGGCCAAGACGCGATTCCGTCAGGTGTTGGTCTGGCTGCTGTTGCCGGTGCTGGCTGTCGCCGGATACCTGGCCTGGGAGCTGCGTCAGAAGGATCTGGCTGAGCAGCGTGACCGGGAGCAGGTCTTGGAGCGGCAAGTAGCGCGGCTGGCCGAATCCCGGGATGTCTTTTCCGGTGAGCTGGCGGCTATCCGTCATGATCAGGATGCCTTGGCCAAGCGCTTTGACGCCATGACCCAGACCTTGTCCCCCGAGCAGCGGCGGCAGTGGCTCAGCAGCGAAACCGCCTATTACCTTGATCTCGCCGAACAGCACCTGCAACTGCAACAGGACGTCACGCCCGCCCTGCGTCTGGTCGAGTTGGCGGACAGTTTGTTGTCGCGCCAGGCTGACCCCGGCCTGGCCCTCTTGCGCGCAGGTCTGGCCGATGATCGGTTGACGCTGCTGGCGGCCCGGCAGACTGACCGCGCCGGTCTGTCAGTGCGCCTCGACGCCCTCAAGCAGCAGGCCACCCGGCTGGCCCTGCCCATGCACGTCGGCACGGCCCAGCGCAGCCGTGTGGAGCCGGCCGTCCCGGTTGCCCAGCCCTCGGTCTGGGAAAAAGGCTGGCAGTCCTTCCGCCGTCTGATCACCATTCGTCATTACGACACCCCGGTCCGTCCGCTGCTGGGGGACGACCAACGTTGGTTGCTGCAGCAATCCGTTTATCTGGAGCTGACCCAGGCGCAGCTGGCGTTGTGGCGCAACCAGAATGACCGCTATCACCAGAGTCTGGCCGATGTCCGGCTGCTGCTGGCCGATTATGCCGCGCTGGATCCGGCGATCGGTGCGCAATTGCAGGAACTGGAGGCCTTGTCGGCTCAGACCCTGCCCGAGATTCCCCTGACCCTGCCCCATTCCCGGCAAGCCTTGTCCGCGCTGCGCGAGTTGCATCCCGCCGTCATTCCGCCGGAAGGATCGCGTCCATGACCCTGTTCCTGATGCTTCTGGCCCTGATGCTGCTGGGCGGCGGCTTGGGATGGTTGTTTCTCAATGACCCGGGTTATGTGCTGGTGGCCTGGCAACAGACTTCGGTCGAGCTGTCGCTGTCGCTGGCGATGTTGCTGCTGTTGCTGGCGGCGGTTGCCGGCCTGGTGCTGCTGGAGCTGGTGCTGGGGGTCTTCGGACTCCGTCGCGTCATCCTGCGCTGGTCAGACCAGCGCAAGTTGCGCCGCGCCGAAGCCCTGCTGGCGGAAGGGGTGGGCTTGCTGCAGCGAGGCGAATCCGCCCGCGGCGAAAAACGCCTGCTGCAGGCAGCCCGGCTTTCCCCCAGTCCTTTTGCCGCTGCCTGGCTGGCTAGTGACTCCGCCTGCCGCCGGCATGAATTCCGGCTGGCGGAAGACTATCTGGAGTTGGCCGCTGGCCGCGCCGACCATTTGCCGATGGAACTCGCCCGCACCCGGGTCTGGCTGGAAGCCGGGCAATGGGAGTCTGCCGCCGCCCGGCTGAAAAGCCTGTTCGGTCACTACCGCAAGGAGTCGGCGCTGGCGGAGCTGCTGGTGGAAGCCCTGCTCCGCTTGCAGGCGTGGGAAGAGCTGGCTGGCTGGATGCCCCGGCTGGCGGGCTTGCTGGGCACGGAGCGTTCGGTGGCGCTGGCCGTCGACGCTCATCGGCAGGTGCTGCTGTGGATGGCGCAGACCGGCAGCCGGATTGACCGCGCGGCCTCGCTGAAGCGGCTGAAGGAGTACTGGTCCGGCTTGCCATCGATGCACCAGGAGCAGGCGGATCTGGTGGAGGCTTACGCCGAAGCCATGCTGCGGCAAGGCTTTGATGATGAAGCCGAGCCGCTGGTCCGGGCGACCCTTTCCCGCGATTGGCATAACGGACTGGCGGCCTTGTACGGACGCATCCGCTCTTCCTACCCGGATGAAGCACTGGAGCAGGCTCGGCTCTGGTATCAGAAACGCCCGCAAAATCCCCTGCTGTTGTTGACCCTGGGGCGGCTTTACCTGCAAAACCGTGACTGGGAAGCGGCGCGCGCCAGTTTCGAGCAAAGCCTGAGCCTGGGCAAAAGTACGGAAACCTACGCCGAATACGTGCGGTTGCTCCAGCACCTGAATGATCCGGAAGCGGCGCATTACCTGGTGGCGGGTTTGCAGCAACTGAGCAATCGCCCCTTGCCGCAACTGCCCTTGCCGTGAATCCGGAGTCACGATGAACCCGTCCGAACTTGGCCGCTTTCCGCTGGTTTTGCCTCAGGATGTGGCTTGGGGCGACATGGATGCGTTCGGGCATGTGAATAATGCCGTCTACTACCGCTACTTTGAAAGCGCGCGCATTGCCTACCTGCAAGCCATCGGCGCCCTGGATCATCTTGAGGCGTTCAATCCCGTCGTGGCGGCCAACAGTTGCCGTTTCCTGAGGCCTGTCGTCTACCCGGACGCACTGCAGCTGGGCGCCCGGGTCGTGGAGTTGCGCGGTTCGGGCTTTCGCATGGAGTATGTGCTGTTCAGCCGTGCGCAGGCGGCGCTGGCGGCAACCGGCGAGGCGGTGGTGGTCATGGTGGGGGCGGACGGCCGGAAAATACCGCTATCCGAGGCATTGCGGCAAGCCATCCTGACGCGGGAGAGTGCCGCCGGCAATGAGGTTCTGTTTTCCTAACGTCCCGTTTCCACGGATGATTTCAAGGTTTCCACATCCAGTTTGCGGAGAAAGCCTGGATTGCCGCGCCAAATGCGGTTGAACCGGAAATCAAACATTTCGGCGATGGCCTGATCAGCCGACCAACCCTCCATCACCATTCGGTACGCCGCGACGGAATAACCGGTACGGTCACGGCCCTGCTGGCAATGCACAAAAACCGCACCCCGCCCTTGACGCCGGACATGGTCCACTTCCTGCAGGAATAACTTCAGGTTGGCCGCGTCGGGATGCCAAGCCTTCATTGGAATCTGTACGTAGCGCAAGCCGGTTCCGGTCAGCAGGGGTTCATCGCTGTTCCCTTCGCCGATACGCAGATTGATGACGGTGGTGACCCCGGCCTTTTCCAGTTCACGAAAGCCTTCACGGGTTGGCTGTGCGCCACGCCACAGCGCGGGGGACACCTTGGCGAAGTTCAGGACGCCGGGCAGGCAGTGGTCGCAGGGCTGCAAGGCGGCCGGGTGGGGGAGGGAGTCCGGCCGCGTGGCGCAGCCGCCGGCCAGCAGCAAGACCGGCATCAGGAGCGCCGGGAGGCAGTATCGGGCCGGGAGGTTCCCGCTGCGGGTATTTTGGGGTTTCTGCACAAAAAATATCCGATAAACGGTTCTTCCAGAAAATACTGTAAGACTTGCCAAGCCAGAACGCAATCTATACAATTCGCGGCGCTGAAAGTGGCAATCCCCGCGTTGCCGCTCATTGTTACTTGCGTGGAACCATTGTGAGCCGACCCCAGCCGCTCGTCGATGCGACACCAGCCTGGCGCCTTCTGAAGGGGCAGGTGGTGGTTGCAATTGTACTGACCTTGCTGGTCATGTTGTCGGGGCTTCACTCCGGGATGTCCGCGGGTATCGGCGCGGGAATCGCAGTCGCCGGCAGCGCCTATTTCGCTGTGCAGGCCTTTCGTCATGCCGGCGCAGCATCGGCCAGGCAGATCGTGAAAAGTTTCTACAAGG
>DASUIM010000517.1:0-1014 GCA_036279775.1 Fluviicoccus sp. | reverse complement strand
GCTGACATCCAGCTCGTCTTCCAGCTTCTTGATGGCGATGCTCAGCGTCGGCTGCGAGACAAAGCAGGCGGCGGCGGCGCGGGCGAAGTGTTTCACCTCCGCCAGCGTGACGAGGTAGCGCAAATCGGTTAGGGTCATGGAATGGAATGCGTTCCGGTTTTTTCTCACTTTAACATACTGAATTCCGTCAAATTATGGCAAATGTGCTGATTATCGGCTGCGGCGACACCGGCGGTCGTCTGGCGGTGCTGCTGGCGCAGGCCGGGCATGCCGTCACCGGCGTGCGCCGTTCCGCGCATGCGCTGCCGGGCGTGACCCTGTTGCAGGCCGACATTACCCGGCCGTTCCGGTTGGACATCGCCACGCCGGATTACGTCTTCATCCTTCTCAGTCCCGGTGAATCCAGCCGCGAGGCTTACGAACGCTGCTTCCTCGGCGGGCTGGAACACCTGAAGGCGGCGCTGGGCGAGGCCGCGCCGCGCCGGGTGTTCTTCGTGTCGTCCACCAGCGTCTATGGCGAGTCGGCGGGCGAGTGGGTGGATGAAACGACGCCGCCGCGTCCGGCCGGATTCAACGGCGAGGTGCTGTTGCAGGCGGAAGCGCGGGCGGCGGCATACTGGCCTGCCGTGACAGTGGTGCGTTTTGCCGGGATTTACGGCGAGGGACGGCTGCGCTTGCTGCGCTGGGTCCAGGCAGGTCGGCCGGTCGATCCGGCGCAGTGGAGCAACCGCATCCATGCGCAGGACGCGGCGCGGCTGCTGGCCTTCCTGCTGGAGCGCGATGCGGCAGGGCAGGCGCTGGACGATCTTTATCTGGGAGTGGACGACCGGCCGGTGTTGCAGGCGGACGTGCTGGACTGGCTGGCGGAGCGGCTGGGCGTGCCGCCGGTGCCGCGCCGGGCGGCGGGGGACAGCGGACAGGGGCGGCGGATCCGCAACGGTCGTATCCGGGCGCTCGGATTCCAGCCGCGTTATCCGGACTATCGGGACGGTTACGGTCCGCTGACGATGGCCG
>DASUIM010000516.1:0-2055 GCA_036279775.1 Fluviicoccus sp. | reverse complement strand
TGCCAGCAAGTTCGGGCTACAGGCCGGGATCTTCACCCGCGACATTTTCAAGGCGATGAAGGCCTGGGATACGCTGGAAGTGGGCGGGGTGGTGATTGGCGACGTGCCGTCGTGGCGGGTGGATCACATGCCGTATGGCGGAGTGAAGGACAGCGGGCTGGGGCGGGAAGGCGTGCGTTATGCGATTGAGGATATGACGGAGCAGCGCTTGCTGGTGATCCGGGAGACCTGAGGCTTTGACGCCCTCCTGTGGAACAGGGGGGCTGCCCGCAGGGCTGGGGGGTCCAGTACGAACACGGCCTGTGTTAGGGCCTCTTTCATCCGCCTGCCGCGGCCCCCCCTACTCCCCCATCATCCTGGCCGCCACCATCTTCTTCATTTCATTCGGATCTTTCTGCGTGACGGCCTCACCGCCGCGCCCTTCCGCCGCGTTGCGGGCGGCCACACTGAGGCGGGACAGCCAGAAGCGGGTGGCGGCCATGCCGAGGAAGGCAGGCAGGGCTTCCTGTTCGTCGGCGGTGAGCGGGCGGACGTTGTTGTAGGCGCGCAGGAAGGCATGGTACAGGTCCGGGTCCAGCTTCACCGAGGGCCAGGCGCTGCAGAAGTCGTTGATGGTGATGGCCACATCCAGCAGCCAGTAGTCTTCCCCGGCTTCGGAGAAGTCGAGGATGGCGCGCAGTTCGTCGCCCTCGAACAGGGTGTTGTCGCGGAACAGGTCGCCGTGGATCAGGCCTATCGGCAGGTCTTCATAGTCCTCCACCGTTTCCTCGAAGTCCTCCAGCATGGTTTCCAGCAGCAGCTGGTCGGTCTTGCTCATCGTCTTGCGGGCCTTGTTGGCCTCGGCTTCCCACCACTCCTGACCGTGGGCGTTTTCACGGTGCAGCGGGTATTCCTCCAGCCCCAGATGAAGCTTCGCCAGCGCCTCGCCAATGGCGGCGCAATGCGCGACCGTGACCGGCGACGGATGCCCGCCGATAATGCGCGGGGCCAGCTGCACCGGCTTGCCACGCAGGGTCAGCAGCGACTGGCCGTCCTTCGCCACCAGCGGACCGGCCACCGGCACGCCTTCCCGTTGCAAATGCTGCAGCAGCGGCGGCAGGAAGGCGGCCTCGGCGGCGTTCAGTTCCTCGAACAGCGTCAGCACGAACTCGCGGCCGTCCTCGCAGCGCACGAAGTAATTGGTATTCTCGATACCGCTGGCGATGGGGTCGCAGCCGGTCACGGCCAGGCCGTAATGGTCGGCGGCGAAGGTGCGGATTTCGTCGAGGGTGAGTTCGGTGTAGACGGACATGAACGGGGTTCCGGCAAAATCGGTGGGATGGACGGATTCTACCACCGCAACGCCCCCGCCCTCCCCCGAATGTAATAAACTTCCCCCCATTCGTTTTCACCCCCGGACCGCGCTTCCATGACCGCCAAGCCCCTGCTGCTGATCGACGGCTCGTACTACATCTACCGTTCGTATTTCGCCCTGCCGCCCCTCTCCACCAAGAGCGGCCAGCCTACCGGCGCGGTGCGCGGCGCAGTCAACGCCCTGCAGAAGCTGTTGCGGCAGTATCACCCTACCCATATCGCGGTGGTCTTCGACCCCCCCGGCCCCACCTTCCGCCACGAGATGGCCGCCGACTACAAGGCCCACCGCCCGCCCACGCCGGACGACCTGAAGGCGCAGTTCGAGCCGCTGAAGCAGCTGGTGCGCGCCATGGGCATTCCGGTGCTGTGCGTGGACGGCTTTGAAGGCGACGACGTGATCGGCACCCTGGCCAAGCTGGCGGAGCGCCACGGCCAGGACGTGATCATCTCCACCGCCGACAAGGACATGACGCAGCTGGTCAACGAACGCATCACCATCGTCAACCCGTTCACCGACAAGGACGGCATTCTGGACCCGGCCGGGGTGGAAGCGAAATTCGGCGTGCGCCCCGACCAGATCATCGACTACCTGGCGCTGGTGGGCGACGCCAGCGACGGCATTGCCGGGGTGCAGGGCGTGGGCCCGAAAACCGCCGTGAAGTGGCTGCAGGCCTGGGGCAGCATCGACAACCTGATCGCCAA
>DASUIM010000515.1:0-5007 GCA_036279775.1 Fluviicoccus sp. | reverse complement strand
CTGCAACTGGCGCGGCGGCCCGGCCCGCTGGTGCCGTTGATTGCCGAAACCGGCGGCCTGAACGCCATGATCGCCGACAGCAGCGCCCTGCCCGAACAACTGACCCTGGATGTGCTGCAATCCGCCTTCAACAGCGCCGGGCAACGCTGCTCGGCGCTGCGCATCCTGTGGTTGCAGGACGACATCAAGAACGGCGTGCTGGACCGGCTGGCAGGCGCCCTGAAAGTCTGGCGCACCGGCGCACCGACACTGCTGGCCAGCGACATGGGGCCGGTGATTGATGCGGCAGCGCTGGCGCAGTTGCAGCACCATTGCACGGTTACCGGCCACAAGGCCTTGTGGAAGGCGGTCGGGCCGTTGGGCGAGGCGGCGGAAGGCCATTATTTCCCGCCGCATGCCTTCCTGCTGCATCCGATGGATTTGCCCGACCAGGAAGTGTTCGGCCCGGTGCTGCATATAGCCACCTGGAAAGCGGGCGAACTGGACAAGGTGATCGGCCGCATCAATGCGTCCGGCTACGGACTGACGCTGGGCCTGCATTCGCGGATACCGGCGCATATCCGGCGGGTGCAGCAACAGGCGCGCGTCGGCAACCTCTACATCAACCGCAACCAGATCGGCGCGGTGGTGGAATGCCAGCCCTTTGGCGGCGAAGGGCTGTCCGGCACGGGCTTCAAGGCGGGCGGCCCGCATTACCTGATGCGCTTCTGCGTGGAACGCACAGTCACCGAGAACCTGACCGCCACCGGGTTGAATCCGCAGTTGATGACGCTGGAGCCTTGAGAGGCCGGAGGAAAACTTTTACACCTTTTTTACCTGCCGGACTCTATCTTTGGCCTGAAGCGATGACGCCCGCGTGCGTCGCGGAGGGTAAAGCATCATGGGGTATTCCACCGATATCCGGCAAACCGGCGGCTATGGCGTCACCATCAGCGCCTGTGTGCTGACGGCCGCCGCGGGCGTGGTCCTGCAGCCGTTTCTGGATCTGGTCAACATCATCATGTTGTTCCTGTTGGTGGTGCTGGTCGCCGCCACCCGTTACGGGCGCGGCCCGGCGGTGCTGGCCGCCCTGCTGGGCGTCGCCCTGTTCGATTTTTTCCTGGTGCCGCCGCACTTGTCCTTCGCCGTGTCCGATGCCCAGTACCTGATCACGTTCGCCGTGATGCTGGCCGTCGCGCTGACCACGGCGCATCTGGCCGCCGACCTGCGCCAGCAAGCCCGGACTTCCGCCCAAAAGGAACGGCAGACCCGCCTGCTTTATGAACTGGCCCGTGAGCTGGCGGGGGCATTGACCACCGGCCAGGTGGCCGATGCCGTACAGCGTTTCCTGCGCGATCTGGGGCTGGAAGCCGCGCTGCTGCTGCCCGATGATCAGGATAACCTGCAGGTGATGCCGCTGCGCGACAGCGCGACAGTGCACCTGGATGTGAATCTGGCCCGAACCGCCTACCGGCAGAATGAGCAGGTGACGCTGGATCGTCTGGAAGCCTTTGGCGAAGCCTCGGTCTATTTCCCGCTGAAAGCGCCGATGCGGGTCCGGGGCGTACTGGCGGTGCATGCCGGGCCGGACGGCGCAACCCGCCCGGAACGACAGACGTTGCTGATGACGGCGGCCTCGCTGACCGCCATTGCTCTGGAACGCCTGCACTATGTGGACGTAGCCCAAAGCACCCAGTTGCAGATTCAGTCCGAGCGGCTGCGCAGTTCCATTCTCTCCGCCCTGTCCCACGACATCCGCACGCCGCTCACGGCGCTGGTGGGGCTGGCCGATTCACTGACCCTGACCGCACCGCCCTTGCCGGTCGCCGCCCATGAGACGGCGGCTGCGATTGCCGATCAGGCCGGTCAGTTGCATCGGCTGGTGGAAAACCTGCTGGACATGGCTAGGCTCAATGCCGGTGAAATCCGCCTGCGCCAGG
The DNA here is from genome assembly GCA_036279775.1 of Fluviicoccus sp. GTDB lineage: Bacteria > Pseudomonadota > Gammaproteobacteria > Pseudomonadales > Moraxellaceae > Fluviicoccus. Next base: position 3,088 of record DASUIM010000515.1, on the reverse strand, counting down.
AATGGTGCCTGATTGAAGACGTGATCGGCTCCAGCCTGAAACTGCTGCAGCACTCGCTGGAGCCCTACAACATCCGGGTTGAACTGCCGCCCGGGCTGCCGCTGGTGGAGTTCGACGCCGTGCTGATCGAGCGCGTTCTGGGCAATCTGCTGGAAAACGCCGCCAAGTATTCGCCGCCCGGCAGTTGCATCACGCTGAACGTCCAGAACACCGGCAAGGAACTGTGGATCTCGATAGGCGATACCGGCCCCGGATTGCCGATGGCGGTAAAACCGGATGATCTGTTCAACCTGTTCGTCCGGGGCGATGAGGAATCCGCCATCCCGGGCGCGGGACTGGGGCTCGCCATCTGCAAGACCATCGTCGAGGCGCACGGCGGCGTCATTCAGGCCGCCAACCGGCCCGGCGGCGGCGCCTGCTTCCGCTTCAGCCTGCCGTTGGGCGCCGCGCCCGAACTGGACGACGAGGCCGTTGTTCTGGCCCGGAGGGAAGCCCCATGACCGACCATGCGCCGCTGATCCTGATCGTGGAAGACGAACGGCAGATCCGCCGTTTCATCCGCTCCGCCCTGGAGTCCGAGGGCTGCACCGTGCGCGAAAATGAACGCGGCCGTCCGGGGCTGCTGGATGCGGTGGCTGTCAAACCCGATCTGGTGCTGCTGGATCTGGGCCTGCCCGATATTGACGGCGTCGAGTTCATCCGCGACCTGCGCGCCTGGAGCACGGCGCCGGTCATTGTGGTGTCGGCGCGCAGCGATGAGCGGGAAAAAATCCTGGCGCTGGATGCGGGCGCGGATGATTACCTGACCAAACCCTTCGGCGTCGGCGAACTGCTGGCGCGGGTCCGGGTCTTGCTGCGCCGCCGCAATGCCGGACATGGCAGCCCGTTCATCCGGTTCGGCGAAGTCGCAGTCGACCTGGCGCGACGGCAGGTCACCCGCGCCGGGACCGATGTGCATCTGACCCCGATCGAATACCGCCTGCTGACCACCCTGCTGGCCAGTGATGGCAAAGTCCTGACGCACCGTCACCTGCTGCGCGAGGTCTGGGGGCCAGGCTATGCCGAGAGCAACCATTACCTGCGCATCTACATGGGCCACCTGCGCCAAAAACTGGAACCCGACGCCACCCGTCCCCGGTATTTCCTGACGGAAACAGGCATCGGCTATCGCTTCCAGTCCTGAAACCCGACCTTCCATATCATCCGGAGAGATCATGACTGTACCCACCGACGGCAACCGGCTGCCGCTGCTGGCCCTGACGGCCCTGGGCGTCGTTTACGGCGACATCGGCACCAGCCCGCTTTACGCCCTGAAAGAAGTCTTCGCCGGCGAGCAACATGCGGTTCCCATCACCCACGATCACATTCTGGGCGTGCTTTCCGTCATTTTCTGGTCGCTGATCGGCGTGGTATCCATCAAGTACGTCAGCTTCGTGATGCGCGCCGACAATCGCGGGGAAGGCGGCATCATGGCGCTGATGGCGCTGGTGCTGGGCGGCGCCCGGGACAAGCCCTATGCCCCGGCGCTGATGCTGGCCGGTCTGTTCGGCGCCGCCCTCTTTTACGGCGACGGCGCAATCACGCCCGCCATCTCTGTCCTGTCCGCCATGGAAGGGCTGGAAATCGGCACTCCGGCGTTCAAACCCTATATCGTGCCGCTGACGGTCATCGCCCTTGCCGTGCTGTTCGCCTTCCAGAAACACGGCACCGGCCGCGTCGGCGGTTTTTTCGGCCCCATTGTGGTGGTGTGGTTCGCCGCCATCGGCGCGTTGGGTATCCACGGCATCGCCGCCAATCCGGAGGTCCTGCAGGCATTGAACCCACGCTATGCCCTGGGTTTCTTTCAGGCCGACCCGAAAATGGCTTTCCTGTCACTGGGAGCGGTTTTCCTGACACTGACCGGGGCGGAAGCCCTGTATGCGGACATGGGACATTTTGGCCGCAAACCGGTGCAGTTGGCCTGGTTCGGGCTGGTGTTGCCGTCACTGGCGCTGAACTATTTCGGGCAGGGGGCGCTGCTGCTGGCTAACCCGACGGCTATCGACAACCCCTTCTACCGTCTGGCTCCCGACTGGGCGATCTATCCCCTCGTCGGCCTGGCCACGCTGGCCACGGTGATTGCCTCGCAGGCCGTCATTTCCGGGGTCTATTCCATCACGCATCAGGCCATGCAGTTGGGCTATGTCCCGCGCGTCGTGGTGCAGCACACGTCCCACCGCGAAGCCGGGCAAATCTATCTGCCGGGCATCAACTGGCTGTTGTTCCTGGCGGTGGTCACGCTGGTGCTGACTTTTGAATCCTCAACCCGATTGGCCGCCGCCTACGGGATCGCTGTCTGCGGCACCATGATCATTACCACCCTGCTGACCTTTGTGGTGATGCGCCATATCTGGCGCTGGAATTTGGGGGCGACGCTGATTGTGTCCGGGCTGTTCCTGAGCGTGGATCTGGCTTTCCTTGGCGCCAATATCACCAAGATTCCCGACGGCGGCTGGCTGCCGCTGGTGCTGGGCGGCGGCCTGTTTGTGCTGATGACCAGCTGGAAGCGGGGCCAGACCCTGCTGCGGGCGCGCCTGGATACCGAGGCCATGCCGCTGGCGGACTTCATGGATCAGGTGGCGGATCACGTACCAACCACCGTCCCGGGCACCGCAATCTTCCTGACACCGCAACCGGCGGCGGTGCCGCACGCCCTGCTGCACAGCCTGAAGCATTACAAGAGCCTGCACGAGCGCATTCTCATCCTGACGGTGACGACGCTGGATATTCCCTACGCCGCGCCGGAACAGCAATTGGCGGTGGAGCGCCTCAACGATCGTTTCTACCGGGTCGGTATCAGCTACGGTTTCATGGATGAAGCCGACCTGCCCGCCATTCTGCCGCAGTGCGCCGGTCAGGGTCTGGCTCTGGAGATGATGGACTACACCTTCTTTCTGGGACGGGAAACCCTGTTGCCGCAGAAAGGGTCGGCGATGGCCTACTGGCGTGAACTGCTGTTTGCCGCCATGTTCCGCAATGCGGGCAATGCCGCCGCGCATTTTCACCTGCCGCCCAACCGGGTGGTGGAACTGGGAGCGCAGATTACCTT
>DASUIM010000514.1:0-1486 GCA_036279775.1 Fluviicoccus sp. | reverse complement strand
GGTGGCGATCATTGGCGGCGGGCTGGCGGGGCTGGCCTGCGCCCGCCGGTTGCAGGACGCCGGGCATGCAGTGACGGTGTTTGACAAGAGCCGGGGCGTGGGCGGCCGCCTGTGCACCCGTCGCGGCGAGGACTGGCAGGCCGATCACGGCGCGCAGTACTTCACCGCGCGCAGCCCGGACTTTCAGGCCCAAGTGGCGGGCTGGCTGGAAGCCGGGGTGGTGGCGGAATGGCGGCCGCAACGGGCGGTGTTCGGGCCGCATGAGGCGTCGGCGGGCGAGCCGGTGGTGCGTTATGTCGGCGTGCCGGGCATGTCGGCCCCGGCCAAGGCGCTGGCGGACGGGCTGACGGTGCGGACCGGCCATACGGTGAAAGCCCTGTGGCGGGTGGACGGTGGCTGGCAGCTGGAAACGGCGGAGCACGGGCTGCTGCCGGAGGTTTACCAAGCGCTGTTGCTGGGTGTACCGGCGGCGCAGGCGGAGCCGTTGCTGCGGCCGGTGAACGTCTCACTGGCGGACGTGGCCGCCGGACACCACCTGCTGCCCAGCTGGACGGTGATGGCGCGCTTTGATGTCCGGCCGGACTTGCCCTTCGAGGCGGCTTTCGTGAATGAGGGGCCGCTGCGCTGGGTGGCGCGCAACAGCAGCAAGCCGGGGCGCACCGGGCAGGAGTGCTGGGTGTTGCAGGCCTCGGCGGCGTGGAGCGCGGCGCATCTGGAGGAGGAGCCGGAGACGGCGGGGCGGGCGCTGGTGGCGGCGTTCCGGCAGCTGGGCGGGCCGGAACCGGCGGCGGTGTCGGTGCATCGCTGGCGCTATGCGGATTGCGAACCCGCGGCGACGGGGAGCGTCTGGCACCCGGAATCCGGGTTGGGCCTGTGTGGCGACTGGCTGCTGGGCGGCCGGGTGGAAGGGGCGTGGACCTGCGGGCGGGAGCTGGCGGGGAAGGTGCTGGCGGAGCGGGCGCTCAACGGGTGAGTGGCAGGGGCGCCCGGCGTGCGCCCGGGCCCGTCCTGCCGGTCCGGTCACCGCCCCAGCAGGTCATGGACCGCCTTGAGGCTGTCTGCATCCCGAGACAGCTCCCGCTTGGCGAAGGCCTCGATCGCCTTTTCATGCGCGTAGACATAGGCAAAGAAGGCCTTGTCCGCTCCCTCGGCATGATCCTTCAGGCGCAGGAATTTTTCCTGGAAGGGCCGGGTGCCATCGCGCAGCAGGCGCATGGCCAGCCACCAGGGCATCAGTCCCAGCGCCGCGCCTTCCGCCATGCCCTTCAATGCCCAGCCGCGCGGTTCGGTGACGTGCTGGCCGGTCGCCCGCATGTGGTCCAGATAACGCTGCAGCGTCTGTTCTTCCAGCGCCTTGAGCGCCAGCCACTTCTGCTTGCGCGCCGGGTTCCGGGCCAGCCGCGCCGCCATGTCGAAAACGGCGGTGCCGTAGACTTCCGATTCGTGGATGCGCTGCAGGTCCTGGGTGTACTCGGGATAGTTCATC
>DASUIM010000513.1:0-1492 GCA_036279775.1 Fluviicoccus sp. | reverse complement strand
GCGTTCGTCATAATGAGCGTTGAACAGCGAGAGCTGCTGATGGCCGTGGACGACGTCGCAGGTATCATCGATGTCGAGCGTGACGGATGCCGGCTCGCGCGGGTAGCTATCCATCCATGCGTCGACCAAAATGTAGGTCAGTCGGATCACGTCGCGCAGGCGCGGAGCATTCTCCAGCCGCGACAGCGTCGGTTGGGAACACAGATCGCGGCCCGTGTCCGGCAGCCGTCCGCAGGCCAGCTTGAATGCGGGATCGGACCGCAGATGATCGAGGTCGTCGGCGTCCTCGTAGCCGCAGCAGATCGCGAACATGCGCGCGCGGAACATATCGACAAGGCTGTGCACGACCCGCGTCGGATCGCGCCGATCCGGGAACACCCGGGCCAGATTGTCGGCCAAGCCGAGACGCCGCTCGGCCATCGCCAGAAGCATCACGCCCCCGTTCGAGGTCAGGCGACCGCCATCGAAGGCAGCTGTGACTTTCTTGGCGTGAACGGCTGGAAACGAGAAGGGCGGAATCGTATCGTCGGTCATGGCGGGCGTGGCGTTCGCGGTTGAAGGTGATGGGGTGGCTTCGCAACCGAATCCTACTCCGCATCAGCGCTTTACACCACGCTCGCCAGCCTCTCAGGCGCCCTCTCGCGAATAAGACGGGCTAGAAGGTGGGGTAGAGCTATGGCGGAATCTGGGTGATGACGGTGTGAGGAAGGCGGCGTATCGAGGCGGGTGACGAGCCTGCCAGAACCTCTCGAGGAGAGCGATACGCCATGACCGAGACTACCAATGTTCTTGCTTTCCGTCAGCCGTCCGCGGTTGATGATCCACTGACCGATATCGTTCGTGCCGGCGCGCGGGACCTGCTTGCCAGGGCGATCGAGATCGAGGTTGGCGCGTTTCTGGCCAGCACGGCCAATCTGACGCTGCCCGACGGTCGAGCGCGCCTGGTCCGACATGGGCACGGTCCGGTGCGCGAGATTGCGACCGGCATCGGTCCGGTGGAGGTCGCTCGTCCCAAGGTCCGCGACCGCGGAGCGAGCGGGCCAGGCGACCGCCTCCGCTTCAGTTCGGCAATCCTGCCGCTATGGGCGCGGCGGACGAAGAGCCTGGATGCCTTGATCCCGGTCCTCTATTTGCGCGGCATCTCGACCGGCGACTTCCAGGAGGCGCTCTCGGCGCTGCTCGGCAAGGATGCGCCGAACCTGTCGCCTTCGGTGATCGCCGGCCTGAAGGCCGATTGGCAGGTCGAGTACGAACGCTGGCAGAGACGCGATCTGTCGGCGCGTCGCTATGTCTACATCTGGGCCGATGGCGTGTACCTGCAGGCCCGCATGGAAGATCACAGCGAATGCATGCTGGTGCTGATTGGCACCACGCCGGAAGGCAAGAAGGAGCTGATCGGCTTCCAGGTCGGCGTGCGCGAGAGCGCGCAGAGCTGGCGCGAACTCCTGATCGACCTGCGGCAACGCGGGTTACGGATTGCCCCGCAACTCGC
>DASUIM010000512.1:0-1274 GCA_036279775.1 Fluviicoccus sp. | reverse complement strand
AACACCGCCCGGATCTGCTCGGGCACACCCGAAGTGCGCAGGCGCTGCTCACTGCCGCGAATCTGGATGCGCTGCGGGAAAGTACCCAGCGTATCTATATATATGCCGGCCAGCTTGTGGGTCATGCCGGTGCCGGTCATTCCGTCGGCAAAGTGGGGCATCTGCACTTTCGCCTGTTCCAGGCGCTTGCGGGTCGTCGTCAGCAGCTCGGGGTTGCCCGCCAGCTTGCGCTCGATCTGGATCAGCCCAAGGGCATAGCGCAGGCGGTCTGCCTGACGGCTGTCACGGCGCATCCGGTCCTTGCCGGGGGCAGCCCCCATGACCAGCGACTCCTCCAGCGTGCGCAGGCCGTCAGTCATTCCGGCGATGGTCCCGTAACGGACCGCCGGATCGTCGGAGTCGATGCGCAGCAGGCTGTCCAGCAAAACCTTGCGGCTGTCGGCATCGACGGTTGTTCCCCAGGCCAGGGCATCCGCCAGCGCGGCGGCCTGGAAAACGGCGGCCAGCGCCAGCACGCGGTTGCGGTAAGCGTTATCCGGCATCATGTACGTTCCGTCCGTTCGATCACGCCGCCGCCCAGACAGACATCGCCATCATAAAAAACCACGGATTGACCGGGGGTGACCGCGCGTTGGAGGTCATCAAACTCGACGCGCACCTTGCCGTCGCCCGCGTCGTGGATCACGCAGGGCTGGTCGGGCTGGCGGTAACGGGTTTTGGCCAGGCAACGGTGCGGCAGTGGCGGGGCATGACCGGCCACCCAGTCCGGCGCAGCCGCGAACAGACGGCGGCTCATCAGCAGCGGATGCTCGTGGCCCTGGCCGACCACCAGCCGGTTGGCTTCCAGATCCTTGTCGACCACAAACCACGGCGCTTCCGGCGTATTCTTCACACCGCCAACGCCAATGCCCTGACGCTGGCCGAGCGTGTAGTACATCAGGCCGAGATGCTCACCGATTTTCACACCTTCATCGGTGACAATGTCGCCGGGCCGGGCGGGCAGGTATTGCTGCAGAAAATCGCGGAAACGGCGCTCGCCGATAAAACAAATGCCGGTAGAGTCCTTCTTGGCGTGGTTGATGAAGCCCTGTTCGGCGGCAATGCGGCGAACTTCCGGCTTCGGCAGTTCGCCTACGGGGAACAGGGTGCGGGCAATCTGGCGGCCACTGACGGCGTGCAGGAAGTAACTTTGGTCCTTGTTGTCGTCCAGTCCCTTCAGCAACTGCGCGCAATCGGTATCGGCGCTGCGGCGGGTGTAGTGGCCGGTGGCGATG
>DASUIM010000511.1:0-1112 GCA_036279775.1 Fluviicoccus sp. | reverse complement strand
CCGCAGCGCGGCGGCCGCATGGTGACGCTGCGCGATCCCGACAACCTGACGGTGGAAGTGATGCACGGCTGGACGCCGCTGCCGGAGCTGATGCATGCCGACATCATTCCCGCCAACCGCCCCGGCCACACGCCGCGCATCAACCGCCCCGTGCGCCTTGATTTTGATCATCCGCCGCGCATCCACAAGCTGGGCCACACGGTGATGGGTGTGACGAATTTCGTCAACAGCCTGACATGGTACCAGCAAAACTTCGGGCTGATCGTCTCCGACTTCCAGATGCTGGACGGTGATCCGCTGCCGGTGGTGGCCTTCATCCGCTGCGATCGCGGGGATATTCCCACCGACCATCACACGCTGGCCATGGGTTCGGCGGTGGAGATCGGCCACCTGCATACCGCCTTCGAGCTGCCCGACCTGGATGCGGTGGTCGCGGCGGGCGAGCTGCTGAAACAGCGGAAGTACCGCCATACCTGGGGCATCGGCCGCCACATCCTCGGCAGCCAGATTTTCGACTACTGGCGCGATGAGCAGGGCGACATGTTCGAGCACTACGCTGACGGCGACCTGTTCGATGCTTCCGTGCCGACCGGCTATCACCGTTTTGACGGCGAGGCCCTGCACCAGTGGGGACCGGCGGTGACCGCCGACATGGCGGGGAAGGTGCCGTCCGCGCATTTGGTCCAGACCGTCATTTCCCGGCTGCGCGACCGTACTGGTGACGACCTCAGCCTGCGCCGCCTCATCAACCTGGTCCGCGCCGCCGGTTGAGCGGCCCACAACCATCATAACCGGAGTTTGTCCCATGTCCCTGTCCATAATCCGTTTTGCCGAACCGAACCAGGCCCCGCGCTGGGGCGTCCTCCAAGAGCAGCGGGTGACGCCGCTGGCGATCCCCTGCGACACCACGGCGGCGCTGATTGCCGTCGGGATTCCTGCACTGCGTGAGGCGGCGGCGGGGCAGCCGTCCGTGCCGCTGGACGGGCTGACGCTGCTGTCGCCGGTCACCCGCGACGGCAAGGTGCTGTGCCAGGGCGCCAATTACCGCCAGCACATGATCGACTCGGGCGTGGACCCGGACGCCAAGCGCTTCAACATGTTCTTCACCAAGT
>DASUIM010000510.1:0-1310 GCA_036279775.1 Fluviicoccus sp. | reverse complement strand
CCGCCCGGTGGAGCACCCGGAGCGGTACCAGCGCGTGCTGGAGCTGTTCGCCCCCGACGAATCTTCCCGGAAGGCGGCCCGCGAGCGCTGGCAGAACTACAAACAACTGGGCTTCAGTCTGGATCACAACGAGGTATGAGGTAAGCATGGCTGTTGAATTAGGCACCAACTTCCCGCTGCGCTGGCAGCGCTCTCCCGTCGAATTTCGCCAGAATGTATTCGATGAACTGCTGGATGTCTGCTCCTCGCTGGGCGGTCACGCCCAGGAACGGATTATCGCCAGTCCCACCCGCACATCCCCGCTGCCGGTCGCATCAGCCGCCGCCGCCATTGCCGCCGGGCCGGTCGAGCAGGAGCTGAAACGCAGCTTCCTGCAGAACGCCGACGACCTGATCGAGCAGCAGCTGGATTCGGTGCGCGTTGAGCTGCGCAAATGGCTGCATGGCGAAATGAACCGCCTGCTGCAGGATTCGCTGAAGAAGCCGGAGTAACCCGGCTCCGGACACCGGGCAGCCGACCGGTGTCCAACCTTACCGTCCGTTCACGACTGAAATCCCCGCCCTGCCCCGGTACGGCCTGCCCGCTGACCCCGACTTTTTGCTAACATCTCTCCCATTTCCGCCTTCAGACAGACTCCGGTATTTCCCCATGACCATGGACTCCTCCTTCAATCCTTCCGACCTTGAACAACGCTGGTACGAACACTGGGAAAAACAGGGCTACTTCGCCCCCAGCGGTAACGGCGCGCCCTACTGCATCATGATCCCGCCGCCCAACGTTACCGGCTCGCTGCACATGGGTCACGGCTTCAACAACACCATCATGGACAGCCTGATCCGCTACCACCGCATGACCGGCCGCAACACGCTGTGGCAACCGGGCACCGACCATGCAGGCATCGCCACGCAGATGGTGGTGGAACGCCAACTGGGTTTGCAGAACATCACCCGCCACGATCTCGGCCGCGACAAATTCCTCGACAAGGTCTGGGAATGGAAGGCGCAGTCCGGCGGCACCATTACCCGCCAGATCCGCCGCCTGGGCTCGTCGGTGGACTGGAGCCGCGAACGCTTCACCATGGACGACGGCCTGTCGAACGCGGTGAAGGAAGCCTTCGTGCGCCTGTATGAGGATGGCCTGATCTATCGCGGCAAGCGGCTGGTGAACTGGGACCCGAAACTGCACACCGCCATTTCCGACCTGGAAGTGGTCAGCGAAGAAGAGAAAGGCTCACTGTGGCATTTCCGCTACACGCTGGAAGACGGCAGCGGCTATCTGGTGGTGGCGACGACGCGTCCGGAAACCCTGCT
>DASUIM010000509.1:0-13467 GCA_036279775.1 Fluviicoccus sp. | reverse complement strand
GTGCAAGCGATCAATTCGATGCCGATGAAGAGTACGCGGCGGGGGATTGGCGAGACGGGGATCCGGTTGTCGTTTGGCGGGGTGATTATCGAGGATGGGGATTTCATCTACGCGGATAATAATGGGGTGATTGTGGCGGATGGGAAGTTGGAAATGCCGGTGGGGGAGTGAAGGAAGAGTTTAGGGGGCGGGCATTTGTCTGCCCCTAAAAAATGAGTTAATAATGGAGTCATGTAGCCAATTTTTGATGTGCGGCGGTGGAAGTTTGGAAATGGAAAACCCAATTATAAAGCGTTGTAGAAACCGAAAGTCTGTTATGGTGTGCGTATTCGGAGGGGTTGTTTCTGCATATGGAATATCTCCTGGAGAGATAGTCTTTTTTGGTTTCGAAATAAAGGCGTATGCTATTGCATTTATCGGTGGCGCAATTATTATGGTCGGGGTCTTGTTGTCTGATGATAAGTAAGAGTCAGGAAGCTATCTGAAATCAACCGGACAGTTCGCTGAAATTCATCCAGAAACCGGGATGCAATGACAGTCCCGGCCGTTTCAAGATAGAAATCAAAGGCGTCAGAAAGATCAGATTCCGCACCGGGGTGCAGCCGGACATTCACTTATCCAGCCTCGCGCGCAAACGCCCCAGAACCTCAACATCCGATAGCAAGTTCACCTTACCGGACTCAATATCGGCCTGCCGCAGTTCCGCTACATTTTCCCAAGCCGCTTCAACTGCAACATCCGTATCCAAGGCCAAAATCAGTCGTTCCAGCAAATGGGTGCGATCGGCAGGGCTAAGCTTCAGGGCTTCTGCCTCCAATGCCTCAACATTCATACGCATGGGAACCTCACGTCTAAAAATCACACTGCCCGATAGCTTGCCACAAGCCGCCAAAGCTTGTCAGCCTTGCTTCCCCTGAATCTCCTTCAACGGCTCCGACAACCGCTCCGGAATCCTCGGATAAACTTCCTTGAACAACGCAATGATCTTCGGAATATCCCCCTCGATATCCCCGGTCGGATCAAACCGCCCCAAAAATATCACCTGCTTCTTCCGGTAATCAAACCCCGTCATGATCACCGGCACCCCGGCCTCCAGCGCAATCCGCATGAAGCCTGACTTCCATTGCTTTGCACTGTGCCGCGTCCCCTCCGGCGCAATGCCCATGATCAGCTTGTCCGCTTCCCGCAGTTTCCGCGCCGACAGGCCCACCAGATCCTTGGCATCTTCCCGGTTCACCGGCGCAAAGCCCAGCCCGCGCAGAAACGGTCCGAACGGCCACACGAACACGGTGTGCTTCACCATCATGGTGATGTCCAGCCCGATGGCCCAGGTCGCCGCCAGGGCGATGTAGGCATCGAAATTCGAGGTGTGGGGAACCACCACCATCACCGCCTTGGGTACATTCGGGAAGTCGCCGGCCACGCGCCAGCCAAGGGCTTTCAGCATGGCCGCGCCCACGGTCTTCGAGAACAGGTTGCCGCGTTGCGGTACTTGGTCGCCCAGCTGGTACATGGCCATGTCGTGATTCCCTCCCGGTGTCAGCTTTCCACGCACTGTATCACGGCGGTATTGATGCGCATGATGCGCAGGTCGCCCATGGGCGAGCCGCTGCCGGTATTCACCGTATAGGCCACCGCCAGGTCGCGCGACGGGTCGGCCCACGCGCCGGAGCCGCCGTAGCCGAAATGGCCGAAGGCGTGCGGGGTTTTCGGCCAGGTGGTGAAGATGCGGTGATAACCCAGGCGCCAGTTCATGGCCATCGGTACCACGTCACCACGTTTGCGATTGTGCACGCGGGTGGCTTCCGCCAGACGCTGGGCCGACAGCAGGCGCACGCCGTCCAGTTCGCCGCCGTTGGCCAGGGCGGCATAGATGCGCGCCAGCGAGCGGGCGGCGAAAACGCCGTTGGCGCCGGGAATGCAGGCTTGCAGGCTTTCCGGTTCGTCCAGATAGAAACGGCTCATGCCGCGCGGTATCAGCGCGTCGGCGGAGGTGCTGTCGTCAAAGCCGGTCAGGGCGAGGGCGTTGCTGATCAGCTTTTGCCGCCAGACCGATACCCTGGACGGCGGCTTGGGATTCGGGTTGTAACGGGCCGCGCCAATGATCTCGGCGCAACGCGGCAGTTCGCTGTCGGGCACGCCGATGTAGCAGCCGTCCAGTTCCAGCGGCTTGACCAGCTTTTCGTCCAGCAGCGCGGCCAGCGGGCGGCCGGTGGCTTTCTCGATCAGGCCGCCGACAATCCAGCCGTAGGTGAGGGCGTGATAGCCGATGCGCTCGCCGGGGGCGTGATAGGGCTTGGCGGCGGCGATGACGTCCAGCATGTGCGGCCAGTCCAGCATTTCGCGGGCGTTCTGGATCATCTGGCGGATGTGGTACAGCCCGGATTCGTGGGTCATCACGTGGCGCAGGGTGATGCCGTGCTTGCCGTTGGCGGCGAATTCCGGCCACCAGCGGGCAATGGGGGTGTCGTAGGCCAGCACGCCTTCGTCCACCAGCATGTGCGCCAGTGTGCTCAGCACGCCTTTGGTGGTGGAGTAGCTGATGCTCATGGTGTCCGCCTGCCAGGGCGTTCCGGCCTTGTCACGCACGCCGCTCCAGATATCCACTACCGGCACGCCGCGATGGTAGACCGTCAGCGCCTGGCCGCCCTTGCGCGGCGATTTCGGCAGTTGCTGCAGGAAGACGTCGGCCAGGGGTTCGAAGTTGGACTCGTAGCGGCCGTGGATGGTGTAGGTCATGGGGCTGACTCTTTTCGGACGGACAAGGAAAAAGGGCGCGATGTTGTCATCGCGCCCCCGAGCTTACAGAGCGGTTATCGTTCCCGCCAGATGCGGTTTGCCGCTGCGGGCATCCGCCAGGGAGAACAGCGCGCCCTTGCCGTTGGGGATCGACTGGAAGGCGACCTTGGCGGGCAGCAGCACCGGCAGCTTGAACTGCACGTCCACCGTGAAGGCGTCGGGCAGTCGGCCGTCATAGGCGGCCAGGCTGCGCGCCTTGGTCCACATGCCGTGGGCGATGGCGCGCGGGAAGCCGAACAGCTTGGCGGTGAAGTTGTAGAGATGGATCGGATTGCGGTCGCCGGACACCGCGCCGTATTGACGGCCGATGTCGCCGGGAATGTCCCAGATGGCGTTGAAATCCGGCTTGGCGTTGGACTTGGCTTCGGCCGGTTTCTCGCTCTTGCCCCTGCCGCCGGAAGCCTGGCGGCGCAGGTAGACGCTTTCTTCCGTCCACACCAGTTCATTGCCCACGTAGACCTTGCCGATCAGCGCGAACTGCACGCCCTTGTCATGCGGCTTCAGTTCCCCGAATTCGCAGGTGACATTGACCATCTCGGCGGCGTTGACCGGGCGGTGCTGGGTGATGCGGTTGGTGATGTGCACCAGCCCCAGCAGCGCGAAGGGGAAGGATTCATCGGCCATCATCGCCATCTGCAGCGGAAACACCAGCATGTGCAGGTAGGTGGCGGGCAACACGTCGCCCTGGCCGAAGCCGCAGACGGCGTTGTAGGCCGCCAGGTGCCGGCGGTCGATGCCGACCGCACTGAGGCTGGCCTTCAGGTCCGGCAGGTCGCCGCCCTTCTTGGCCTTGTAGCTGTTGATCAAGGCCTTGGGGTACAGCGACAGGCTGGACGGCAGGCGTTGGAAGGAGAGGGTTGTCATCTTCTTTTTACGCCCCGATCAGGCTCTGGCCGCAGACACGCACCACGTTGCCGCTCAGACCGGCGGAAGCGGGGCTGGCGTACCAGGCGATGGTTTCGGCGACGTCGACCGGCAGGCCGCCCTGCGACATCGAGTTCATGCGGCGGCCGGCTTCGCGGATGGCGAAGGGGATGGCGGCGGTCATGGCGGTTTCGATGAAGCCCGGGGCCACGGCGTTGATGGTCACGCCCTTTTCCTTCAGCACCGGCACCATGGATTGAACCATGCCGATGACACCGGCCTTGGACACGGCGTAGTTGGTCTGGCCCATGTTGCCGGCGATGCCGCTGATGGACGAAACGCAGATAACGCGGCCGTTGGCGTTGAGCACGTTGTTGGCCAGCAGGGCGTCGTTGATGCGCTCTTCGCTGGACAGGTTGATGTTCATCACCAGGCCCCATTGCTGCGGGGTCATGTTGGCCAGGGTCTTGTCGCGGGTGACGCCGGCGTTGTGGACGATGATGTCCAGGCCCTTGCCCTTGAAGTGATCGACGATCTTCTGCGGGGCTTCGGCGGAGGTGATGTCCAGACCCAGCACGGAACCGCCGATGCGGGCGGCGACACGCTGCAGGTCGGCTTCCTGGGCGGGGATGTCCAGGCAGACCACGTGCGCGCCGTCGCGGGCCAGCACGTCGGCAATGGCTTCACCGATGCCGCGGCTGGCACCGGTCACCAGCGCGGTCTTCCCGGCCAGCGGCTTCGACCAGTCAATGGCGGGCTTGGTGTCGCTGGGGGAAATGCGCACCACCTGGGCGGAGACATAGGCCGACTTGGCGGACAGGAAGAAACGCACGGTGGATTCAATCTGGTCTTCCGCGCCCGGGGCGACATAGACCACCTGCGAAGTCATGCCCTTCTTGAATTCCTTGCCGATGGCGCGGGTCAGGCCTTCCAGCGCACGCTGGGCGGTGGCGTGCTTGGGGTTGGCGCACAATTCGGGGGTGCGGCCGATCACCAGCACGCGGCCGCTGTTCAGCAACTGGCGGGCAATCGGGTTGAAGAAATTGTACAGCTCGACCAGCTGCTCGCTGTTCATGATGCCGGTGGCGTCAAACACGTAGGCCTTGAACTTTTGACCCTTGTCTTCGGTGTTGTACATGCGCAGGTTCAGACCGGCGTCGGCGGCGGCTCGATGCACATGGTCCTGGGCGCCCGCATAGGCTTCGGCGTGAATGTTCTTCAGCACCAGGGACAGGGGGGCGACCAGTTCGCTGCCGGGAGCGGCGCCCAGCAGCACCGGGCCGTTCACCAGCGGCTTGGAGGGGTCGAAACGGTCCAGGGCCAACGGAGCGGGCAGGCCGAGGTTGCGGATCAGCATACGGCCGAGGGCGGAATTCGCAAATACTTGATAACGGTCACTCATGACGTTCCCCTGGGTAGTGGACAATTGAACGGTGCGCCCCGGCAGACAGGGCTTTTGCGGCGCGAGACTAGACCAAAACACGGATTTTGGCGAGAGTCCGGGGTCAAGCCGGACGCCAAAATTTGCGCCATTGGTCAGCTTTCGCCACTTTGACGGGTGAAGACTAGCAAAAGCCCCTCGTGGCCGCATTTGCCTTGTGGCAGACTACGCCCCGCGCCTCAGCCAATGCCGTTTTGTAGCGGCATTGTTAAGCTGGCATGGTAGAAAAATCCCGGAGGATGTTATGACTGTTCGTCGTGTCGCAATTATTGGTGGTAACCGCATTCCCTTCGCCCGTTCCAACGGCGCTTATGTCAACGTGTCCAACCAGGACATGCTGGTCGCCGCCCTGAACGGCCTGATCGAGCGCTTCAACCTGCAAGGCAAGCGCATGGGTGAAGTGGTTGCCGGCGCCGTGCTCAAGCACAGCCGCGACTTCAACCTGACCCGGGAAGCCGTGCTCAGCACCTCGCTGGCCCCGGAAACCTCGGCCTATGACATCCAGCAAGCCTGCGGCACCGGCCTGGAAGCCGCCATCCTCGTCGCCAACAAGATCGCCCTCGGCCAGATCGACTGCGGCATTGCCGGCGGTGTCGATACGACCTCCGACGCACCGCTGGGCGTCAACGACAAGCTGCGCAAGATCCTGCTGGAGCTCAACCGCGCCAAGACCACGCAGGAGCGTCTGAAGATCGCCCTGAAGATTCGTCCCAAGCACCTGATGCCGGAACAGCCGCGCAACGGCGAGCCGCGCACCGGCCTGTCCATGGGCGATCACTGCGCCGTCACCGCCAAGGAGTGGAACATTTCCCGCGAAGAGCAGGACCAGCTGGCCTACAACAGCCACAAGAACATGGCCGCCGCCTACGAGCGCGGTTTCTTCAACGACCTGATCACCCCGTTCCAGGGCCTCAGCCGTGACAATAACATGCGCGCTGAAATCTCCCTGGAAAAGCTGGCCACCCTGAAGCCCTGCTTCGGCAAGGGTGAAGGCGCCACCATGACCCCCGCCAACTCCACCCCGCTGACCGACGGCGCCTCCGTGGTGCTGCTGGCTTCGGAAGAGTGGGCTGCCGCCAACAACCTGCCGGTGCTGGCTTACCTGACCTTCAGCGAAGTCGCCGCCATTGATTTCGTGCACAAGAAGGAAGGCCTGCTGATGGCGCCGGCCTATGCCGTGCCGCGCATGCTGGACCGCGCCGGGATCAAGCTGCAGGACTTCGATTTCTATGAAATCCATGAAGCCTTCGCTGCCCAGGTGCTGTCGACCCTGAAGGCCTGGGAAGATCCCGCGTTCTGCAAGGAACGTCTGGGCCTGAAGAAGCCGCTGGGCAAGATCGACCGCAGCAAGTTGAACGTCAACGGTTCCTCGCTGGCCGCCGGTCACCCGTTCGCCGCCACCGGTGGCCGCATCATCGCCACGCTGGCGAAGATGCTGAACGAGAAGGGCAGCGGTCGCGGCCTGATTTCCATCTGCGCGGCGGGTGGTCAGGGCGTGGTGGCCATCATCGAGAAGCCGGCGGCCTGAATCGCCTGCTTTTCGATGATACAGGAAGCGGCCTTCGGGCCGCTTTTTTTATGGCGGTCGCCGGACGCGTCAAATTTGCAGACGGGTAGTGCATTTTTGCCGTCGATTGCAGCTAAGATTCAGACATAACAATGAAATCGACAATGGCTATGGAAAACCGGATCGAAATACTCAAAGCGGATGTGCAGCAGAAAGTCGGCCGCAACATTATTCTGTTCCAGCAGGTTGAAGCCATGCTGCATTTTCTGGCGGCTTACGGCGAATTTTCGCAGCGTGACGGCGAGGAAGTCCGCTTCGAGGATGTGCGCAAGCGCTTGCTGATCACGCTGGCCGGCGACCGGCAGGAACTGGCGCATGAGTTTCTGAACCGCTGCCAGATGTCCAGCGCTGAAAGCCTGTTGCAGGCCATGGTCTACCTGGATGAACAGATGGACCGCCTGTTGCCGGAAGTGGAGCGCTTGCAGACGCTGGTGCAGAACCAGCAGGCGGCGATGAAGGAATGGGCCGCCATTCTGGATGGCAAGCCGATGGAAGAATTGCTGAGTCAGCACGAAACCCTGATCCGGGTGCTGGATGATTATGCCCGCATGGCGACGGGTGAGGGGCGGTGGGTGCCGGTGTTCGACGTGTCCCATCGCCTGTCGAAGTCGATGCCGCAGGAGATGTCGGCGCTGGAAGCCACCTACGGTTCCCGCAACCTGCTCAGCCTGATCCGCGCCTGCGGCAAGTTTGAAGTCAATGCCCGCGCCACCGACAGCCGGCCCGAATACTGGTTCCGGCTGAAGGCCTAGCGCGCCGGGTCAGGGAATGACCCAGTTTCCTTCCACCGCGATGTCATTGTGCTTCAGCCATACCGTGCTGACGCCGTTCTTTGCCGCCTTCAGCTTCTCGTTGTCGAGGCTGTTGGTCGGCACATCAAACACATAGCCGTTGCCCAGCAGGGCGCAGGCCGCCGCACCGCCGCTCCAGGTGCCGGTCTGGCCGGTAATGGCCCAGTTGTTGGTGCCGGGCTGGTGGCAGGCATAGGCATAGCTGTTGTTGCAGTCGGTGTCATCCCAGCGGCCGTTGCCCCACTGCACGGCGCAATCCTGATTGCCGTTGTAATTGTTCGGTTCACCCACATCCCAACTCCACACGGCGGCAGCCAGACGGCCGTCGGTATTGGTGAACTGGTCCAGGTTGACGATGTTGCCGCCGGTCTTGAAGGCGGTGGTGACGTCAGCGGCGGTGATGCGGTCGACGCCGCCGTTCAGCAGGCCGTTGATGTAGCCGATCATGGTGCCGTCTTCCCAGATGCGGTCGACATTGCCCAGGCTGGTGTATGCCAACGAGGCCAGGCTACCGTTGCTGGAACAGCCCCCATCCTTCCAGAGTATCACCTGCTTGCCCGCCTGACGCACCTGCTGCTTGGTCAGCGTATCGGGAATGGCCTTGCAGCCGCCGCTGGCGTAGATCTTGCCGCCCAGCTTGTCGTTCAGCACTTTCAGCAATTCGGACTGGTGGCCGTCAGTGTGGTCCTCGATGTAGAGGATGATCACTTCACTGCTGTTCTGGTCCAGCCAGTTGCGCACTTCCTGCATGCCGTCGCGCACGAAGCGGTCGGTCAGGCTGCAGCCCAGATGCCAGCTGCCCATGCTGGCGCCAATGCCGGAATGGCACAGCAGCAGGTCGTTGCCCCAATTCCAGGGCCAGCCGTTGGTGTGGGCGGTCCAGTGTGCGTCCAGTTCAATGAAACGCGCGCCCAGACGCAGTTGGTCGTAGATCGTGAATTTCTGCTGAGGGTCAAGATAGCTGTCAGCATCCCGGTAGGCGGCAGAGTTATAGGTATTATGGGTGCCGATGATGTTGTTGTCCTTCAACGGCGAGGCCATGTCCAGCTTGCGTTGCATGGCGTTGGCCTTGCCCACCCAGCTGTTGTTGTAATCGGAAATGCTGTCGGCCATGGCGGCGGAACCGATCATCAGGCCCAGCAGCCCGGCAATGGCGGTCAGTTTTTGCATGAGAGTCCCCTCATTCAAACAGATTATTGTGGTGTGTGTCACAAAGTGTGGAGTGAATCTTAAGCTTCGCCTGTTTTTCGCACAGGACAGCGGCGGACAAAAATCGGGATAACTCCGGCCATCCGATGACCGGAGGTGGCACTGAATCCGCGCAAAACCGGCGGATGGTGACTGGAAAAACAGCGGAAGAATTGCGAAAAAACGACGAAGGGATAAACGGTCAGCGCGGGGAGCGGGAGCCGGTATTTCCGGCTCCCGGCGGGAGAGACTTACTGGTAGCCGCCCACGAAATCGCCCAAGTCGAGGCGGTAGCCCGCACCCACGGCCTTGAACGACCATTCGCCGTTCTGGCGGAAGAACGAGCCGAACTGCACGGCGGTTTCCTGCGAGAACATTTCATCCAGATCGTACTCGGCGACCACGCGGCCGGTGGCGTCGTCATACAGGCGGATATAGGCATTCTGGATCTGGCCGAAGTTCTGGCCGCGCGCCACCGCGTCGTGGATGGTGACGATAAAAGAGATTTCCCGGGCATCAGGATGGATCTTGTCCAGGCTGACGCGGATGGTTTCGTCATCGCCGCCGGCGTCGCCGGTGCGGTTATCGCCGGAATGGGTCACGCCGCCGTCCGGGGATTGCTTGTTGTTGTAGAACACAAAGTATTCGTCGGCGATCAGCTTCGGCTCGTTGGCCGCGTTCAGGCGGCAAATGAACACCGAGGCATCCAGGTCGAAATCACCGCCACCGGTGCGCTTGTCCCAGCCCAGCCCGACACGGATGTTGCGCAGTGCGGGTTCAGTCTTTGTCAGGTTGATGCCGTCGCCTTTCTTCAGGTTGATGGCCATACAGGTCTCCTTAATTCATCTATAAGCCAGGGGTATCCGGAAATCAGCCGCCGTTCATGCGCTGGATAAGTTCCGCCTTCATTTCCTCCATGCGCCCGGCGGCCTGTTGTCGCGACTGCTCGCCGTCGCGCTGGATCTGCTCCACTTCTTCCATGGTCGAAATCAGCGTCTGCTGCACGTGCTCCAGTGTTTCGATATCCACGACCGAACGCTGGTTAGCGCGGGCGGTGTTGATCGAGTTCTGGCGCAGCAGATCGGCATTGCGGCGCATCAGTTCGTTGGTGGTGTCGTCGATCTTCTGCGTCAGCTCCACCGCCTGTTGCTGTTCCATCAACGCGATGGCCAGCGTGAACTGTTTTTTCCAGCTGGGAATGGTCAGTTCCTGCAGGTTGCGGAACTTGTCGATCAGGATGCGGTTGTTCGACTGCACCATGCGTATCATCGGCGCGGTCTGCACTGCCACCATCTGCATGGTGCGCAGGTCGTGCACGCGCTTGTCCAGGCGGGTGATCAGGTCCTGCAGGTCGGCCAGCTGCTGCGCTTCCATCGGATCGCTGGCGGCGGGGGAAGCCTGACGCCGGGCCAGCTCCTGCCGCAATTCTTCCAGCTTGATTTCACCCACCAGGATGTTGCAGTCCAGGTTGTGGTATTCCTCGACATTGAAGTCATAGACCTGGTCGAGGTCGCGGATACGGGTGTCGAGGCGGGTTTGCGACATTTTGATCTCGCCGACCAGCTTTTCCATCTGCTTGCTGAGGGTATCGTACTTGCCCAGCAGCTTTTCCTTGCCCATGCGGAAGGAGTCGATCAGTCCGCCGATCAGCGGAATCTTCGAGCCGGAACCGCTGTTTTTCACCAGCGCCTGCACATTGATACCCTTGGCCAGCAGCACCACTTCCTGCAACTTCTCGCCCAGCCCGTCCATGTCCTTGGTCTTGACCTGCGTCAGCAGCTTGTCGGAGTACTGCACAATCTTTTCCCCGGCGCGAGCACCCAGCTGATGCACCGCGTTGGTCTGCTTCGGATCAAACGATTGCGCCATCCGCGCCACTTCCTGCCGCAGCCGGTCGACATCGGTGCCCGCCTGTTGCAGGCGCTCGCGGTTGCGCTCGAACACCACGTCGATGGCGGCAACAGCCGGGGCGGCGGATTCGACCACCATCGGCGGTGTCGACATGGACTCGGCGACTGGCGGGAGGTTCACGGCATCCGTCGCCGGAGCCGGATTGGCGGGCGCCGTCTGGAACGGCGAAACGGGCTTGAAGCTCATGGGATGTCCTTGTCAGCGTTAATGGCCTGCAGGCGTTCCTGCAAGGCGAGTTGGGTGGATTCGAGCCGGGCATACAGCTCGGCCTGGCTGTCGCCCGCGGCGGCGGAAAACAGTGCCATGACCTGCTGCCGCCAGGCCGGAATCACCAAGGTAATGGTTTCGTGGGTCTGGTCAATCAGCGAATGCGTGTTTTTTTGTTCCAGCCGCAGCTGGCTCATGCGCAGCAGCACGGTATGCCGCAACAACGACAGGTTGTGCAGGCGGCGCTCGAAGCGGCTCAGGGCGTCCAGCCGGTCCTGATGCTGCTGGCGGGCGAAGAAATCCCCCTCCACCGGGTTCTCCTGTTCCAGCTGGAGACGCTCGCGGGCGGCGCGCAACTGCCCGGCTACCATCTGCGTGGTGATGGCGCGGAATTGCAGCTCGTTCTTTTCCAGTAGGTCGACAAAGGCCTGCTGCGCCTTTTTCAGCAACGCCAGCCGCTCCAGGCAACTGGCGGCTATGGCGGTAATCTCGTGTTCAATCTGGCGGAAACCGTCACGGTCGCTGACGCCGCGTGTGAACAGCGACTTCATGAAACCGCCGCCGCCGCCTTCCTTCAGTGCCTCCAGGTTCACCTTGCGCGTCAGTTGCAGGATGGCCCCCAGATAATGACGGATCTGCGCCGGATACTGGCTTTGCGAAATTTCGGCCAGCCGGTTAAGGATGCTGTCGGAAAACAGGCTCAGGTCGCCGCCGAATTCGCCGACATAGGTCGGGTCATCCAGCCGGATACTGTCCTGCAGCAACAGGATGCGGGAGATTTCGGCATCGGCAAAGACGAAGTCATCCAGGTTCAGCTCGCGCACGGCGGCTTCCACCCCGGCGCGCTGCTCGGCGGTGACTTCGGCATGAACGGCGGGGCGGAACACCGGCTTGGGCGGCGCGGCATTGTCCGGCTGGGCCGGTGGCGTGGCGGGAACGGTCTGGCCATGCTTGCGCGCTTCCAGCGAGGCAAACAGCGAACTGCCCGGCGCCGGGCTGGCCGGTTCCGGGGCGGTTTTATCGCTGTTCAGCTCGTGAAAGGTCTTGATCATCGGCCTGCGGGGCTCCCGTGTTTACTGGTACACATCCTTCAGTGTTTCGCACACCTTGAAGCGCTTGTAGGACCATTGGTATTGCGTCGGGTCGCGGCGGATCAGGCTTTCCATGGTGTTATTCATGCCGCAGGCCGCCGTGAACAGGTCCTGGCTGTAGATATCGGGGTGGGGCGCTTCAAAATAAATCTCGAAGCCTTCGCCATTGGGCAGGCGGGTGCAGGTCATGCCGACCACGGTGCAGCCGGTCTTCTGGATCAGGCGCGGGGTCAGCGCCGTGCTCCAGGTGGAAATGCCGAAGAAGGGCGCGAACAGGCCGCCGTTCTGGTGCGGCACATGATCGGGCAGAATAATGGTGAATCCGCCGGTCTTCAGGCATTTCAGCATCTGCTTCACGCCGCGCTCATCGGTAGGTACCATCTGCGCGCTCAGGCGGCTTCGCGCTTCGCGCACGAAGGTATCAACACCGCGGTCCTTGCCGGGCTTGTACATGATCACGGCGGGCGCATGCTGGTTCAGCCAGGCGTTCATGAACTCCCAGGTGCCATAGTGCGGCGTCAGCGCCAGCACGCCCTTGCCGGATTTCAGCGCGTCGAAGAACAGGTGGCCGTTGGTCACCTTGCGAATCTGTTCGATGCTGTAGGCGGGCGGCTCGCCCCAGGTCTTGGCGAACTCCAGCGCCGTTTGCCCGGTCACGATCAGGTTCTGCTTCACCGTTTCCTCAATCCATTCGTCCGGCATATCGGGGTAACAGATTTTCAGGTTGCGGCGGATCACCCAGACGTTGTGGCCGGGAAACCAGGAGGCGATGATGCCCAGCCAGCGGCCGATGCGTTGCAGGGTGGGCAGGGACAGGCGGCTGAAACGGCGCAGCAGCCCCAGGATGATCTTGTCGCGCCGGGTCAGTTCGCCGGTCGCCTCGGGCAGTCGTTGAATGGTGGAAGACATAATCCGTCGGTATGGCCTGTAGGGCCGCTTCCGTGCAGGGCACGTGCGGCCGTCATGAGAAGTATTTTGTCTAAGGATAAAGTAGCGGAGGGGCAACACCAAGACCGGCTTGCGTATAATTGCCGTTTATTGTCTGGAGACCTCCATGAGTTTCATGCAGCCTGTCCGCGATTTCCTGGGATGCGCCACGCCGGACGCCTGGCTTCGTGAGGCCGTCAACCAAATGCCGCTGCTGATGCAGGATCACGCCAACTGCGAGAAGAAGGCAGCCAGCACGGCCATGAACCTGATGTTCCGCTACAACGACCGCCGGGAGCTGCAGCATAAGCTGGCGCAACTGGCCCGGGAGGAGTTGCTGCACTACGAGCAGGTGATGGAGTTGATGGAGAAGCGCGGCATGAGTTACCGGCCGGTGTCGGCGGGGCGCTATGCTTCGGGGTTGCGCAAGCATATCCGTACGTCCGAGCCGGGGCATCTGGTGGATGTGCTGATTGTGGGGGCGTTTGTGGAGGCGCGGTCCTGCGAGCGTTTCGAGGCGCTGGCGCCGTTGGTGGATGCGGAGTTGGGGCGGTATTACACGTTTCTGCTGAAGTCGGAGTCGCGGCATTTTGAGTATTATCTGGAGTTGGCGCGGGGGTACAGTCCGGAGCCGATTGAGGGGCGGGTGGCGTTTTTCCGGGAGGTGGAGGCGGAGTTGAT
>DASUIM010000508.1:0-60327 GCA_036279775.1 Fluviicoccus sp. | reverse complement strand
TGGCCGCGTGCTCGAGGCTCCGCGCGAACCGGAGATCAAGACTACCCAAGACGCTCTGTTCGTATCGCTGAACCGGAATGGTAAGCTGGTGATGGACGACGTGGCCGCGCTGGCCGGCACCGACACGGAAAGCGTAATCCGCGATCTTGGCACTGCCATTTACGACGCTCCGGGCGCCGGCTGGCAGCTGGCCGATGAGTACCTGTCCGGCAACGTGGTGCGCAAGCTGAAGGAAGCCCGCGCCGCCGCCGAGCTGGACCAGCGCTACAAGCGTAACGTCGAGGCCCTACTGTCCGTGCAGCCGCGCCCGCTCGGCCCGACCGACATCACCGTGCGTCTTGGCGCCAACTGGGTTCCGGCCTCCGACATCGAGAAGTTCGCCAGCGAAGTGCTGGGCGAGCGCATGGACGTGACCTACAGCCCGCTACTGAACAAGTGGGATGTGGACCAGAAGAGCCGCAGCCTCACCGAGTGGGGCTTCGACAAGATGAGCGCCGGCCAGGTCCTCGAGGGCGTGCTCAACAATCGTCAGCTGAAAATCACCTTCCGCGACCAGGAGAACAAGACCCACGTTGACCTCGAGGCAACCGAGAAGGCGAACGACATCGCCAAGAAGATGCGCGAGCGTTTCAGCACCTGGCTATGGACCGACCCCAAGCGCGCCGAGCGTCTGGTGTCCTACTACAACGAGAACTTCAACAACATCGCGCCCCGCAAGTTCGATGGCTCGCACCTGACCCTGCCGGGCGTGTCGGCCCTGATCCAGCTCCGGCCGCACCAGAAGCGCGCGATATGGCGCGTGATCCAGCAGGGCGACAGCTACCTCGCCCACGCGGTAGGCGCCGGCAAGACCATGGAGATGATCGGCGCCGGCATGGAGGAGCGCCGCCTCGGCCTGGTGAACAAGCCGATGTACGTTGTGCCGAACCACATGCTTGCCCAGTTCTCCCGCGAGTTCCTGGAGCTGTACCCGGCGGCCAACATCATGGTTGCCGACGAGCAGAACTTCCACACCCACAACCGCAAGCGGTTTGTGGCACAGGCCGCGCTGAACAACCCGGACGCCATCATCATCACGCACTCGGCTTTTGGCCGCATCGGCATGAGCGATGAGTTCTACACCGACTTCATGCAGCGCCAAATCGACGACTGGAAGGCTGCGCTCGAGGATGCCGACAGCAGCGACCGCGTGACCGTGAAGCAGATCGAGCGCCGCATCGAGCAGCTCGAGCAGCGCATGGAAGGCCGCCAGAACCGCGACAAGAAGGATCAGGTACTGACCTTCGAAGAGCTGGGCGTCGATAAGCTGTATGTGGACGAGTTCCACGAGTTCCGGAAGCTGGACTTCGCCACCAACCAGGGCAACGTGAAGGGCGTAGACCCGAACGGCTCGCAGCGCGCGCTCGACCTGTTCATGAAGGTGGAGTACCTGCGCGGCAAGAAGCCCGGCCGCGCGCTGGTTGCTGCCTCTGGCACCCCGGTGACCAACACCATGGGCGAGCTGTACACCGCGCAACGCTTCTTCCAGCCGGAGCAGATGAAGGAAGACGGCCTCGAGAGCTTCGACGCCTGGGCGAACCAGTACGGCGACATCGTGACCGGCTTTGAACAGAACGCTGCCGGCGGCTACGAGATGGTGGCCCGCTTCGCCAAGTTCCAGAACGTGCCGGAGCTGATGCGCCGTGTCCGTTCCTTTATGGACATCCTGACCAGCTCCAACCTTGGCGAGCTGGTGAAGCGCCCGGACGTGGTTGGCGGTGGCCGCAAGGTGGAAGTCACCCCGTCGCCGGCCGGCTACAAGGAGTTCCAGCAGGGCCTGCAGAAGCGCATTGAGGCGATCAAGCGCCGCAAGGGACCGCCGAAGAAGGGCGAGGACATCATCCTGAACGTGATTGGCGACGGCCGCTTCTCGGCAATCGACATGCGTTTCGTAGACCCGACCCTGCCGAGCGACCCGGACAGCAAGCTCAACCAGATGATCGACGACCTGATCGCGGCCTACAAGGAGACTGCGACTTGGGAATACGCTGCCAAGGACGGCAAGGTGGAGCCGCTGAAGGGTTCCACCCTGATGGTGTTTACCGACATCGGCCTCGGCGAGCAGTCGGCCGCCTCCCGTGGCTTCGACATGCGAGGCTGGATCGAGAAGCGCTTGACCGATGCCGGCATCCCGCGCGAGCACATCGCTTTCATGCGCGACTACAAGCAGCACGCCAAGAAGGAGCGGATGTTCTCCGACATGCGCGAGGGCAAGAAGCGCATCCTGATCGGCGGCAAGGAGATGGAAACCGGCACCAACGTGCAGAAGCGCCTCTCCCACCTGTTCCACCTGGACGCGCCATGGTTCCCGGCCTCCGTGGAGCAGCGCGAGGGCCGCGCCGTGCGTCAGGGCAACCAGAACCGCGAGGTTGTGCTGAAGGCATACGCCACCAAGGGCAGCTACGACTCGACCATGTGGGGCATGAACGCCCGCAAGGCCCGCTTCATCGAGCAGGCCATGAACGGCGACGACAGCGTTCGCTCCATGGAGGACGTGTCCGAGGCATCGGCCTTCGAGATGGCCGCCGCGCTGGCTTCCGGCGACGAGCGTTACATGAAGCTGGCCGGCCTCAAGGCTGACGTGGATCGCCTCGAGCGCCTGCGCCATGCCCACTACGACGACCAGAACCGCCTGATGCGCGAGAAGCACTGGGCAGAAGAGCAGATCAAGCGCAACACCGCCCGCGTGCAGGAGCTGGACAAGGCCATTGCCAAGCGCCAGCCGATCAAGGCCGGTGAGTTCGAGGGCAAGGTTGGCAAGACCACCTACGACAGCCGCGAGGAATTCAGCCAAGCCCTGTTCAAGGAGTTCCAGGACATCGCCGGCACCGGCCTGCAGGACGAGCGCGAGGTTGGCGAGATCGGCGGCTTCCCGATCAAGTTCTATGGCCTCGAGATGAAGGGCGGCACCTATGCTGCCTCCCTGCATGTGGACCTGCCGGACGATCCTGACCCGCTGCTGACGTTCCCGCTCGACCCGGATACCGCCGTTTCCGGCATCGCCACCCGTGCGGCCAACCAGGTCAACGGCTTGGACAAGCAGCGTGCTGACGCACAGGGCTACATCGACAGCGCCAAGGCGAAGGTAGAGCAGGCCAGCAAGCGACTGGGGGCGCCGTTCCCTGAAGAGGCATTGCTGCTGGAGAAGGTGGCCGAGCTGAACAGCCTCGAGGCCGAGCTGGCTGCCGAGAGCAAGGAGAACAACGCCGATGCCGCCGCTGCCACGGTGGCGGTAGAGGGAACCACCGAGCAGGCAGACGCTGCCGCTGATGCCGAGCCGCGCTACTCCGTCAATGCCGAAGGGCAGGCGGTGGGCGAGTTCGGCCCGGTGACCGAAGACTTCCGCAACGACCCGGCCGGCGCCATCCAGTACCTGCAGCAGCAGCGTACCGGCGAGGCCATCATCGACCACCCGAAGCTGGGCGAGATCAGCCTGATCTGGGGCGATGGCAAGATGGGCCTGTCCCACATCGCCGCCCGCCGTGGCGAGGACTTCCTGCCCCGCATCGCCGCGATCCTGCAGGAAACCGACGTTTACGAGAAGTCCAACCAGATCGGCCGCGTGTTCCTCGGCAACGAGTCCGACGAGGCCACTATCCGCCTCGACTGGAACGGCCAGGCGAAGGCATGGCTGGTGTCGGCTTACGAGAAGTACGGCGATGCCAAGCAATCCACCCAGCCGGAGCCGGCCAACCGTTCCGAGGTGGTGCGCCAGCGGTCCGGCAAGCTGAATGTTGACGACCTGCGCAGCGAGATCACCACGGGAGTTATCGGCCCGGTGGTGGCCCGCATGATCGACAACGGCCAGATCGTGCTGCACCAGAACGCCGAAACCATGCCGAAGGCCGCCCGTGGCAAGAAGGGCGTGCAGGCCGTTACCCTCGCCAACGGGCAGATTCACCTGGTTGCCAACCGGCTGACCCGCGACAACGCCCGCCCGGTGCTGCTGCACGAAATGTTCCACATGGGCGGTGAGGCCCTGGTTGGTTCGAAGGAATGGGGCAACCTGATGGGCCGCCTCGGCTCCCTGTACCGGCAGGCCGAGCTTTCCAGCGGCAAGGCGCGCGAGTTCTTCGACCGCGCCCGTGACCGCGTGGCCGCAGCCCGCCAGCAGGGCGCCGTCAGCACCGGCATGACCGTGGAAGAGTTCGGCGCCTACGCCGTGGAGGAGTGGGAGCAGAACCGCGACAGCCTGCCGGCGGTGATCCGGAAGTGGGTGGAAGACCTCATCGGCCACATCAAGGCTTACGTGCTGGCACGCTACGGCAAGCAGCTGGGTGACGTGACCCCGGCCCAACTGGCCGGCATGGCGAAGCTGGTCATCATGAACGCCGCCGTGATGGCCGAGCGCGGCCAACTGTCCGGTGTTACCGGCAAGTTCAGCGTGGCCGAGGACAGCAAGGAGCTGGACGCCGCCGCCGCCGCGCTCGACGCGCCGAAGGTGAAGGACGACTACATCGGCCGCGTGCTGGGCGACATGTCGCTTGGCGCCCGCCTGCTGGTGCATCCGCGTACCGTGGCCGCCGTGCACAAGGAGTTCACCCCGGTTTACCGGACGGCCATCAGCCAGATGGAAACCCGCGACAAGTTCATCGCCGACTTCGGCGCCGACGTGAAGGCATATGACCACCTCGACCAGCAGGGTAAGGAGAAGGTCAACAAGGCGCTGGAGCTGGGCCGCCTGACCTCGAGCGTTTACACGCCGCGTGTACTGGCTGACGGCATCGGCAACACTGGCGAGAAGACCACTGTTGTGATGGTGGCCGGCAAGCCGTTCCTCGCCAAGGAGCCGATCCATGCCCTGCTGACCGAAGTGGGCGAGGTGGTGAAGCTGAACGAGCAGGAGATCAAGGCGTACCAGGACCTGCGCCGGATGTTCGACCGCGCGCTGGACAAGATGCGCGACGTGACCCTCGAGGAGATGGGCTTCGGCGAGTTCGCCGGGGAGGGGAATGCCGCCAAGAAGATCATCGCTACCATCGACGATAAGACCCCGCCGGAGAAGGCCGAGCGCATCAAGAACATTGCCGCCTTCGTGTCCGAGATCGAGCAGGCCAAGCGCGCCGGCTACGTGCCGTTCGCCCGCTACGGTGACTACGTGGTGACCGTGAAGGAGAAGGTTGCCGACGTGTCCTTCGTGGAGGACGACAAGGATCACTACATCGCCAAGGGCCTGCCGGATTCCTTCGCCCCCGAGCTGGTGGAGATGGGCGCAGAGCGCAACGCCGAGGGCTGGCGCATCAAGAAGTCCCAGAAACAGGACGTTGAGCGGCTGACCGAGAAGACCATCTATTCGACCAAGGTGGAAACCGGGCTGGGTGACATCCTGGACGAGCGCCGCGCCGGCAAGGTGGACGACATCAAGGCCGTGAAGGAGGCCATCGACAAGGCCCGCGCGGAATGGGTGGAGGGCCACCCGAACCGCCGGATCGTGGCCTTCAAGACCCGCGAGAAGAAGACAGACCAGCCCGTGAAGCTGTCCGACGTGGACGCGCTGGCCGAGGTGGCGAACATCGACAACGGCACATGGGATGCTGTCCGCGACAAGCTGGCCGACGCCATCAAGGCGAAGGGCTTCCGCCGGCACTTCTTCCACTCCGACAACGTGCCTGGCTATACCGGCGACTTCGAGCGGTCCATCGCCGACTACGTGATCGGGATGTCCGGCTACCTGTCCCGTCGCCAGCACATGAAGCGGTGGGAAAACGCCGTCAGCGGGATCAACGAGAAGCCGAAGCTGTTCGAGTACGCCAGCAAGTACCGCAACTACGTGAACGACCCGCAGGAAGAGCTGGCGATGGTCAAGCAAATCGGCTTCTTCAGCTACATCGCGGGTGTGCTGGCCTCGGCTTTCGCCAACCTGACGCAGGTTCCACTGATGACCCTGCCGACGCTGGGCCAGGTTGCACCGATGCCGCTGCTGACCAAGGAGATTGGCCGCGCCTACAAGGACGCCGCCCGCATGATCTCGCCCACCCTCGAGATGTTCGACCCGAACAAGGCACCGGCCGACGTGCGCGACATCCTGAAAGAGGCTTGGGCGGAAGGTTCCTTCGTGCCGCTCGAGTCCTTCGACCTGATGATGACCGCGCGGCAGCGCAACGTCGGCGCCCGTAAGGGGGTGAAAGCCTTCAACAAGGCAACGCAGATCATCGCGCTGGGCTTCACCTTCGCCGAGCGTATGAACCGGCTTGTTACCTTCATCGCGGCAGCGCGCGTGGCTCAGAAGCGCGCCGTCCAGGAGAACGCCAATCGGGTGCTGGCCGGCGATGCGCTGGCCCGTGCCGAAGTGCTGCGCAACTGGAACCCGAAGAGCTTCGCGGAATGGGCGGTGGACGAGTCGCAGTACCGCATGGGCAAGGCCAACCGTCCGAGCGTGATGCGCGGTGTTGGCTCGACGATCATGCAGTTCAAGGGCTTCATGCTGCAGACCATGGAAGCGTGGTATCGCATGGCCGCCCTGCACGGCAAAGAAGGCAAGTACGCTGCTGCGGCCTCCCTGCTGGCGCTGTATTCCCTATCCGGACTGTGGGGACTGCCTGGCGCCGACGACCTGCGCGAGCTGCTGGAGAGCATATACAAGACGATCACCGGCAAAGACATGGACCTGAAGACCGAGCTGCGCGCGTGGATCGCCCGAACCTCCGGCAGCAATGCGCTGTCCCAGATGGTGACCAAGGGCGCGAGCTACCCGCTCGGTGTGGACCTGACCCGGGTGGGCATGGGCTCCATCGTGCCGGATTCGCCGCTTGCTGCCGCCGGCATCCCGTTCGACATGCTGATCGGCCGCCCGAAGCGGGCCTTCGAGAAGATGTCTGCCGGCGACGAGCTGGGCGCGCTGGGCGAGCTGTCCCCGAACTTCATCAAGCACTGGCTGGTGTCGGGGAGCTGGGCGCTCGAGGGCGTGCGCGACAAGCAGGGTAACCTGATCCTGGCTCCGGACGAGCTTGGCAACGGTGACCTTGCGATGAAGGCGATTGGCTTCCAGCCGTCTATCGTCACCGACGTGCGCGACTACGAGTATGCCCAACGCCGGCAGGAAACCGCCGTGGATGGCCTGAAGCGCAGCTACACCAACAAGCTGGCGAAAGCCATGGTGCGGCTGGAAACTGCCAGCCCGGAGGAGGCGCCGGAGATCGAGCAGGAGATCGACGACATCTACGCCGACATCAACGAGCACAACGACACTGCAGCACCGGAGGAAGTCATCAAGATCGGCACACGGGCGCTGCGCAACAAGATGATGCGCGAGCGCGATGGCGTGAAAGGCACATGGGGCCGCGAGCGTAAGCAAGGCCGGCAGGCGGCCGAGGAGCTGCGCGGGGTGTTCGGGCTACAGGCGGGCGAGGAGGACGACGAA
The DNA here is from genome assembly GCA_036279775.1 of Fluviicoccus sp. Taxonomy (GTDB): domain Bacteria; phylum Pseudomonadota; class Gammaproteobacteria; order Pseudomonadales; family Moraxellaceae; genus Fluviicoccus. The sequence continues at coordinate 52,928 of DASUIM010000508.1, read as the reverse complement.
TAGCGGCACGCCAAACATGGCAAACAGGATGTACAGGGCGCCTAGCCTTGCCATCCTGTTGCGCTTGGCGTCGGAGATGTTTTCGGGGAAGTGCTTGGCGAGTTCAATGTCTCTCATGGGGCTTACCTCTTTTTCCGTTCCTCGGATTCTAGCCTACGGACAGCCTCCCGCACCTTATGCGCCCGCTCGATTTCGGCCTCTGCCGCCTTCGCCACCACGTCCCGGATAAAGGAGGCTTTGGAGAAGATGATCTTGTTTTCGATGAGCCAATCGAGCTGCAGCATCAGCGGCTCGGGGATCGGGGTATTCAGCCCGATGCGCCTGGTGGGATCGCCCTTTTCCCATGGCCTTTCTGATGTGGGTTTGCGCCTGGGCGGCATCGTCCGGCGCGGCGTTGTGTTGACCATTCGTATCGCACCATCCGGTAGCAAATAGGATCAATCACACTCGCATGGAAAAGACATGACGAACAGGCACGACATTGGTATTCGTGGTTTGAAAATCGAACCACAGAGGGTAAACTTCGACCATACTTTTCTTAGGGCTGGCGCCACTCATGAACGAAGAGATCAAGCAGGCAAGCGAGTTGGCCAAAGACCCGCTGACTGTCTCACATGCAACCTACCTCTGGGTGATAATTCTTTCCATGTGGGGAGGCATCGTTAGGATCATGCGCGAAATAAAGTTCGGCGGTAAGACAAGAAAAGAGATCGTCTTCATCTTCGTAGCGGAGCTGATGACTTCCGGCTTTACTGGGCTGGTGACGTTCTTTGCTTGTCAGAAACAAGGGATTGACCCGATGTACTCGGCGGTGATGGTCGCCATGTCGGGTTATATGGGTGGCCGGGCGCTGTCCTGGCTCGAAGAGATCCACAAGGGCAAGCTTCGCCGGAAGGATGACCAAGCATGACAGACAAACGCCTCAAGGCCGAGGACTACTCAGCCGCTGCCGCCGCCCTTGGCGTACCGGTGGCCGCCGTCCGCGCCGTTACCGACGTGGAGAGCAAAGGTTCCGGCTTCCTGGAAGACGGCCGCCCCGTGATCCTGTTCGAGCGCCACATCATGCGCCACCGGCTGCTGCAGGTTGGCCGCAAGGATGTCGGCGATCTGCAAGTCAAGTTCCCCTCCATCGTGAATTCCAAGCCCGGCGGCTACAAGGGCGGCAAGGCCGAGCATGATCGCCTCGGGTTGGCCGCAACCATCCACCGGCAGTGTGCGCTCGAGTCCTGCAGCTGGGGCCTGTTTCAGATCATGGGCTTCCACTGGAAGGCTCTCGGCTATGCCTCCGTTCAGGAGTTCATCAACGCCATGTATCGCAACGAGGCCGGCCAGCTGGATGCCTTCGTGCGCTTCATCAAGGCGAATCCGAACCTGCTGAAGGCGCTCAAGGCGCAGGACTGGGCAGCATTCGCCAAGGGCTACAACGGCCCCGGCTACGCGGCGAACAAGTACGACACCAAGATGGCCGCCGCATTCGAGCACCATAGCAAACAGGAGGCCGCATAAGTGGACCCGATCACTATCGCCATGGCGCTGGGCCAGTTCGCCCCGTCAATCATCAAGCTCATCACCGGCAGCGACAAGGCGGCCGAAGTCGCGGACAAGGTGGTGGACATCGCCAAGACCGTGACCGGCACGGATACCGGCGAGGAGGCACTGAATGCGATCCAGGCGGACCCGAACAAGGTTATCGAGTTCCGCATGGCCGTGCTGAACCAAGAGGGCGATCTCGCCAAGGCGTATCTGGCCGACGTGGCAGACGCCCGCAACCGGGACATCGAGGTTCGCAAGCTGACTGGCGGCCAGAACATCCGCGCCGATCTGGCCGTGCTGGCCGTGATCGTTGGCCTGATCGCCTGCCTCTGGGTGCTGATGCAGTACAAGTCGCAGATGCCTGGCGAGGTGGTCGGCATCCTGTCCACCATCGCCGGTATCTTCGGCGCCTGCCTGAAGGACTACTTCGCGTTCGAGTTCGGCTCGAGCCGTTCCAGCCGGCAGAAGGACGAGATCATTTCGCAGCTGACCAAGTAGGTTGTTTCTCCTCGGGTGTTTCACCCCTTGCCCCGGTCATAGACTGGGGCTTTTTTCTGCCAATCAGGGATTGAAACAATCAACCACACATGACCGTGCGGTTGTTATAATCACAGCTCAAGTCGTCGGGTAAGCCGGACTTTCACAGGCTTAGTCTGTGGGGACTCGCCCCATCAAGCCAGGGTAGAGCCTGGCACAGCGTGGCTCCCGTGCGCGGTACTAACGGGAGGGCAGAGATAGCCTTGCAGCACTTCCTCAACACCGAGCCGGGGCGGCTTACCCCGGCACCAACACGAATGGCGGTTGATGCTGAAAGCCAGACCTGACCCGAAAGGCTCTAGCGGTCTTCAGTAGGGCATCCCCGGTAGGAATCCGGCAGCCGCCATCCTTGTTGGCACGCTGGGCGACGGGTGGGCGCCGTCGCACACTTTCTCCAGTTGCTTGGTTTGTCGTAGGGACAAAAGCTGCCGCATGCTAACCGGCGTGCCAACGTCCATAAGCTAACGCCGTGAGGCGCCGCCGCCCTGGGGAAACCCGGGGCGTAGTCTTTTCTAAGACAGGGAGGCGTATGGAAGCCATTATTTCCGGTCTGAAGGTTCTCATTGATGATTGCGACGCGCACCTGCTCGACATGGGGGCGTGGCGGGTTGTCGATAAACCTCGCTGCCGGTATGCCAAGCTTAACAAAACCGTCGATGGCAAGAAGGTAACGTTCTACCTACATCGGCTGGTTGCCGGTGCTGGCAACGGGCAGACGGTGGATCACATCAACGGCGACACACTGGATTGCCGGCGCGTAAATCTTCGCTTGGTTGGTCGGCGAGAGAACTGCCGCAACAGGATCAATAAAGCGCCTTCGACATCTCGCTTCAAGGGTGTATCGTTCGATAGCACAGCAGGTAAGTGGCGTATGCAGATACGCATCGATGGTAAGCGAATAACGGTAAGGTACAGCCGAGAAGCTGAGGCCGCGTTTCACTATGACATGCTGAGTCTGCAGCATCACGGGAGCCATGGCGCGCGAAATTTTCTGCCTCTTGTCTGAGTTATCCACTCCCAATTCGTGCCATGTAGTCCCGCTTATCTGTTGGTCAATTTGCTGGTTATTGGTGGATGGTCAACGTCAAAAACGATGTAAGTACAGTACGTTGGACGGATAATTTGGCTCCCTCCTCCGCTACCATAACGTCATATCAAGCAGACCCATACAGTCCCAAAAAGCCCCTAAGTCCATGCGACTGCGGGGCTTTTTCGTTTCTGCTGGTGTCAGGTCGTCCCAAGTCATCCCGCCTTGCTGCTGGTCAAGCTGCTGGTTATTGCTGCGCTGGTATTGACCAGCATGGAGATTGACCAGCAATGGCCCTGAGTGACAGCGCGTGCCGGAATGCGAAGGCGGACGGCAAACAGAAAAAGCTGAGTGATGGCGGGGGGATGTACCTGCTTGTGCTGCCGACTGGCGGGAAGTCGTGGCGCCTGGGTTACAGGTTCGATGGCAAGCAAAAGGCGATCTCACTGGGACCTTATCCCGCCGTGTCACTGGCCGAGGCCAGGGCGAAGCGCGAAGCGGCCAAGAAGCTGCTGGCCGCCGGCAAAGACCCGAACATCAAGAGCGAGCCGGCCCAGTCCGATACCTTCGAATCCTTCGCGCGCCGCTGGCACGACAACGAGAAAGGCGGATGGGTGCAGGCCCATGCCGAGCGCGTCCTGAGCCGGATGGAGCGCGACGTGTTCCCGGAGATCGGGGCCAAGGCGATCACCGCCATCGAGGCGCCGGACATCCTCGCCCTGCTGCGCAAGGTGGAGGACCGGGGCGCGCTCGACATCTCCAAGCGGCTGCGCCAGTCCATCGGCGCGGTGTTCCGGTTCGCTATCGCCGAGGGCAAGGCCAAGCACAACCCGGCGGCGGATGTCGGCGACGCGCTGAAGCCAAAGCCGAAGGTGAAGCACTTCGCCAGCCTGAAGGCCGGCGAGATACCCGACCTGCTGGCACGCATCGATGCCTATGACGGCGAGGCCCAGACACGCCTTGCGCTGCTGCTGACGCTGCACACCTTCGTGCGGACCAGCGAGGCACGCTTCGCGGCATGGCCGGAGTTCGAGGACCTGGACGGGCCTGCCCCGCTGTGGCGCATCCCCGGCAGCAGGATGAAGATGGGCCGCGAGCACCTTGTACCGCTCACGCCGCAAGTGGTGGACATCCTGCGCGAGCTGCGCGCCCTGAATGGCGGTCACTACCTGTTCCCTGGTGCTGGCGGCCGTGGCGTGATGAGCCAGAACACCATGATCTTTGCCCTGTACCGGATGGGCTACCACTCCAAACTGACGGTGCATGGCTTCCGCAGCATGGCCTCGACGATCCTGAACGAGGCTCACTTCAACAGGGACTGGATCGAGCGGCAGCTCGCCCATGCGGAAGATGACGAGGTGCGCGGCGCCTACAATGCGGCCGAGTGGCTGCCCGGCCGCCGGGAGATGATGAAGTGGTGGTCTGATTACCTCACGACAGCGCGGCCATCCAACGGGTGATGTCAGACTCACGCCAGCGAACAGACTTTCCGCCCAGCCCGACAGGCTTGGGAAACAGGCCGGCGGCGATCTTGCGGTAGATGGTGGACTTGCCCATGCGGGTAAGCTCCACCACGTCCCGCAACTTCAGCAAACGATCGATCTCCATATCTCTCCCCGAATCAGAAACTCAGTGGGACGATATGGGCACCAGTGGTTCGAAAAGGCAACCATTCAGAAGTCAGAAAAACAGGCGATGAGGGTCACGCCCGAGACAATCAGCGGGCCGGCGGCCACGGTCCAGATGGACGGCACAGCGGCCAGGGTGGCGAACCAAACAGCGAAACCGAGGATCATTGACGGGAAAACGTGCATGGGGCGGTGCTCCTATCACCGCCCCGGTATCGCACCAGTGGTTAGATTTGGCAACCAGTGCCGGCCAGCCACTTGCAGCCCGTGCAGCCGGGATCGTTGGCCGCGTAGCCGTTGGCCGCATACCGGCAATCCTTGGTCATGGGATCAACGGCGACAACCATGCGGCGCGTTTCGTTGCTCCACCAGCCATCCTGCAAAATCAGGATGGGAGCTGGCGGCTTCCGGTCGTGGCAGTGGTAGCGGTAGTCAGCTGGTACTTTCATGCGCCTCCTTTGTTTCGGCCACGCACAGGGTATCCGCATCTATCACCGTGAAGCCGGCGCCGCTCGGGTGCCATCCGGCGGTGTCGATGTGCAGGACGTTGGCGCACCATGTCGGCTCAGTCAGTGGCGTGTGGCCGACTACGACAGCGCGCACGCCTTCAACCGGGTTAAGCATCGGTCCGTCAGGGTGGTAAGCGATGCGCGATCTATCCCACTGCGCGGCACTGATGATGCGGTCGCGTCGATTGTTGGATAGGTTCGGGTCTTCTAGAGCTGCCGTGAATTCCTGCCAGCTTTCGAAAGGGCAGTGAGCATGCACGATGCCCACCAAGCCAGCTTTCGTTTCCAGCTCCAGGGCAACAGGCAGATCCGCAAACGCATCAGCGAACTCGAGCGACTCGTCGATAGACTTCATGATGTTCCAGGCGCCGCCGTTGGCAGCATAGTTGCCCGAATTCATGTTTCCCTTCGGCCACCGGATAGCCATGTCCTCATGGTTGCCAGCGACGGCAAAGAACCATGGCTTCTGCAGCCATATCAGTGCCTGGTCGCACTCCGGGCCACGGTCTACCAGATCGCCAACGGAGAATAGGCGGTCGCCGGCTTCAGGATCGAAGCCAACCTCCTTTAGGCGAGCTTCCAGCTTGGTGAAACAGCCGTGGATGTCGCCAACAATGAGATCGCGGCCACGAGTGTTGCGCGCCACTCGGAGCACCGGGCCTTTCGGCTTCTCGGCTTCTGCTTGGGTGGTGTCTGCGTTCTCCGTGAAATGGTAGTAGTGGCCGCGCTGGCGGTGCGGCTTGATTAAGCCTTCTGCCTTCCCTTGGAAGATCAGTCTGCCGGCGCGCGAATACATGGCCGGCGTGGCCTGCTTGGTGCCGGCCTGCTTGGCAAGCGCCTGCGCAACGATGGCGCGGGTGAAGCCGTAGGTAATCGCCATGTACGGCTTCAGCTCAACGATTGTCATACTCCTCCCTTCTCTGCCGCCTCGGCGGCCTGTGCCATTTGTTCCAGCCTGGCATCTGCCTCGGCCACTCGGCGCGCGTGCTCTTCGGCGTCAGCAACCGGCATCGGCACGAACAGGATGCCGGCCTTCAGCATTGCGGTGGCCGCTTCCGCTGCTTTGCGCAGGTCTGCAGGGTGTGCTCGGTTCATACTCCTCCCTTCTCGCCACGGGCGCGGATGGCGGCAGATACCTCGCCTTCTGCTGTCCAAATTGCCCATTTTGGTTCGTTGGCTGCTTTTTCCATGTCGTCGCACATCCTAGCGCACGCCTCGCGCTCTGCAGCCTGGCCGGCGGCGTAGGCAGCTGCGGCGAAGCGTTCAAGTGTCGGCGTGATCTCAATGGTATCGACCAACACCAGGTCGCGCTTGCTATCGAAGCCAGCCTCCCGCGCCAGGCGGATGATGTCGTCGCGGTTCAGCATCATGCGCCGCCTTCCTGTGCTGCAGCCAGCATAGCGCGCAGCTCGTTGTGGTGCTGGCGGTCGCCCAGCAGCAGGCCATTGATCCACTCAGCCGGAACCGGGATGCAGCCCACTGGCACGGCCACGGCCGGCGGCTGGCAATCATGGCAAGGCACGCCACCCTCATCCGGCTCGCGGAAGCTCGGCCCACCAATCATGCCGTTTCCGTTGCAGGTCTGGCACTGGCCGCCTTTCACTGCTGCGATGGCCTCTTTGGCCGACTCGAAAGCCTCGCGCTCACCGCCGTATTCGATGCAGTCATTGCACGGCGGCGACAGGTGGCAGCTGCAGTTGGCTTCCGGTGGCTCTGGGATGCGCTCCAGCATCATCTGCAGCGCATATAGCAGGTTGTCGCGCTCTACCTTCATTCGATGTAGCAGCGCCATGCCATTCCCGATGTCCTGCACCTGGGCGTCAACGAGCTGCTGCAGCTGGTCGCGCTGCTTTGTCATGGCATCAAGTTCTGCTTGAACCATGTCTGCGCACAATGTCTTTCCGGCGAACTCTGGCAGTCCTGTGGTTTCCAGGTATTCAGTGCTGATCCCCTCGCACGCATTCACGCATGCAACGATGCGGCGGGCGTCGGGATGAATCACATTTGCGAACCACGATGCGTGATGCTCTCGGCCTTTTACTGGCGCAATCCAGTCTGGCCTGTCGCACAGGCGGTGCATGACATTCATGCCATCGTGAGCAGTGTCTCGAAAGCGCGGAACAGCACCACCCATCCCCCAGCGTTCAAAATCCATTACGGTAAGATCAAACTTCGGCACGCCGCCTACGATGCTTACTGTCTTGTGCTTCTCATTGAACTCCCAGCGCCACGGCCCAGGCGTATGGCTACCTGTTGCTTGCTTGCTGCTTGCGTCCATACTGCTTCTCCTTCAAATGCTTTGGTCTGAAAATCGCCTGCCATATCCACAAACGGCGGCGTAGTCCTGGAATTGCTTTCTTCAAAATAACGGCCCGGTTTGCCCGCCGGGCGCGGGTGTCGTAGTTACTCGGCGGCTTCGCGCAGGACGGAAGCACCCATTGCCTCGTTGCCAAAGATCAGCGCCACGCCAGCGTGCGAGGCCAGGGCGATTGCCTTGTCGGCATTTCCCATGGCGGACCAGTCGGCATTCAGCAGGGCGTCGTCGAAGTGGCCTGCATCGAGGTTGGTCGCAACATTGCGCAGCTGCAGGGCGAAGTCGTTGAAGCCCTTGCGCAGCTCGTCTACGCGCACGGCAGCGGCGACAATGCCCACCTTCTCGGCCATGGCTTCGAACTGCATGGCGGTGTGCTTCGCCAGCTCCATCACAAAGGCGTTGGCGTCCATCTGTTCGGCTTCGGCGGGCTCGTCGCTGGCCTGCGCGAACATGTCGTGCTGCGTCTCGAACGGTTCCGGCTGGGTTTCTTCCTGAGCGTTATCCTCGCCTGCAGGCTCTTCGGCCTGCTGGGCCTGTTCTACTGCCTCCGGCTCGGCGGTCGGCGCCGGCTGCTGGGCGGCCAGCTGGGCCTGCAGCTGTGCGCGCATCTGCTCCAGCTCGGCGCGCTCGGCGGCCAGGCGGTCGGCTTCTGCCTTCAGGCGGGCGGTTTCGGCTTCGCGGTTGGCTGCAGCCTGGTGCAGGACCTGCAGGGCAGTGACGGCGCCGGCTTTGGCCGCTTCTGCTTCGGCCTTGAACTCGGCGAAGTCGTCGCCGATCTCGAAGCCGGTCAGCTCCTGCAGGGTCTGCTGCAGCTGCTCGGCGGTGTCATTGGCGGAATCCAGCGGCAGGGCCTTGATCGCGGTGATACGGGACGTGATGGCAGCTACACGCGCCTTTTCACGGTTCTCGCGCTCCTGCTTCTCGGCCTCGATCTGCTGGTCGTAGTCGTCGCGCAGCTTGAAGAGGCGGTCTTCCTCGGTGGTGATGATGGCCTTGAGGCGGTTCTCCTCGGCAATCACTGCCTTGCTGAAGGCGTTCGCATCATCGCGGGCGGCCTTGCCGGTCTTCTCGATGGCGACACGGGCGTTCTTCAGCTTCATGGCAGCGTTGTGCACCAGGGTGCGGCTGTCCTTGTCCTTCACCTCCGTGATGTCGGCGGTTTCGGTCACCATGGCGCGTAGCTGTTCTTCCGCCTTGGTCGCGTCCAGCACGATGGCCGCGCGCTCGGCCGGCGGCAGAGTGGCGATCTCGGTGCCGGTGGTGGTTGCCTCGGTCGCGGTGGTTTCAGTTGCAGTGGCTTCTGCGGCAGCGTCTGCCTGCTTGGTTGTGCGCTTAGTCATTGGTCTTTTCCTCGGGGTTGGTTTTGATCCTGTCCGCTTCGTAAGCGGCGATGTCTTCCATCCGATACCGGACGGTGTTCTTTCCCAGCACAGTCCACTTCGGGCCGATGCCCTCCGCGCGCCAAGCCTTCAGCGTGCGGACGGACACCCCCCAGCGGATAGACAGGTCTTTCTCAGAAAGCGGCTTGTCGCTCATGTTCACTCCTGTGGTGCCTCGTCGCCCTGGCTGCGCTTGCCAATGATGTTGGCGACACGGGAGGATCGGCCAGGCTGCGCCGGATTCGCTTCCAGTTTGGCCTTGCGAGCGTTGCAGGCGTTCTTGAACTGCTGGTACTGCTCCTGGCCTTCGATGACTGCAGAGCCGTTGTGCCAAATTGCTTCCAGCTCTTTCAGATCGATGGCGGCATTGGCCTTGGCGCACCAGTCGATGCTTGGCTCTTCAACCTCTGCCGCCTGGGCGCCGTCGTCGTCGATCTGCTCATGGGTGGCGAGGCCGGTTGCCAGCAGCAGGGTGTAACGCTGCAGGTAGGTGACAGCCGAGGCCACTTGCTGGATGGCGTTCTTCTTGCCGCTGTCGTCCTTGAAGGAGGACATAGACACTTCCTCGCTGTGGCCGAGGCGGTGCGTGATGCGGCAAGTGACGTTGATGATCTGGCCGTCCTGCTTCACGTCCCAGCGGTGCGAGAAGCCATACTTCGCCAGCCCCTCAACGATGGCGTTGGTGACGTTGCCGAGCGTGGCGTGCTTGTAGCCGACGAACTCGCCATTGCGGCCTTCATAGCCAACGGCCTTGTCCTTGATGATGGTGGGCGGGTTCTGCTTGAACAGCGCCATGTCGGCCACGTAAGCCTTGCGGGCCTCGTTCGCCTCCCACTTCATCTGCAGGTCCAGCAGCTTGTCGATCTGCGCCATGTCCGCGCCGCGCTCCATGGCGTAGATCAGCATGGCGCCGGGGGTAGTGCTGGCCGGTGCGGTAAGGGCTTGCGCCCCTACCTGTTGCAGTTGGCCGCCGGCTGGCGCTGCAGCGGGCGCCAGGGCTTCACCTGTGAGAACTTCGGTTTGCATCGTGATGCTCCTGTATGGTGTTGTTTGGTGCCATTACGCCGCCGGCTTCAGCCCGGTGACACGCAGGTTGCGGTATGCCGGCGTGGTGGCTTCCACCTGTCCGCCCGGTATCACGCTCTTGCTGATGGTCCAGCGTTCGCCAGTCTCGCGGATGTAAGCCTTGAAGACTTCCTTGTTGGTGCCGGCGCCGATCTTGAAGGCGCCAGCGTGGACAGTCTTGTGATGCTTGATGATGTCCAGGATTTCGGCTTTGGCCGCATCCTTGCGGGCTTTGGCATCCTTCTCGGCCACGCCTGCCGCGCTGTAGGCCGCGCACACTGCGATCAGGCGCGAGTTACCGGACAGATCAACCTCGGTGCCGTCATTGTTCACGTACACGCGGGCGATGGTGTCGCCGTCCTTGGTGTAGTCCGGCGGCGGCGGGTTGCCGGCAGCCACGCGCTGCCACAGTTCGGCGGCCTTCTCGCGGATCGCCTGGCCGGCCTCACGGTCGCGCAGTCGGATCACAATCTTCGGGGTGTTGCCGCCAACCAGCGGCGCGATCAGCGACCAATTCATATCGGCCACCTCGAGCTGGTGCTGCACCTGCATTTCGATCTGGGCGGTAGCTTCGATGTTCTCGCCGTCTTCCAGCCAGTTGCGGCGGAACTGCAGCGCATCGACGTTCTTCACCTCGAGGATGCCCGGCCCGTGCTCCTTGAACATATCGCGTGCAGATTGGTCGCCTTCGAAGCCATCCACCAGGCCAACGATCTTGAAGTCGAAAGACGAGCCCATGCGCAGCTCGACAATGCGCATGTAGGTCTTGAACGGCTCGACAATCAGGCCGAGGTCTTCGGCGATGCCGTAGGCGATAGCCGCTTCAAGGCGATTGCCCCACTTCGTGCGGTCGTTGTCTTTGAACGGCTTCGGCTCCAGCAGGCCGGACTTGATGTTGAACAGCTCGTAGAAGGTGCGGCTGTTCACGTAGGAGCCGGAGTCGAACAGGCCGGCGGCCTCGGTGCTGGTGATGTCATTCTTGCGCAGTGCCAGCCATTCGGCTTCGGACGAAAACTCGATGACTTCGCGTGTCAGGTTCATTGGTTGCTCTCCATTGGGTGCGTGGCGATCTGTCTGCCACGGTTGGATGATCGCACCAATGGTATGAAAAGGCAACCGGAAAATATGAAAATAAGTGCAGCGCGCAGCTTGTGCGATGAGGCAACACCAAGCTGCTACAATGTTGCTGTGGCTAGGAACTGCAGACCGAACGGCGGACAGACCATCCGCCTGCCACTCCCATCAGGTCATTTCATGAAAGGTCATCATGGAAATCACGCCGACACGGCTCAAGGAGCTGTTTCACTATGATCCCATTACGGGTTCGCTTACATGGCGCGTATCCAAGGGGCGCGCTAGGGCGGGAAGCAAAGCAGGTAGCGTCAGAAAAGACGGCTATGTTCAGGTGAGGATAAGCGGGAAGTTCTACTACGTTCACCGCATTGCCTGGGCAATCATGACCGGCAGCTGGCCGGATCATCTTGTCGATCACCGCAATACAAACCCTTCTGATAATCGATGGGAAAACCTACGCGCAGCCACGATTACACAGAACCATGCGAACAAGTACGGTTACTCTGAGACTGGCTTTAAAGGCGTTCGACCGGACAAGAAGAAGTGGATGGCTCGCATAGGGGTGAATGGCAAGACGCGCTATATCGGCAGCTTCGACACGCCGGAAGAGGCCAACGCTGCGTACCTGGAAGCGGCAACGCGCAATTTCGGAGAATATGCGAGAGGCTAGTTTCTGGTAATCAGCACTGGGGTGGCCCAATCCAGCACCACGCTTTCCCGCTGGTAGGGGCCTGACAGATTCCAAGTCCCATCCCTGTAGCCGCGCTTCACCATCGACACGGCCGCAGGACCATCCTTTACTTGGCAAAGGCAGACCCGCCCAAGATAGGCAGGCTCCATCCCATTGTGGTGCTTGGAGAACAGGACCCAACCGTCCATCCAATCGAGGCCGGTCCCAGCTGTGCGGCACTGGATTGCCACAGCATCGTCTGGCAGGTCTTCCGGGGCCGTAGTCCGCTCGACCACCCCCTTATCATACAGCTCGACGGTTCCATCCCCCCGCATGGCTCCGATGACGTTGACGCGCCTGCCTCCGAGCGGTTTCACAGTGACGCCGGCATTCTCGACTATCACATGCAGAGGTAACCCAAATATCTGCGATAGCTGTGCGGCCTCGTCTAATTGGAGCTTCCGACCACCGCTGAATGTCAGGCTCAATTGGCTGTGGTTCATTCCCATACGTGCCGCCAATGCCCTGAGCGACAGCTTCTTTTCGGCCATCAGCGAGTCAAAGAATCGTCGGTTGAGTTCCATGCTTTTACCCTGTTACGCGGTCGCAACATCGCACCACTCGGTAAATAACGCAACCATCATGTTGACAACGGCAGTGCAATATTCCTACCATTGGTGCTGAAATCGAACCAACGAAACAGGAGCTGTATGGAAATCCACACCGAAGCCGACATCGACGGCGCCGCCGCCAAGGCACTACGCGAGAGCCGCGACGAATCGCAAGACGTGTTCTGGAGCCGGGTTGGTATCACCCAGTCCGGCGGCTGGCGCTACGAGCAAGGCACGCCGATCCCGAAGTATGTCCGCATCCTGCTGTTCGCCATCTACGTGGCCGGCATCGACATCGACGCATCCACGCCTGAAGGCGCCGACGAGCTGAAGACGCTCGGCGCGCTGCAGCACAGCAACGGCGCGGAGCAAAAGGCGGAAAGACTGCAAGAGGCAGCCCGCCACCTGGAAGCGGCCAGCAACCTGCTGAAAGACATTTGACCGCTACGGCGGGATTTCACCCAAGGAGATGAGCAATGGCTCAAATGGTAGGCGTTTTCCGCATCGGCAATGAGCCGACGCTTCGTTACACCCAGGACGGCACGCCGGTACTCGGCCTGTCGCTGGCCTGCAACTACGGCCAGAAAGGCGACGACGGCCGGCGCCCGACGCAATGGTATGACTGCGCGCTGTGGGGCAAGCGTGCCGAGGCACTGGAGCCGTACTTGCACAAGGGCGATGCCGTCTATGTGATCCTGTCCGATGTGCACCTCGAGACTTTCCGCCGGCAGGACCAGACCACCGGCACCAAGATCGTTGCGCGGATCAGCGAGATCGAGCTGCTTGGCGGCAACAATAGCGGTGAGCAGCAGCAAGGCCAGCAGCAGCAGCGCCAGGGCAACGGCGCGAACGAGTATGCCCGCCAGACTGGCCGCGAGCCGGCGCCGCCTCGTCGTCAGGAGCCGAAGCCGCAGCCGCGAATGGATGATCTCGACGATGATATTCCATTCTGATGTCATAACATGGCGAGCTTATACAAAGAGTTCGTCCTGAACGGGCCTGCCGCGTGGCAGGCTTTCAAGACCATCGTTCGGGCGAACGCAAAGGCATTCAACGACAACGGCAACCCGCTCCGTATCATCCTGACCAGCTCGGACAGGAAGCGCAGCAGCGAGGCGAATGCGTACTACTGGGCATTTTTACTGGAGCAGATCGCCGATCAGGCTTGGGTAGAAGGCCGGCAGTACAGCAAGGACGTTTGGCACGAGTATTTTGCTGGCCTGTACGCTGAGAAGATCGAGATACCGCTGCCGGATGGCACGATCCACATCCGGCGCAAGTCCACTACCGAGATGAAGGTGGCCGAGTTCTCCGACTACCTGCAGAAGGTGGAAGCCTACGCCGCGACCGAGCTGGGCGTGCGATTCATCGACTCGAGGTATCACCGATGAGCAAGACAGCCCGCCCGAGCAAGATCGTGCCGCGCTGCGCTGGCGACACTGGCGGAACGGGAAAGCGCCCGCCGACCGTGTACCGCTCTGCTGCCTGGATGAAGGCGGTGGCCGAGCTGGAAACCTGCGTGCTGTGTGGCCGGTATGGTGTGCAGGTCGCGCACCGGAACGAGGACAAGGCCAAGAGCCAGAAGGTAGACGACTGCCTGACGGCCGCCCTATGCCCGGAGTGCCACCACGAAATCGACAACGGCAAGAACCTGACCCGCGACGAGCGCCGCGCGGCCATGGATCGCGCCATCGTCCTGACCCTGCGCGCGCTGGTGCGTGCCGGCAAGGTCGGACTGCTTTGAAGGATCACTATGCCCGCTTACATGCCGAAAACCACACGGCCAGCACCGCTACCAGGCAAGCGCAAGCCGCGCGTGGATCATGAGTTCAACGAGCAAGCCGCGCTGTTTTCGTGGGCGCGCTGCCCGGCCGTGGTGCGCAAGTATCCCGAGCTGCGCCTGCTGTCCTGCAGCCTGAACGGCGTGAAGCTGTCCAAGGCACAGGCCGGCAAGGCGAAGGCCGCCGGGATGCTGAAGGGAGAGCACGACGTTCGCCTGCCGGTGGCCCGTGGTGGCTACGCCGGCCTGTCCATCGAGATGAAGGCAGGCCGGAACAAGCCGACCCCGGAGCAGGTGGAATACGGTGATCTGATCGCCGACGAGGGCTGGCTCGTCTGCTACTGCTGGTCCTGGACGGACGCGCGCAACGAGATCATGGCCTACCTGCAGGCTGGCCGCACTATGCTTGCCTGCAGTGGTTCGATTTCAACACCAGCCGGTTAGGGATCAGGTACAATGCGCCTGTCCCTGACGAATCAGGGCCTCGGTATCGCTGGCGTGAGAACCAGCGGCATCGAGGAGATAGGAGAACAGCAGACGCCTTTGGCCTGCTGTGTTGCTTGTCGCCCTTCGTTCTCCGGGGCGGCCGGCATTCTCACCACAGCAGCCCAAAGGCGTTTTTGCGTTCGGAAGGAGCGAAAGTGATTAAAGCCAAGTGCGCGTTATGCGGCCGGCCGACCGTGCCATACGCCATGATCGGCAACATGGCTGTCGGCCCGAAGTGCGCCGCCCGGGCTGGCCTCCTCAAGGGAAAGCTACCGAAGGGCAGCAGCGTGCGCTTCATCGCGCCGAAGCCCGCCGGCCAGCGCTGCCGCGAGCCGGAAACGCTCGACCTGTTCCAAGATTATGGAACGGATTTCTCAACAACTTCCACCTGGCAGGTGGCGAAATGAACTACTACCCATTCCATATTGGCGACTACGCCAGCGCCACCCAGCATTTGAGCTGGGACGAGGACATGGCCTACCGTCGCCTCATCGACGCCTATTACACCCGCGAGGAGCCGCTGCCGCTCGAGCGCCGGCAGGTGTACCGACTTGCCCGTGCTGCTACCCAGGAGCAGCGTGAGGCAGTCGATACCATCCTCGATGAGTTCTTCGAGGAGACGCCAGAAGGTTGGCGCAACTCCCGCTGCGATGACGTGATCCATACGCTCGCATCCAAGCGAGAGAAGGCATCGCAATCCGCAAAGGCACGCTGGCGCAATGCCGATGCAGAGCGAACGCAAAGCGATGGCAATGCGAACGCATCGGAAAATGGATGCGAACGCATCGAAAATGGATGCGATGGCAATGCTCCCAATACCAATACCAAAACCAATACTACTACTGACGTAGTAGATAAGGCGCCGGGCAAGCCGGCACGGTTTGACCCGCTGAAGATCGCTCTGCCTGACTGCATTCCTGCAGACGCATGGGCAGAGTGGATCGCCTATCGCCGTAACCGGAAGGTGACCGTTTCCGAGCAGACCATGCTCGCCCAGGTTGGCAAGCTGGAGGCATGGGCGGCTGCCGGCCACTCTGCTGCGGACATCATCCGGACGAGTATCAGCAACGGCTGGCAAGGTCTGTTCGAGCCGAAGGCTGGTGGAAGCCAGGCGCCGCGCGATGACCGCCACCGCGCCCACTACGACAGAACTGCCGACAACCAGACCATGCAGCGCCAGATCGCGCTGCTTGATGTGAAACCTCACGACGGGCCTTTCTGACTATGAGCGACCTGAAACACATTGCCGGCAGCCTGCCGGACTTCAGCCACCTGTTCGAGGACATCGACGGCGATTGCGAGCAGCACGGCCCGCAGACGGTGAAGGTGCGCAAGGGCCACGACTGGTACTGCCCGGTCTGCATGGAGGAGAAATCCCGCGCCGAGGCCAGGAAGAAATGGGAGGACGACCGGCGCGAGCTGCTGCACAAGATCGCCCGCATCCCGCACAAGTACCAAGGCAAGAGCTTCAAGGCGCACAACGAACAGCACAGGCAGGCGCGCGGCTTGGCGAAGACGTTCTTCGATGCCGTGGTGGAAGCCGGCAATAGTGGCGGCTGGCGCGTGCTGATGCTGGTAGGCGAGCCAGGCACCGGCAAGACACTGATGGCCTGCGAGCTGGGCGAACGCCTGATAGAGCGCGCGCTGATGTCTGTCCGGTACGTCACGGCCATGCAGATGCTGGGGGAGATCAAGGCAGCCTACAGCCAGGAGGGAAAGACAGAGGCTGGCGAAATCCAGAAGTTCACCGAGTACGACCTGCTGATCCTGGATGAGATCGACCAGATGCGCGGCAGCGACAACGATCGCCTGTTGCTGATGGAGGTAATCAACCGCCGGTACAACGACGAGCGGCCCATGCTGGTAATCAGCAACAAGCTGCGCGACCAGCTGGCGGAATATATCGGCGACCGGGTATCGAGCCGCTTCCATGAGAACGGGCTTGTCGTGTCGTTTGACTGGCCGGACTTCCGCAAAGCCGGCGTGTGATGCGCGATAGATAATTTGAAAGACAATCAATAATTGATTGTGAAATACAATTTCACCAAGCGCACAAGCATACCCATAATTGCACCATCAACAACGCAATGACGGAGCAACAGCATGAAAGCCCAGACCACCACCCGCGACGTAATCGAGGCCTGCATTGCCGGCGCGCTGCTGGGCCTGCTGATCGGCTACTTCATCTAACCAGAACACAAAAGGACACCAGCCATGAAGCAATCTACAGTGACAAAGAACCTGCACCGCAATTCGTATATCCGCCGAGTGGACGCCAGAAAAGTGCGCCGCTACCTGCGCAGCTGCATCGGATTGATCTGCAACGTGGAGCAAACGACGGATGAAGACGCTACCAACGCCAGAATAAGCATCGTGCAGCTGGGTAAAGTCCTTTCCAGCGGCAGGCTGCAGCGCAAGATTGTTCGCAACGTGAAGAAGTTGCATCCACAGTTCTACTGACCATCAATCGCAGCCCGGCGTGCTGGGCTGCAGTGGATGGTTACACCGACGCCGCGCGGATTCGCGGCCAACAACCCGAGGAAACAAGAATGAGCACCAAGGCCGAGTTTTTTGAGAAGCACATGCAGCCGTTGATCGACAAGCTGGTTGAGCTTGCCGACGAAGGCAACATCAACTTCGTAACGCTCACCTGCGTGGAGGAAGAAGGCGAGGAACACAGCCAGCTCTTTGGCGCCTGCTACCACGACAGCGAGAAAAACGGCTTCGCTCCGCACATCGTTGCCGTAGACAAGCTCGGCCACCTTGGCCCGGACTTCGCAATGGCAGTCATCAATGCCGCAGAAAAGCGCGAACAGCTGAATAAGGCCATCGCCGAACAGAACCCGCACGGCATTGCCCACTAACCAACCTACCCGGGCGCCACGCGCGCCACAATAACGACATCCGAGGACCGCCGGCAACGTCCGGCCAATAACCAAGAAGGGAAGTATCCCATGAGCCATTTCGCAGTGCTGGTAATCGGCGAGAACGTCGAGCAACAACTGGCCCCATACCACGAATTCGAATGCACTGGTTGCAACGACCAGTATGTGCAGGACGTGGATATTACCGATGACGTGCGCGAGCAGATGACCGGTGACGAGCCGGACACACTTGTCGAGGCGCTGGAATACTACGGCCTGGAAAAAACCATCGTCGCTAACGAGAGCGAGGTGCAGAAGGACGGCGACGACTGCCCGCACAAGTGGGGCTACGCCATCGTACAGGACGGCCAGCTTATCAAGGCAGTACGCCGCACCAACCCGAACAAGAAATGGGACTGGTGGCAGGTAGGTGGCCGCTGGTCTGGCTTCCTCAAGCTGAAGCCGGGTTCGGTAGGTGAAGTTGGCAGCCCGGGCCTGCTGGGTTCGTGCGCAGCGCGTGGCCCGGATCGCGCAGACCAGGCCCTGAAGAAGGACATCGACTTCGACGGGATGCGCAACGATGCCGGCGTCAAGGCGGCAGAGCGTTGGGACAAGGCAAAAGACGCGAAGGTTGCCGCAGGTTTCGCAGAAGACTCCCGTTGGGACGCCTGGGTGCATGTACGCGACGTTCTCCATCCGGGAGACATCGAGGCGGCCAGAACCACCTACCACGCCCAGCCCGTCAAGGATGCAGTGAGCAAGGCATTCGACAATCCGTGGGATGGCGTTGACGAGTACCTGACACCCCGCGACGAATACATCCAACAGGCCCGCGACCGCGCCACCGTGCTGTATGCGGTCGTGAAAGATGGCGAGTGGATCGCCAAGGGTGAAATGGGCTGGTTCGGCATGAGCGACGACAAGGATTCGCAATCCGACTGGAACCGCAAGGTGAACGAGCTGCTGGACAGCCTGCCGGACGACACCCCGATTACGGTGGTTGACTGCCACATCTGATGACCCCCACCCGGCTCCGGCCGGGCAATCCAGAGGAAACGACCATGGAAATCAACATCAAGGAAATCATCAAGCCGCAGTTTGCCAAGGGACAGGATGTATACGTCCGCCAAGGCAACGGCAGTGTGAAGAAGGCCAAAATCCAGCACTGGGA
Source organism: Fluviicoccus sp. (assembly GCA_036279775.1). Taxonomy (GTDB): domain Bacteria; phylum Pseudomonadota; class Gammaproteobacteria; order Pseudomonadales; family Moraxellaceae; genus Fluviicoccus. The sequence continues at coordinate 34,280 of DASUIM010000508.1, read as the reverse complement.
AGTGGTGGTAAACAGCGATAAGCCCGTGGAAGCTAAGTATTACGTTGGCGACAGTAACTGGTGGCCTGAGTCCTCCGTATTCGCCACCGCCGCAGAAGCCTTCGGCGAAAAGTAACCGACCGCCGGCCACGCGCCGGCCAACGATAAGAAGGGAAGTGTCCCATGTGGTTTAAGCAACTCTCCATTTTCGTGCTGGGCGAGCCAGTGGATACCGCTGCACTGGCGGAACAGCTGGAAAAGCGCCCGTTCAACGAGCCGGCCGGGCTGGACTGGTTCAGCCAGGGCTGGGTTAAGTCCGCTGCCCATCTGGAACTGCCGGTGTTCACCATGGGCGCCCATGCCCTTGTGTGCCAGCGCCGCGACGACAAGGTGCTGCCGGCTGGTGTGATCCGCGAGGCGACGGACAAGAAGGTCGCACAGATCGAAGCGCAGGAAATGCGCAAGGTTGGCCGCAAGGAGCGGCTGTCGCTGAAAGAGCAGATCACCGACGACCTGCTTCCGCGTGCCTTCACCCGTGCCGCACACACTCACGCCTATCTCGACCAGGCGCGCGGCTTCCTGCTGGTGGACAGCGCCACCGCGACGAAGGCTGAACGGCTGGTATCCGAGCTGCGCGAGGCCCTGCCGCCGTTCCCGTGCGCTATCCCGCGCACCAAGATCGCACCGCACGCGCTGATGACTGACTGGTTGGCCGCAGGCGAAGCTGCCAACGGTTTCGAGCTGGACAGCGACGCCACCCTGAAGGACGGCAGCGAGAACGGCGCCAAGGTGAAGGTAAGCCGCGCCGACCTGACCGCCGAGGAAATCCGCCAGCACATCGCCACTGGCAAGCAGGTTACCGAGCTGGGCCTGATCTACCGCGAGCGCATCCGCTTTGTGCTGACCGACCAGCTGCAGCTGAAGCGCCTGCAGTTCCTGGACGTGCTGCAGGAGGAGGCCGCGCAGGCCGGCGACGACATGGCAACCCTGTTCGAGGCCACCTTCCTGCTGATGGCCGAGGAGCTGGGCGAGCTGGTTACCGATCTGATCGCCACCATGGGCGGGCTGGATACCGGAAACTGACCACCACCCCAGCCGCGTGACAGGCGGCTGCAGTGGGCAATCAGCCCGGTATCGCAAAAAATCACCGAGGAATGACCATGACTGCAATCATTGATGAGCTGGACAAGCCTGCATACCCGCCGGAGGCGCAGGAACCGGGCAAGGCGACGATTTCTGACCGCTTCCGTGCGTGGATGCACCGCCGAGCCGTTCGCGTCGTACAGCGCGACCTGGAGCGCGAGCAGCGCCTGTTGGAAGGTCTGGCAGACCGCGCCACCCGAGCCAGGCGCCGCGAACAACTGCAGTACGGCGTCCGCCTGGCCGAGATCGACGCATGGCGCGACCGCAAGGCAGCAGAGTGCCGGGTAACAATCGCCAAGCTGAAGGCACGACTGGATAGCATGGGGGTGGAGGCATGAGCGCAGAGGACTATCACGACGTTTCTTGGTACCTGCCGGGTTCGCGTGGCTATGTGTGCAAGTTCTGTCAGCAGCCGATCACGTTCAGCAATCGCAAGCCGTACAACAAAGACGGCACGCCGCATCGCTGCAAGCGAACCGAAAAGGCAGATGCCACGACGGAAAGCCAGCCGCAGGCCGCCTTGTTCGCCATGGCTGCCATGAACGCAATCATCAACGCATCCATACAGGCCGGCGGTGTTGATTACATCCACCACATGAACTTTTACGACGTGGCAGACGCAGCGTGGCGAATGGCGGCCGCAATGGTCAACTCTGAGAAGAATCACCGCAGCGAATTCGGGAGTGAAGCATGAGCACCGCAATGCAAGAAGCCTTCGCCAAGGTTGGCGTGATGAAACCTGAGAAAACCCCATGGAACCCGTCGCGCAAGGCCACCGCCCGCGTGAAGGGCGCGCTGCCGGCTCCCACCACCTGCCCTCATTGCGGCAGCGAGGTGGAGCTGTGCAGCAATGCCAAGATTTACGGCCGCGAGTATGGGGACTGGCCGTGGGCATACCGTTGCACCGACGATGACTGCAACTCTTACGTCGGTGTTCACCCGTTCACCAACATCCCGCTCGGCACGCTGGCAACCTTCGAGATGCGCGAGGCCCGTAAGGAGGCCAAGGCGGAATTCAACCCGATCTGGCAGAGCCGGCAGATGACCCGATCCGAGGCGTATGCCTGGCTGGCCGGGAAGCTGGGTATCCCGGTGGGCGAGTGCCACATCGGCTGGTTTGACGAGGACCAGTGCGAGCGTGTCATCGAGGTGTGCCAGCAGCGGAAGGGTGGCAAGGCATGAGCGCCCGCGAGAACACCCAGATGCGCCACGACTACATCCAGCACGCTATCGGCGCCCACATCTCCAGCCTGGTGGATAAGCCCGTGAGCAAGCGCGAGAGCACCCTGACAGAACAGCAGAGACAGAAACGCCGCGAAGCCCAAGCCCGCCGCGAGTACCGCGAGCAGACCGGCCAGAGCTGGCAAGGAAGCCTGAAATGAGCAAGAGCAAGAAGCCCCGCAAGAAGTACACCCCGCGCCGCGTGACCGGTGGCAGCCATATGAGCGTGCTGGCAGATGTGCTGTGGAACTCCGACAGCCGGCGCCTGAGCGAGATGGAGCAGATACATGTGCTGGTATCCATGAACAGCGCATGGGATGAGGCCCGCCGCGACTATTCGCCCGGCGCCTTCAACCTGCTGGGCCACTTCTACCGTGTAAGCAAGGGCATCGCCTACGGCATGCACATGCCGAACTTCGAAGCCATGTGCGACGAGGCCCGCAACGCCCTGCAGGAGTATTACGACAGCGACGACCGCGACCCGATCCCGGACCATCTGGCCGTGCGTATCGAGCCGATGCTGGAGGGGCTACGCGCCGTGCTGCCGGAAATCCCGCTCGGTGTGTACCAGTCGGCCAACTCCAGCAGCCGCGAAATCCTGGTGGAGAAGATCCACGAACAGTTCGATAGCCTCGAGCCGGAGTGCTACCAGGTTGCGCTCGAGGTGATGGACGGCGGCAAGGTCCCGGAGATCGCCGAACGGTCCGGCCTGACCGAGGAGCAGGTATCGACATCCGCCCGGACGGTGGCGGCCATCGTGTACACGCTCATCAACGACATGACGAAGCCATTCCCGACCACCATCGCGCTTATCCGCAAGCACGGTGAGGAGCTGGGGCGCACCCTGCGCACGATCCTGAAGGTGAAGGCCGCCATGGACAAGAAGCAACAAGCCGCCGACGCGGCATGAAGGGAGGCATATGGATGCCAGGATCAAGGACCTACTGACCCGCCTGAGTTTCTTCGCCCAGGACGGGATGACCGACAAGCCCATCGTGGAGATCGCCAAGCAGGCCGACGCGCTGCTGACTGAGCTGGTGAAGCAACAGAACACACAGCAGCCGGTGGCTTGGGCTGTGTTGCGAGATGGAGAAGTGTGGCGCGTCAGCAGGTTTGAACCGACAGAGATGGGCGAGGTTGGGGGCGCGGTGCTTGTTCCGCTCGTGCCGCGTACCGCCATCGCTGCCACCCAGCCGGAGCCGGTGAACCAGCAGCTGCTGGCGGCGCTGGAACCGTTCGCCAAAGCACATGAAACGTGGAACGGCGGGAATGCGCCATTGCATTTCAGCACGGCAGCAGTGCCAGCTCATTTCCGCCGCGCCGCTGACGTGTACCGCGCCGCCATCGCCGCCGCCGAGGCAGCGCAGCCGGTGGAGCGGCAGGCCGAGCCGATTGGGTATGTTGCGCCGGAAGAATTGCCAGCAATGAAAGATGGGGTGTGCGCGTTCCTGTACCCGCACCTTGATCGTTACGCGACGCAGCCCGTATTCGCCCAGCAGCCCGCCAGCGCCCAGCCGGTGGCCGTGCCGGATGGTTTGCATAAAGACATGGCTACTGCGCTTGCATCGATACAGGAAGCCCAGGTTGTTTTCTCTGCTCTTAAGCGCGCGGTCTCACTGCTACTTGAAGCAAAGTCCGCGCTTGGTCCAGAAGACCACGAACTGCGAGATCGCATCATTTCCCTGCTGTCCGCAGCGCCGAAGCCGGAGGGCGTGTGATGGCCGACATGATCGAAGTGAAGACCGCCGAGCTGGAAGGCTACGCGCTGGATTGGGCGGCAATGGTTGCCGATGGCTGGCAGTGCACGGGCATCACTCAGCTGGGCTATCGGCACGACTACCGCATCGAGATGCGCTGGGAGCGCGAGGACGAGAACGGTAAGACGACGGTGCTTGGCTGGACGCCCAGCCCTTCCCGCAGCTGGAACGATGGCGGCCCGCTGCTGGACAAGTACAGCATCAGCATCCAGTCGCCGAAGGCGCGCGTGCACCGCAACGGCGGCCCGTTACATGGCTGGAGCGAGGCCGGCTACTGGCATGCCTGCACATGGGAGGCGGGTGTAACCGGAAAGCGTGCATTCGGCTGGCACGAGTCCCTGGCGCTGGTTGCGGCAATGCGCTGCCTGGTAGCCCACAAGATTGGCCCTGTGGTGCTGGTTCCTGCCCTGCTGCTGGAAGGGGGCGCATGATGGACGTGAACAGCACCACCCCCAAGCCACGGGGGAAGCGCGTCAGCAAAGACGCGGCATGGTTGGCCGCAAGGGAGGCGGGGCAGCCAACTTTCACCAGCGCCACGGCATGCGGCCATTGTGGCGGCACGCTGCGCTACACTGGCAACAGATCGTGTGTCGCGTGCCACCGGAGGGACGCACGGGATAGCCGGCGCCGGACACACGGATACAAGGGGAGAGCATGAAGATACTGACATGCCGTGGCTGTGGCCATGCTTGGCGGAAGGGGGAAACCCATTGCCACTACTGCGGGGACAACAGAAGCACATGGCACGACGAGCAGATAGGTGCAGAGGCGCTGATCTTTCTTGCCAAGGTGTTGGCATTAATCCTCGCCGTGGGACTGATCAGCTACACGCTGGGGAGGATGGCATGACCAACACCGCACGCAGCATCATCTGCTGGCAGACCTGGGCGCAGGCAAACGGCTACGTCCACTACGGCTACAAGGCCGGCAAGCCGCTGCTGATGAAACTGCCCATCTGGGCGCGGCCATGGGGGAGTGGGATATGAACCAGGCTAGGGAGCAGCGGTGCGAAGGCCGCTTCTGTCCGATCAAGGAGAAATGCGGGCGCCACGTAGACACCGGCCAGCCGGAACGCTGGCTGCCGGTCGATTACAGTATGGCCCCGACATTCAAACCCGGCAACGCGGTGGAAAGTTGCCGAATGTTCCTTGCGGATGAGGAGGTTAGGTTATAATTTGGGTATGGAAGCGTGGCAGAGTGGCCGATTGCATCGGATTTGAAATCCGGCGAACTCTCACCCAGTTCCGTGGGTTCGAATCCCACCGCTTCCGCCAATCAAACCAACGCGCCACCCGATCACCTCGATGGTGGCGTCGTCTATGGGGCGGATGAAAGCCTCGACCGTGACTCGGTTACGTTGGATCGGGGAAGGCTCGATGCCGATGGCCTCGAGGGCAGCGACTCCGATGTCGCGCATCCAACTGGGGGGCGGAAAGGGAACCTGGTAACGACCGCCGGTTTTCGCCTCGGCCCTGAGTTCTTCCAAGGGGACCATCTCACTGGAGAGAATGCGGTGCACGCCGTTGCCCATGTGGCGCACGACGTACCTGATCCCATGCGTCAGGGAGATGGAATCCTCGGGGATCATCCCACCCTGGCCATGTGATCGGATTCTCTCGGTGAATGACATTCAATAGCCCCCGCCTGTTCCTGTTGCCTATGGTGTGATAGTGATAACATCGGTTCGTTGATAGAACCAGATGCAACAAGATTCGCTGTACCGCGAAGCTTGTCTTTTCGCAATGCACAAAACTGCGGCACGACCCTGCAAAGCCGCAGATTGACAAGGAAACACGACGTGACGACGCGGAAGTCGCAACCTGACAGCGGGAAGCCGGAAGCCGCCTCAGCCAAAAGTACGAGAGCGAAGACTCGTAAGCCGGCGAATCAAGAAACGCTTAACCACAAGCAACAGCGTTTCATTGACGAATACCTGGTTGACCTCAACGCCACTCAGGCGGCAATCCGTGCCGGCTACAGCCCAAAGACGGCAGGATCGCAGGCATTCGACCTCCTGAAAAAACCTGAAATCCAGCAGGCCATCGAAGAGGCCCGCCAAAAGACCGCGAACAAGCTGGAAATCACCCGTGAGCGCGTGCTCGAGGAGTACGCCAAGCTGGCATTCCTGGACCCGCGCAGGTTCTACAACGAGGACGGCACGCTGAAGAAGGTGCCGGACATGGACGCTGACACGGCCGCCGCGCTGCAGGGCTTCGAGGTGGACGAGATCAAGATGGGCGAGGACTCGCCGGCCATCGGCGTGACCCAAAAGATCAAGTGGCACGACAAGAAGGCGGCACTCGACAGCATCGCCCGCATGATGGGCTGGAACCAGGACAAGGTGAAGCTGCAGGGCGACCCTGAGAACCCGCTCGTTGCGCTGCTGACGCAGGTTGGCGGTACAAGCCTGCCGGTAAAGAAAGACGCGGAATAAGTGGGAGCCGTGGACGACAAGGCCCTAGAGGAGCTGGCGCGCAACCTGGCTGATCCCATGTGGCGCCTGTCCAACCTCTACAAGATCATCATCAAGGGCGACAACGACGAGGAAGGGCTGGTTATCCAGTTTAAGCCGAACCGTGCGCAGCGGCGTTTCATCGAGCGCCTGTGGCATCGCAACCTGATCCTGAAGGCCCGTCAGCTGGGTTTCACCACCCTGATTGCTATCGTCTGGCTCGACCACGCCCTGTTCAATGCCAACGTGCGCTGCGGCATCATCGCCCAAGACCGCGAGGCGGCCGAGGTGATCTTCCGCGACAAGGTGAAGTTCGCCTATGAGAACCTGCCGCCGGCCTTGAGGGAGGCCATGCCCCTACGGCGTGACAGCGCCACCGAGCTGCTGTTCGCCCACAACAACAGCTCCATCCGCGTGGCTACGTCCATGCGCTCCGGCACGATCCACCGCCTGCACATTTCCGAGTTCGGCAAGATATGCGCCAAGTACCCTGACAAGGCGAAGGAAGTCGTTACCGGCTCCATCCCGGCCGTGCCTAAGTCTGGCGTGCTGGTGATCGAGTCCACCGCCGAAGGCCGAGAGGGCGAGTTCTACGATATGACGCAGCGGGCCATGGCGCTGCATGAGCAGAAGAAGCCGCTCACCGAGCGCGACTACCGCTTCCACTTCTTCCCGTGGCACCAGGAGCCGGGCTACCGCATGGACCCGGACGGCGTGATCGTCACGGCCAAAGACCATGAGTATTTCGACAGCCTCGAGGCAAAGCTTGCGACCACCATCGATGCCGAGCAGCGCGCCTGGTACGTGGCGACCCGTGACGCTGACTTCTCCGGCGCCGAGGAGCGCATGTGGCAGGAGTACCCGAGCACGCCGGAAGAGGCTTTCCAGAAGAGCACCGAGGGCTGCTACTACGTTACCCAGCTGACTGCCGCGCGCAAGGATGGCCGCATCCGCCGCCTGCCGCTGCTGGACAGCGTGCCGTGCATGACCTTCTGGGACATCGGCAACAGCGATGGCATGGCCGTGTGGGTGCTGCAGCGTGTCGGCATGGAGAACCGGTGGATACGCTTTGGCGAGTGGTGGGGCGAGCCGTACAGCACCGCCGTGAAGTGGCTCAACTCGCTGGGGCTCGTATTCAGCAAGCATTACCTGCCGCACGATGCCGACCACGTTCGGCAAGGCCAGAGCACGAACAAGTCGCCACGGCAGATGCTCGAGGAACTGCTGCCCGGCCATCGCTTCGAGACAGTGCCGCGAATCCAGGACGTGAACTGGGGCATCAACCAGACGCGCGATGCTTTCCCGACCTACTATTTCGATGAAGAGCACTGCAAAGATGGCCTTATCCACATCGAGAGCTACCGCAAGAAGTGGAATGAGCGCCAAGGCTGCTGGAGCGACGAGCCGGACAAGGCTGGTGGCCATTCCGAGGCGGCCGACGCACTACGCCAGCACGGGCAGGCCCTTGCCGGTGGAATGATTTACGCAGGAGCAGCACCAACGACGCGCCGCCGGTCCGGCAGCTGGCGCACCGCATAACCCGAGGACCATACCAATGATCGAAGCTAAACCAGCAATTGACCTGTCCCGCTACGCCTTCAAGCGCGAGCTGGGCGACCTGATCCTGTTCGGCACCTGGCTGATGAACGACGACCAAGAGGACACCGAGCCGTGCCTTGTGATCGTGCCGCGCTACCGCGTCAGAAACTTCAAGCCGGCCGTCATCGCCCTGTCTGCAGCCTTTCGCTATAATGACCCGATACACACGGCCCGTGCAGCGGCGACGTTCGCTCACAATCTCGGCTTCGAGGACATGACCGCCGCGCACAACATCGCCAACATGATCCTTGATAACCTCGGTGATCTGGTGACAATGCCACCTGACCCAACCGTTGCGCACGTTGTAGGCGAGGCGCACATCGATATGGGCGACGGCAAGAAGCGAAAGATCGAGGTTCTGGACTATGAGCAAGATCGCGGATGAGCGCAGCGTAAACAGCCCGGCAGACTGGGCGCTGATGATCCCCATGGCGGTGATCGGTGCCGTGTCGGCTGTGGTGTACGGAGTGGCCTGCATGGTGAAGTGGGCCGCGTCTTTGGCGCTTGAAGGGGTAAAGCCAAGTGTTCGACCTAAACGATGACAGCCTGACGCGCGTAAAGCGCGGATCGCCGGAAGACCGGCTCGAGTTTGACCAGCCAGAAGAGGGTGCACCTCCGGCTAACCCGCTCGACGCTGAACCCATGCAGGCCCTTCACGGGCGCCTGATGGACTACTACCGCATGGAGCTGGATCGCCAGAGCGAGAACCGCTACCAGATGGCGCTGGACGAGGACTACTTCGACAGCATCCAGTACACCGAGGAGGAGATCGCCGAGCTGAAGGAGCGCGGCCAGGCTCCGACCGTCTACAACGTGATCCAGCAGTCCGTTAACTGGGTGACCGGCTCCGAGAAGCGCGGGCGCACTGACTTCAAGGTTCTGCCGCGCGGCAAGGAAGATGCCAAGGCCGCCGAGGGCAAGACCAAGTACCTGAAGTACCTCTCCGACACCAACCGCACCCCGTTCCACCGTTCGCGCGCCTTCGAGGACGCCGTGAAGGTGGGCATCGGCTGGATGGAGGTGGGCGTACAGGACGAGGACGACGGCGAACCGATCTACGACCGCTATGAGTCCTGGCGCAACATGCTGTGGGACAGCGCCAGCACCGAGCTGGACGGCAGCGACATGCGCTACCAGTTCCGCAGCAAGTGGGTGGACGAGGACGTGGCAAAGGCCCTGTTCCCGACCCGCACCGCGCAGATTGAGGCTGCTGTGGTGGATGCCGCGCTCTACAGTTCCTTCGAGCTGGGCGATGGTGATCTCGCCATGGATCAGGCCGAATGGGATCGCGGCGACAATCAAGGCGCCCTGTCCGTGGTGGTGACCCACAACCGCCGCCGCGTGCGCTTGATCGAGGCATGGTATCGCATGCCCGAGAAGGTGAAGAAGATCAGGGGCGGCGCCTTCAACGGCCAGATTTACGACGAGAGCGACCCGCGCCACGCTGAAGCCGTGGAGCTGGGCGCAGCTGTGACCGAGAAGGTGATGATGCGAACCCGCTTCTGCATCATGACCTCCGGCGATCTGCTGTATGAAGGCCCCAGCCCGTACCGGCACAACCGGTTCAAGTTCATCCCGATCTGGGGCTATCGCTACGGCCGCAACGGCCTGCCTTACGGCATGATCCGTGGCCTGCGCGACATCCAGGACGACGTGAATAAGCGCATGGCGAAGGCCCTGCACATCATCTCGACCAACAAGGTGGTGATGGACGAGGGCGCGCTGCCGGACGGCGTGAGCATCGACGACTTCGCCGCCGAGGTGGCCCGCCCTGACGCGATCATCATCAAGCGGCAAGGCAAGGAGCTGGTACTCAACGCCGACCGCGACCTCGAGCCGGCACACCTCGACTTTGCCAGCCGCAACATCGCCATGATCCAGCAGGTTGGCGGCGTGACTGACGAGCTGCTGGGCCGGACGACCAATGCAGTGTCGGGCGTGGCCGTGCAGAAGCGGCAGGAGCAGGGCAGTCTGGCGACCGCGCGCTTCTTCGATAACCTGCGTCTGGCCGAGCAGCTGCGCGGCGAGATCGAGCTGTCGCTGGTGGAGCAGTTCGCCACCGAGGAAAAGCAATTCCGTATCACCAACCAGCGCGGCACGCCCGAATTCGTGCAGATCAACGATGGCCTGCCGGAAAACGACATCACCCGCACCAAGGCAGACTTTGTAATCTCCGAGGCCGAGTGGCGCGCGACCATGCGCGAGGCAGCCGTGGCCGAGCTGGCCGAGCTGCTGACCAAGATGCCGCCGCAGGTGGCGCTGGTGATGCTGGACTTGGTGGTAGACAGCATGGACATCCCAAACCGCGACGAGATCGTGAAGCGCATCCGTGCGATCAACGGCCAGCGCGACCCGGATGCTACCGAGCTGACGCCGGAAGAGCTTGCCAGCCAGCAGGCACAGGCAGAGCAGGCCGCCGCACAGAAGGCCATGTTCGAGGCAGACGTTCGCGGCAAGAACGCGGAAGCGGCCAAGAAGGAGGCCGAGACGAAGCGCATCGAGGCACAGACCATCAACGAGAAGATGACCGCCACCGGCACGGCCATGACGGCCGCCACGGCGGTGATCCAGATGCCGACCATCGCAGCGGTGGCCGACAACCTGCTGACAGAAGCCGGGTGGAAGGGCTACAACGCCGCCTCCCAAGGGCTTCCGCCAGTGCAGCCTATCGCACCAAACGGTATGATGCAGATGCCAAACGGGCAGATGCCCGTGCAACCTGAAGCGGCAGCCGGCGGGGCCGCCACAGCAATTCCCGCCTAATCCAAGGAGAATGAACAATGGGTGCAAACACCGAGATCGACGACGGCCTGACCGATGAAGAGCGCGCGGCACTGGAGTCCGACGATGACATCATCGACGGTAATCAAGATGACCCGCAGGACCCGGCCGAATCTGACGACCCGCAAGACCCGCCAGCGGACCCGGATGAAGACCCGGAAGACCCGGCCGATCCCGCCGAGCCGGTTGATCCGCCGGCTGACCCGCAGGACCCGCCTGCCGATCCTGAACCGGCTCCGGCTCCGGCGCCGACCGAGCACGCGCCTATTCTGGTAGTGCAGCCGCCAGCAGATGCCGAGGCCAAGCTGCAGGAGATCAGCACCCAGAAAGCTGATCTGATGGAGAAGTTCGACGACGGCGACATCACTGTGAAGGAGTACCAGCAGCAGATCGATGCGCTAAACAAGCAGGAACGCGAGATCGAGCTGGCCGTTCACAAGGCCCAGATGGCCGCCGAGATTGAGCAGCAGCGCCAGGCTAACGAGTGGAACGCCACCGTTAACGGCTTCATCGCCGAGAACACCCAGTACAACCCGGAAGCTAACCCGGTGCTGTATCAGATGCTCGACCTCGAGGTGCGTCGCGTGGCCCTGACCGACGAGTTCAAGAACCGCACGGACATGGCCGCCGGCAAGGCGATCCTGCAGAAGGCGCATGAGAACATCGCCAAGGCGACCGGCATGCAGATCAAGCCGAAGGGTAAGACCACCCCGGCGCCGAAGTCTGACGCGCCGCCGAGCCTGCATAACGTGCCGGCCGCCGACCTGAACGATACCAAGGGCGGCAAGTATGCCGTGCTGGATCGCCTCTCCACTTCCGACCCGATTGCCTACGAGGAGGCGCTGATGAAGCTGCCCGAGGCCGAGCGGGACGCCTACCTGAATTCGTAAGGAGTCACGATGAAATTTCGCAAGAAACCTGTCGTCGTCGAGGCGATCACTTGGGATGAGCTGGTAGCTCATGGCGTCAACGTCTGCCGTGAGGAAGGCCGCGAGAGCAGCATTCACAACGGCATGGCCTGGAGCTTTTCCTACAAGGGCCATCCGATCACGCATGAGAATGACCGCTGCTACATCATCCCCACGCTGGAAGGCTCCCACCACATGACGCCGGACGACGTGCTCATCACTGGCGTGAAGGGTGAAATCTACCCGTGCAAGCTGGACATCTTTGCGGCCACCTATGAGCCAGCAGAGCAGACTGCGCCGGCCACCGGCCTGCAGCCGCACCAGCAGCGCGTGGTGGACGAGAAGACCGAGCTGGACGACCGCCTGCAGAAGCTGGACGCCTTCATCAAGGGCAATCCGGTATTCACCAGCCTGGCACCGGAAGAACAGCTGCGCATGGTCCGGCAGGCCAATGCCATGTCAGCCTATTCCGAAGTGCTCGGCGAGCGCATCGCGGCATTCAACTAACCAACTGGAGCGGCTGACTTGGCACTTCTTCGCATCGACATCAAACCGGGTGAGAGCATCCGCATTGGGGACGTTGCGGTCATCACCATGGAGAAGAAACTGGGGAACATCGCCAGGATCACCATTGAGGCCGACAAGAGCGTACCAGTCAGCCGCACCAACCGCCAAAACACTGCCCAGCTCGCCGCAAGCATGGGCATCACTGGCAAATCGTAGCTTTTCGGGCAGATGGTGGTTGTAATTCCTAACCACCTTTGCCAAAATCCGACCAAGTTCAGCTAACGCAGGAGTGTGGCGGACTTTGTTACCAAACCTGACAAAGAGGACACACTCCTATGGCTACTACCTCCGTACCGTTCGGCGACCCGAAAGCGCAGAAGAAATGGTCTGCGAACCTGGCCGTCGATACCCGCAAGAAGTCTTACTTCGAAAACCGCTTCATCGGCACCGACGACAACAGCATCATCCAGCGCAAGACCGAGCTGGAATCGGATGCCGGTGACCGCATCAGCTTCGACCTGTGCGTACAGATGCGCAACAAGCCGACCTACGGCGACGCCCGTCTGGAAGGCAAGGAAGAAAGCCTCAAGTTCTACACCGACGAAGTAATCATCGACCAGGTGCGCCATGCCGTGTCTGCCGGTGGCAAGATGAGCCGCAAGCGCACCTCGCACGATATGCGTCTGGTCGCCAAGGGCCGTCTGGGCGACTACTTCGCCCGTCTGGTGGACGAGTTCTTCTTCATCTACCTGTCCGGCGCCCGTGGCATCAACGAGGACTTCATCGAAAGCACAGCTTTCACTGGCTTCGCCAACAACCCGCTGCAGGCCCCGGACTCCGACCACCTGCTGTACGGCGGTGATGCCGTGTCCAAGGCCACTCTGGAAGCGGCCGACATCATGACCCGCAACGTCATCGAGCGCGCCGTGAACAAGGCCCTGATGATGCAGGCCCGCAACCCGGAAACCGCCAACATGGTTCCGGTGAGCAACGGCAGCGAAGAGCAGTATGTGTGCGTGATGTCCCCGGACCAGGAATACAGCCTGCGCACCTCTGACGCTGGTGGCTGGATCGACATCCAGAAGGCCGCCGCCGCCGCCGAAGGTCGCAACAACCCGATCTTCAAGGGTGGTCTGGGTATGATTAACAACACCGTGCTGCACAAGCACCGCAGCGCGATCCGCTTCAGCGACTACGGTGCAGGCGCCAACCTGCCGGCAGCCCGCGCGCTGTTCATGGGCCGTCAGGCTGCTGTTGTGGCCTACGGCACCTCCGGCGGCCTGCGCTACAGCTGGGAAGAAAACACCAAGGACTACGGCAACGAGCCGACCGTGGCCTCTGGTTTCCTCGGTGGCATCAAGAAGACGCGCTTCAACGGCCGCGACTTCGGTGTGATCTCCATCGACACCTACGCCAAAGACCCGAACGCGGCTTAATCGCTGGAAAGCCGGCTCCGGCCGGCTGACCGCGTGCCAACCCTTCAAGGAGTTAAGACATGACTGCTGTTACCAAAGTATCCCCGTTCTCTGCCAGCACTCTTGGCTACGTGACCGGCGATTGCGCTGGCGATGTTGTCGTCAACGAGTATTTCATCGACGTGACCGCCGCCCAGATCGACGCTGGCAACATGTTCGACGTGGGCATCCTGCCGGCCTACCACACCGTCGTGGATATGATCCTGATCCCCGACGATCTGGATACCGGCACCCCGGCGATCACCCTGGACGTTGGCCTGCTGTCCGGTACTCCGGGCGATGCCATCAGCGACCGCACCATCGGCGCCGAGTTCTTCTCGGCATCCACCGCAGCCCAAGGCGGCACCGCGACCCGCATGTCGCTGGCGAGCGGCTTCAAGGTCAAACCGACCGAGAGCGACCGCTCCATCGGCGTGAAGGTTGTAGCTGACGCGGCAACCGCCGCTGCCGGCCGCATCCGTCTGCTGTGCTTCATGGCACCGGCAGACCATCAGGTTCAGTTCTAACCAACTGACCTAACCGGAGAGGGGCTTAACGGCCCCTCTTTGTCGATTCCCAAGGAGAAAACATGAAGATCGAATGCAAACTGCGCCGGCAAGGCGGTACTCACGTAGAGCTGGAAGGCATCAAGTACCACTTCGCGCCGCAGCCGGACGGTGCTCACGTTGCCGACGTGCTGAAAGATGCGCATCAGGACCGTTTCCTGTCCATCTCGGAAGGCTATCGCCTCTACCGTGGCACCGAACAGCCCGCGCCGCAGGAAGACACCAGCCAGGACAAGCCCGTTACCCTGCTGGGCAGCAGCGTGCATTCGACCTCCTACGAGATCAACGGCAAGACTTACGCGCTGGGCGATGTGGTCGCCATGGCGCAGGCCAATTCCGGCATGTCCGCCGAGGAGTGGAACGAGCTGTCCGATGACGGCCGCCACGATCTGATCGATGAACAGCTGGACCAACTGGCCGCCGACACCAACGGCGATGGCACCGTGGACAACGCCGAAGAGCTGGCCGCCCTGCGCGAAGAGTACAAGGCGAAGTTCGGCCGCGCGCCGCATCCGTCCATGAAGGCCGCCTCCATCAAGGCCAAGCTGGCGGAGTAACCCATGCAACTGACGATGCAGGCGGTAGACGAGCGTGTCAGCGATCTGCTGATCGACCCCGACCGGGATCGCTGGCCGGAAGAGGAGCGCGTGCGCTGGGCCAATGAGGCCATGGGCGCAATCCTGTCGCGCCGGCCCGCCGCCTTTGCTCGTCGCACGGTTCACTCGCTCGCCCAAGGCACATATCAGACCATCCCTGACGAGTCTTCGACCCTGCTGGACGTGGTGCGCAACATGGGCGCCGATGGGGCAACGCCTGGCGCCCCCATCCGGCGCAGTGACCGCCAGCAGATCGATGACATCGACCCGAACTGGCATGAGATGACGCCGGTTTCGAAGATCAAGCAGTACACCTACGACGACCGTGTTCCGACCGTCTTCTATGTGTACCCGCCCGCCATCGCCGGCACCAAGGTGGAAATCCTGGACGCGGCACTGCCGGACGAGATCAACGACCTGACCGACACTCTCGGCATCGGCTCCGAATACCTCGAGGCCGTGGTCAACTACGTTTGCTACCGCTGCAACAGCAAGGACAGCGAGTTCAGCAACGCAGCTGTGGCGACTGCCTTCTACCAGGCATTCGAGGCCGCGCTCGGCATCAAGAACCAGAACCAGATCGTGATTTCGCCGAACCGGCCGGAGACTAGCGTATGAAAGAGCTGGACGACTTCCTGCCTGGCATCCGCCCATACGCACCGGGCGTGGCCGACCCGACCGCATACTTTGCCATCCGGCAGGCTGCTATCGAGTTCTGCGAGCGCACGCGCATGTGGCAGTACACCGACGAGTGGGCTGTCAACAGCGACGACTGCGAGGGCCTGCTGTCGCCGGCCGGCTCCGTGATCCATGAGATCGAAAAGGTATGGTTCGATGGGCATGAGCTGCGCAAGGTAACGGCCAGCCAGCTCGACATGCTGCTGCCGAACTGGCGCTCGAGCGATGACAAGCCGACCGGCCAGCCTGCCTATGTCACCCAGACCGAACCCAACACTATGCTGCTGGCGCCATACGGCGCCGGAACCGTGCGTGTGTCGCTGATCCTGAAGCCGTCGCAGACTTGCGACCAGCTGCCGGATTTCCTGGCTGACCAGCACCGCGAAACAATCGCATGGGGCGCTCTCGCGCGCATCCTGCTGATCCCGAACCAGTCATTCACCAACCCGGAGATGGGCGCCGTCTTCGGCCAGTCCTTCCAGGGGAAGCTGGATGGCAAATCGACTGCAGGGATCACCGGCCAGCAGCGCGCCCCCGTGCGGACCCGAGCATCGTTTCTTTAACCGGAGAGCACTATGGCGTCCTTCGTCAAATACAACTGCTTTGTGGAGAATCTGGCCGAGAAGGTACATAACCTCGGCGCAGATACCCTGAAGATCGCGCTGACCAACACCGCGCCGGACGTGGCCGCCCATACCGTCCGCGCCGACATCGGCGAGATCGCGGCAGGCAACGGCTACACCTCCGGCGGCAATGCAGCTGCCGTGACCGGTTCTGCCCAGACTGGCGGCGTGTACAAGCTCACGCTCGGCGACCCGGCCACATGGTCTGCATCCGGCGGCACCATCGGTCCGTTCCGTTATGCCGTGCTCTACAATGACACGCCAACCAGCCCGGCCGATCCGCTCATCGGCTACTGGGACTATGGCTCGTCCATCACCCTGCAGGTTGGCGAAACCTTCACTGTTGACCTCGACCAGACCAACGGTGTGCTGACCATTACCTAAAGGCGTGAACCATGCTGCTTAACGCCTACCCGCTCAACGCTACCGCGCTCAACGGCGAAGACAGCAACCTGCTGATCGCCGAGGCAGGCGTGTTCGCGCTGGTAGGCCAAGCAGCAAATCTGCGGAAGACGTACCGCCTTATCGGCAGCGCAGGAAGCTACAGCGCGGCAGGCATCGCGGCCAGCATGGTTTGCACCAGGCGGTTGCCATCGAGCGCAGGCAGCTACGCGCTGACAGGAAACGCCGCCGGTATAATCTACGTCCGTAAGGTGCTGGCGAACACCGGCAGCTACACTGCAGCGGGCGTGAGTGCATCGCTCGTCAGCGCGCGACGGATGACCGGAGCAGCAACAGCCTACAGCATCGCCGCTGCCGATGTGGCCACCCTGTACGGGCGGTATCTTGGTGGAGGCATAGGGGCGTACACGGCCGACATCGCCGACGCCATCATGCAGAAGGGCGTGGCGCTGTTCGCAGATGCTGGCGCCGCAGCTGTTGCAGGCCAGAGCGCATTGCTAGCAGTCGGCTACTACCTCGGAGCGGATGGCGCTGCAGCGTACACAGCCGATGGCGCAGACGCCGGTTCCATCCGAGACTACAGGGCGCACGGCCAGGTGGGTGAGCTGGTGCTGGCCGGCATCGATGCCCAGTTGCTGCAGGACGTTTTCAGCTCGGCAGCATACCGCGCCATGCAGGTTGGCCGCGAGGACAGAACATTCACCCTTGCCAGCGAGAAGCGGCTGTTCGTGTCCGAGGCGCAGGACACACGGCGCACGGTTGGCCGAGAGAACCGGAAATTTGCAGTGCTTGATATGGAGGCGAGATGATTCTCGGCACAATGACAAAACAGCCTGCAGACAGGCTCGACTACGATGTCGAGTACCAGAAATGGCTACCGACAGGCGATGCGCTTTCGCTGGCATCAGCCATCGTTGACGATCCTGGACTGACCATAGACAGCGTGCAGGTGATCGGCACGGTGGTGAAGGTGTGGCTGTCTGGTGGCGTGGATGGCGTCACCTACAAGGTGACGGTAAGCGTCACCACGAATGACGGCCGCGAGAAGGACGACGAGTTCAAAATCCGCGTGAGGGATTGCTAAATGGGACTGAAACTAACAAACAACGCGGTAAGCCGACTGGCCTCCGGCATCACGGCAGGCGACACGTCAATCTCAGTTACACCTGGCGACGGGGCAAAGTTCCCGTCATTGTCAGCCGGTGACTACTTCCCGGCGACGCTGATCCGTGCGTCAGACGGCGCCATCGAGGTTGTGCGCGTCACTGCGCGAGCAACTGACGTTTTCACTGTCACCCGAGCGCAGGAGAGCACAGCAGCAATTGCGTTCGTGTCCGGCGACCGCATCGAGCTGCGGCTGACTGCCGATGCTGCGCTGGATATTCCGGAGGCGGCGATTTCTGACGCCAGCAACAAGGCCACGCTGGCTGATGCAGACCGCTTCGGCATCATGGATTCGGCAGCTTCGAACGTCCTGAAATACTTCACCTGGGCCAACCTGAAGGACGGCATCTGGTCTGCTCTCGGCGCGCTAATCAACGGCGGAACCAGCAAGGCCACGCCGGTTGACGCTGATGCTATCCCGCTGATGGATAGCGCGGCTAGCAACGCAACCAAGAAACTGACATGGGCGAACGTAAAGGCCACGCTCAAGACCTACTTCGACACGCTGTATCAGGCCGCAGGCAACTACCTCGCCACGGCAGGCGGCACGATGACAGGCTTGCTCAAGTTCGCAGCCGGCGCGAACATCGCCTCAGCCGCAACTGTCAACCTGTCCACTGCTACTGGGAACACGGTGCATATCACCGGCACCACTGGCATCAGCGCCTGGACGATGACAGCTGGCCAGTTCATGCAGGTGATTTTCGATGGCGTGCTGACGCTCACCCACCACGCCACGAACAACAACTTGCAGGGCGGAGCCAATATCACTACGGCAGCCGGTGACCGCGCCTTCCTGTTCTACGACGGGACGACGGTGTACGTGTTTCAGTACATCCGAGCAGACGGCACGGCATTGGTCGCTCCTAGTGCGTCAGTCTTCACCAAATCGTATGCTAGTGCGCAACAGACGGTTACTTCAGCTGGTGGATTGACGCTCGCTCACGGCCTTGGCGTTGCCCCTAAGCTCGTCACTGCCGCACTGGTCTGCACAGTTGCAGAGGCCGGTTACTCAGTCGGCGATGTTCTACACCAGCCACCGGCTCCTGGAAGTCCAACAGGCTATGGGATGTCGCTGGCTTACAACAGCACTAACCTGACGATCCGGTTCGCCTCCTCTGCGCAAGTGCTCTACGTGATGAACAAAACCACTGGCGCAGCGACGAACATTTCCCTGTCAAACTGGAAAATTATTTTCTACGCATTTGCGTAATGGCGAACCATGAGCGAGGTATCACATGCAAGTAACAAAGTATTTCGTTGATGTATCAGGGGCATACATCGGCGGCTTCGCTGGTGCTGAACCGCCTGCTGGAGCAATCGAGGTTCCCACTGCCCCACAAGATGCCAGACAGGTTTGGCAAGGAAATGAATGGTCGCCTGTGCCTGTAGATGTACCGCAGGAAGTGTCCCGCTACCAGGCGCTTGCCGCACTGCATCTGGCTGGCAAGCTGGCGGCTGTCGAGGCCATGATGGAAGACCCGGCAACTGACCAGCTTACCGTGCTGGCATGGAAGAACGCGCTGGTTTTCAAGCGACACAGCCCCATGGTGCTGAACATGGCGCAGGCGCTTGGGTGGACTGATGGCCAGGTTGACGACCTCTTTATCACAGCGAGTACCATTGAATGATCTGGTTCCTGCTTGCCCCTCTCGACATGCTGGTGTCGCTGCTGGCCTTCCCGCTGGCGCCGTTCATCGTGCTGTGTACCAGCCCCGGCGGCATCGCGCCGGCCTGGTCGTGGCCGTGGCTCACGCACGATAACCCCATCGATGGCGATGCCGGACACCGCAGGCGCTGGGCTGGCCGCCCGGCATGGATGCGTCGCATTGCCTGGCTATGGCGCAATCGCGGCTACAACTTTAGCTACCACGTATGCGGTGTGGCGACCATGGCGCCGATCTACGTTCACGGCGGTAAGGCATTCTGGCTGGAGCCAACCCCGCATGGCTGGTGCTTCGCCACATGCGGCAAGGCGTGGATGCTGTTCGTGTGGCTGCCATGGGGCCGGCGGTTCGGTATCAAGCGCGGGCTGCGCGTGTACCTCGGCTGGAAGCTGCGTGGTGAGATCGACGACCCGGTTCACACCGACCGCGCCATGCTGGTCACGCACATCAACCCCGTGAAAGGCACCATGTAGCCGGAGTGTGCTAGGATTGCCGTGTCTCCTCACTTCGCAAAGCTATGCCCCTCTACCTCCTGAAGATGAACTCACGATCAGCCCGCTTGCGGTCTGCTTTCGTGTGTTCATCTTTCAGGGGGTTATATGGGCGTTAAGCTCTCGAACAATGCTGCCACCATTCTGGCGGCTACCATCGGCATTTCCGACACTTCCATCACTGTTGCGCCTGGTACTGGGGCGCTATTTCCTTCGCTGTCTGCCGGCGACTGGTTCCCGGCAACCATCGTCAAGAGCAATGGCGATCTTGAGATCGTCAAGGTAACGGCACGGGCTGGCGACGTGTTTACGGTAGAACGAGCGCAGGACTCCACACCGGCCAGAACCTTTAACCCTGGCGACCGCGTTGATTTGCGGCTGACTGCCGGCGCGCTGTCGGCCATTCTCGCCGAGAAGCTGGATAAGACCGGCGGCACGCTGGCTGGTGATATGACAGTAACTGGCGCGCTGTCTGCCGGTTCGCTGTCCACCCCTAGCGCCAGTATCACCACGCTGAACGGCGGCACGCCCTGGACGACGGCAAACTTCGCCCCCGGCGGCAAGGCCGATCTGTCCGGCGCGACGTTTTCTGGCGCGATTGCTGCCCCGGCCCTGACTATCTCCTCCACGGCGCCGATCATCAACATGGGGGATACAGACTGGGGAACGCGATACATCCACGCCAACGGTGGACTGCTGGGCTTCCTTACCTCTGGCGGCGGCTGGGCCTTCTATACCGACAACGCCGGCAACACGGTGGCGACTGGCAACGTGTCGGCCTATTCCGACATCCGGCTGAAGGAGGACATCGAGCAGCTGGCCGGCGCGCTCGGCATGGTGCAGGCGATCCGTGGCGTGAAGTACCGGCGCAAGGACTCCGGCGAGCGCCAAGTGGGCGTGATCGCGCAGGAGGTGCAGGCTGTGCTGCCCGAGCTGGTGCAGGTCAACCAGGGCGGCGTGCTGTCGGTGGCCTACGGCAACATGGCCGGCCTGCTGGTGGAGGCCGTGAAGGAACTCGCCGAGCGCGTGGAAGCATTGGAGGGTCGGGCATGACGATCAAGTCTTCCGGCCAGCTGGCGATGAGCGAGATAGCGGCCGAGTTCGGTGGCGGCGCGCCACACTCCTTGTCTGAGTATTACCGCAATGGCGGGCTGGTGACGGCCAACAATGCGGCCGTGCCGACCGGTGGCGCGATCTCCATGTCGCAGTTCTATGGTGGTGAGAAGTCGGTCGCCGGCTCCTGGAGCCGCACGGGCAACGGCACGTACTCGTTCGTGGTCCCGACCTTCTCCACCATCACCATTGACGTGCGCGGTGCTGGCGGTGGCGGTGGCGGCTCCACCTACGATGCAGGGTATGCCGGTACGGCTGGCGGCAATGGTGGGCAAAGCTCGGTAAAGAACGGCGGCACGACTATCATGTACGGTAACGGCGGTGGTGGCGGCGCCGGCTCCTACTACAACCAGGCTGCGGCCGGTGCAAACGGCACCGCATCGGGTGGCGACACCAACACCACGGGCGGCGGATCGAACGGCGGCACTGGCGGCACCTACGGCGCCACGAAGGGCGGTAACGGTGGCAAGGGCGGGCGCGCTGTGCGAACATTCTCGTATGGCGAGAACGGCAACGTCGCCAAGGGCATCACGCTCACGATCACGGTTGGTAATGGCGGCAACGGCGGTGCCGGGCAGGTGAACGGCACGGCCGGCACCGATGGCGCCGTGTACATCAGTTGGACATGAGAAAGACGGATAGGGTATAGGCGTGGCGACACTCAAGTTGATCCAGTTTTCAGGCGAGATTCCTCGGCTTATCCCGAGGCTGCTGCCTGACACCGCAGCGCAGCGCGCCGAGAATGTGCGCCTCGATGATGGCGGCCTGACTCCTATCCGAAAGCCGCGCCTCGATCATGTCGTGGCTGGAGTGTCCCCAATCGAAACGATCTACAAGCACGGCAGCGAGTGGCTGGCGTGGGATACCGTGGTGCATGCCGCGCCCGGCCCGGTGGCGCAGGATCGGCTGTACTACACGGGCGATGGCGTGCCAAAGATGCGTGTTGGCACGACCATCTATCCACTGGCAATGAACCCTCCCACCGTGGCGCTGACTGCCGCCCTCGGCGGCGCCGGCTCCGGCGACATCATCACCCGCCTGTACGTCTATACCGAGGTGACCGATTTCGGCGAGGAGTCCGAGCCTTGCCCGATCTCCAACGAGGTGAATTGGCAGCCAGGCAATACCGTCACGCTGTCCGGCTTCCGCACGCCGCCGGCCGGCCGGAACATCACCAAGCAGCGCATTTACCGCTCGCAGTCGTCTGTGCTGTCTGGCACTGACCTGTTCCTGATCGCCGAGCGCGCGGCCAGCAATGCCAACTACGTGGACAACATCGGGGTTGATGACTTCGCCGAGGCCCTGCCGTCGCGCGACTGGAACCCGCCACCGGATACCCTGCAAGGGCTGATCGCGCTGCAGAACGGCATGATGGCCGCCTTTGTCGGCAAAGACCTGTACTTCTGTGAGCCATACCGCCCGCACGCCTGGCCGGAGAACTATGTCCTGACGCTGGACTATCCGATTGTGGCGCTTGGCGCCTTCGGCACCACGCTGGTGGTAATGACTACCGGCCAACCCTACATCGTCACCGGCACCGCGCCGGAGAACATGCAGCAGGAACGGCTCGAGCTGAACCTGCCGTGCATCAACGCCCGTGGCGTGGTGGACCTCGGCTACTCTGTGGCCTATCCGTCGCATGATGGCCTCGTTGTGGTGAACAGCGGCGGCGCCAGCGTGGCAACCGGCCAGCTGATGACGCGCAATGACTGGCTCAAGACGAGCCCGGCCACGTTCGTTGCCAGCCAGTTCAGCGGCCGGTACTTCGCCAGTTACGAATACCTCGAGGCTGACGGCACCTCGAGCACCGGGACGTTCATCTTCGATCTGGCAGGCGGCACGCCGTTTGTGATGCGATCCAGCCTCAAGGCAGATGCCTGCTTCTACGACGTTCCGGCCAGTGCACTCTACATGCTGTTCGGCACAGAGATTTATGAGTTCGACGCGCTGGGGCAGGTCAATGAAATCATGACCTGGCACTCCAAGCAGTTCGTGCTGCCGGCGCCGTCCACCTTCGGCGCGATCCTGATAGAAGGGGCGGAAGAGCTGACGGCGGAAGAGCAGAAGGCAATCGCTGACCAGATCGCGGAGATCGAGGCCGAGAACGCGGCCATCTTCGCGCAGGCATCCATCGGCGGCGAGCTGAACGGCGGCGCCCTGAACGTCTACCCGGTGAATGGCGACCAGCTGCTACCCATGCCGGAGGAAACCTTCATCTCGGTGCGCGTGTACGCCGATGGCAAGCTGCTGGCGACCATCAGCGAGATCAACAAGGTGAAGCGGATTCCCCCAGCGAAGGCCCGTAACTGGGAAGTGCAGGTCAACGGCACGACACCTATCGGGCAGATTTCCATGGCGACGGCTGCGCGCGAACTCAACGGGATTTGACGATGACGGAATTCAAGAGCCAGGCGATGCGAGACATCGCCGCCAGACGGCAGGCCGGCCAGAGCCAGGCAGAGAAAGCGGTGAAGGCTGCCTTGACTGATCTTGCCCGGATCAAGGAAACCGTCGAGATACTGGATGGCACGCGCGGGGATAACCGGGCCGTGACGCAATCAGACTTGGCCGAGCTTGCCAAGGTAGGCATGCAGTCGCCTACCTCTGGAGCCACCATCGCGGAGCTGCGCGCCGACGTGCAGCGGCTGTACGACGCTATCCACAAGATCGCCAACCTGTACCCGAGCCAGAAGCGGGGCTACCGCAGGCTGTTCGGCAAAAACAGGGACTGAGGCCGTTTTCAGTGGCGGCGTGGTTTTGCCATGCGTACAATGGTTGGAAAATCGAACCACTGCGATCAACCATGACCACCAGACTCATATACGGCGAAGAGCACCGACTGCTGCCATGGGCGCGGGAGCGGATCGGCATCCATGCTTTCCGGCGCGATGCCTACACCATCGGCCTGGAGCGCCACGGCGAGCTGGTGGCGGTAGTCGTCTATGACGGCTTCTCCGATGTGGACGTGAACATGCACATCGCCAGCGACGGCACCCGCCAGTGGATGTCGAAAGAGCTGCTGGTGGCCGCCTTCGCGTACCCGTTCATTCAGCTGGGCATGCGCCGTGTCACCGGCATGGTCCCGGCCAGTAACAAGCAGGCGCTGGCCTTCGATGAGCACCTTGGTTTCGTGCGCGAGGGCTACCACCCCAATGCCATGCCTGGGGACGACATCGTTTCTCTCGGGCTGCTGCGCGAGAACTGCCGTTTTATTCCAAAGGAGTACCGGTAATGCGGGAAACCCATTTCGATTTCTGGACCGATGCGGGCGATCCCGAGCATGAGATTGCTGCCGGCCACATGAGCCGGCGCCACCGCGCGGAGCACAAGCACGATCTGATGCTGGGCCTGCGCGTGGTTGGTCGCAACGTCTGCTTTGGTGGTGGCAAGGGAGGCGGCAGCGCGCCGGCACCTGACCCGCAGATCGGGCAAGCAGCCCTGAAAAACGCCCAAGTGGGCGAGGACTGGCTGAAGTTTGCCCGCGAGCAATTCGAAGTCGGCAATGAGCGTCAGCAGGACATGGACGCGCTGACCGAGACGGTCATCGACCAGCAGCTCGCTACCCAAGAGCAGCAGAACAAGTGGGCGCTTGAGGACCGCACCCGCTACAAGGATGTGTTCCAGCCGCTGCAGGATGAATTCGTCGAGACGGCGAAGAACTACGACAGCCCGGAAAGGCAGGCGCAGGCAGCGGCCGAGGCCAAAGCCGATGTGATGAAGTCGGCCGGCGTGCAAGGCCAGATCAACCAGCGCCAAATGGCGAGCATGGGCCTCAACCCGGCATCCGGCCGCTTCCAAGGGCAGGCGCGGGCTGACAACATGAACACCGCCCTTGCCTCTGCCGGCGCCCAGAACACCGCCCGCCAGAACGTGCGCGACAAGGCCCTCGCCCTGAAGGCCGACGCGATCAACATCGGCGCCGGCTTGCCGTCGCAGTCGGCTGCAGCGGCCAGCCTCGGGCTGAACGCCGGCAACTCGGCTACCGGCAACTCCAACCAGGCTATGAGCAGCTGGCGTGGCAACGTCGGCATCATGGGCCAAGGCTTCCAAGGCGCGATGCAGGGCTACGCCAACCAGGGCAACATGCTCAACAACCTGTACGGCAACCAGCTGAACGCATGGAGCGCGCAGCAGCAGGCGAACGGCGCCAGCGCGGCCGGCATTGGGCAGATGATCGGCACGCTGGGCGGCGCCGGCATCATGGCATTCTGACGATGGAAGAGGTCATCAACCGACACCAGCGCATTGGGCTGCAGCTCTCCGGCGGGAAGGACTCGCTGGCCTGCCTGTACCTGATGCGCCCGTACTGGGATCGTCTCACGGTCTACTGGCTCAACACGGGCGATGCCTACCCGGAAACCGTGCGCCTCGCCGAGGAGGTGCGCGCGATGGTCCCGCACTTCGTCGAGATCGCCGGCCGGCAGCCGGCGGTGGTTGCCGACTATGGCCTGCCATCCGACATCGTGCCGGTGAGCGGCACACCTATGGGCATCATCGGCTCCGGCCGTGGCGTGCTGATCCAGGATCGCTACTCCTGCTGTTTCCGCAGCATCATGCTGCCGCTGCATGAGCGTATGCTCGCCGACGGCGTGACCCTCATCATTCGCGGCCAGCGTGGCGACGACAGGCTGAAGGCGCCGATCAGCTCGGGGACCATCGAGAACGGTATCGAATACCTGTTCCCGCTCGAGGACTGGAGCCAGCAGCAGGTAATGCAGTACCTGCGCGAGCAGGATGCGCCTATCCCACGCTTCTATGAGGTGCTGGACGAGGCGCCGGACTGCATGACGTGCTCGGCGTGGTGGGAGAAGGGCGAGGCCCGCTACCTGAAGCGATACCACTACCCGGAATACCAGGAGGTGCAGCGCCGCCTGGACGTGATTAACGCGGCAGTGTCCGAGCACATTGCCAACTTCAACAAAGAGGTGAGCGCATGAACTGGGGCGGATTCGCTGGCGGCCTGGCTGCAGGCTTCGCCAATGGTGTGTCGATGGGCAAGGTTATCGGCGACGCCATGAAGCAGAAGAAGATCAACGACGTGCGCGAGCAGGGCATTGCCGAGGCTCAGGCAGCACGTAGCGCGGCAGTGGATGCGCAGATTCAGGACAACAGCCAGGCGCAAACCCCGGCCGCAACCGGTGGGATCACCGGCAAGCCGGCCGAGCAGGTTACGGCGCCGTCCGGCCAACCTACCGAGTCGATGGTGGAGAACCCGGAGCGCACGCCCGGTGCAACCGTGACTCCGGCAGCCGCGCCGACCAAGTTCACGTCGGTGCAGCCGAAGCTGCAGGACGAGGATCGATCTATCACGATCCAACGGGCGAAGACCGAGCCGGCCCGCATGACTGCCGACGCGCCGGCACCCGGCACTGCAGCGCCCGTAGCAGGGCCGCAGGCTGGCTTGCCGTTCATGGTGGGGGGCAAGGGTTACGCCACCCGCGAGGAGGCCCGCGCAGCCGCCGAGAAGGCCACGCCGGACGTGATGAGCTTCATGAGCAAGACGCTCGTACCTCGCATGCAGCAGGTGTACATGGAGCAAGGCGACATCGAGAAGGCGGACGCCTGGGGCAAGTGGGCCGAGGACCGCGAGAACAAGGCCGCCATGCGCGAGTGGGCCGGCGCCTACCGTGCCGCCCAGATCGGCAACTTCGACAAGGCAGCGGATCACATTTTTGAGCTGTACAAGCGATACGATGACGGGATCACACCGCTGTCCAAGGAGAAGGTGACCGACAACCAGGGCAACGTGACCGGCTTCAATGTGCGGCTGAAGAACGACAAGACCGGCGAGGAGTACACCCAGTTCATCGACAAACGGAACCTGACCGAGATGGGGCTGGCTGCGCTTTCGCCGCAAGCCATGTTCGAGCAGACCTTCAAGCGCCAGACCGCTGCAGACGAGGCCGCACTGAAGGCTGCAGCAGAGGCCGCGAAGGACAATCGCAACTTCCAGCAGGACATCTACAAGCAGGATCGCAACTTCGGCCAGCAGCGCACCCTCAAGCAGATGGATGTTCAGGCGCAGGAGGCGCGCGATGTCCGCCAGCAGAACAACGCCATCGAGCTGAAGACCATCGAGTCCCAGCTGCAGGACGCGAACGCCTCGAGCAAGGTGCAGCGCGAGGTTGGCGCCAAGGTGCAGGCCCTGCGCAATGCTGGCTACTCGGACGAGTTCATCAACGGCGCGCTGCCGGCGATCTTGGGTGTGGGCGACTACAAGAAGGCCACCTCGCCGGAGGAGGCCCGCCGCCTGGCCTTCTCCGACCGGATGAAGAGCGATCCGATGTTTGGCCGCAAGTCCGCCGAGGAGCAGAACCGCATCATCGACCAGGACATGAAGATCGTGTTCGGTGGTGGAGCCGCGACACAGACGCCCCGCACGCAGGCGCCTTCTACCCCGGCCGCCCCGTCACGACGCGGCACGCCGGTCTACGATCCAGCGACAGGAACTATCGTCTATCGCTGACCCTATTGGTTTGAAACGGATACCGGTGGTGCTAATATCTGACCATCCGTTTCAGACCAAAAAGGGCACGCCGTGGCGAGCAAAAACACGTTTCTCGAATCCCCGCTAGAAGCTGTCACTGAGCGTATCCAGCAAGAACGGTTTGCGCTGCCGCCGCTACCCACCGAGGAGCCGGCGGCGCAACCGGCCACCCCTCCGGCGCAGGCGCCGGCACAAGCAGACACCCGCGCCCCCAGCAAAGGCCGCAAGTCCGGCGACTACACCCCGCCCGCAGAATTCCGCCCACTGTTCGAGGCCGCCGCGCGTGAGTTCAACGTGCCGGTCAACGTGCTGATGGCCCTCGGCCACCAGGAGAGCGGCTTCAACCCGAAAGCCATCGGCCTGCCGACCGAGTGGGGCCGCGCCAAGGGCATGATGCAGTACCTGGACAGCACTGCCAGCGGTCTGGGCATCAACCCGTTCGACCCGAATCAGGCGATCCCGGCTGCCGCCCGCCAGCTGCGCGAGCGACTGGACAAGGGCTATTCGATGATCGACGCCGTGCGCGAGCACTTCGCTGGTCCTAACCGCAAGCTGTGGGGCGCGAAGACTTCCGCCTACGGCGAGGAGGTGATGGGCAAGGCCGCGCGCATCGGCGAAACCCTGTACCCGTTCGAGAACTCCCCGGAAGAGGTAGCCCGCCGCGACCGCCAGCGCACCGAGATCGAAACCGCCGAGCAGTACCGCAACTTCAAGCCGGCTGGCGCTGATCCCATGGAGGCTGGTGCGGCCGACCAGCAGAAGGCCATCGACAATCGCGGCTTCTTCGACCGTGCCGGCGATGCCGTTTCCACCGGCTACGACAACATGGTGCAGTCGCTCAACACTGCCCGCTTTGCCGTTGCCGGCGGTGACAGTGGCGAGCTGGCGAACGCGCTGGCCGCGAAGTTCCAGCGCGAGGCCAACCGCCCGAAGACGACCGGCGAGAAGGAGATCGACGCCGCCTTCCAGGACGTGACCAACGCCCAAGGCGCATGGGATACCGTGAAGGCCGGCGCGAAAGCTATCGGGACCGCCATCACCAACCCGAAAGACCTGGCTGTCGGCATCGTCGAGCAGGCACCGAACATGCTGCCGACCATTGCCGGCGGTGGTGCTGGTGCTGGTACTGGCGCTGCTGCTGGCGCTGGTGTTGGTGCGCTGTTCGGTGGTATCGGCGCCGCGCCGGGTGCTGTGAGCGGTGCGATCTGGGGTGGCCGTGCTGGTATGGCAGCCGGCACCACCGCAACCGAGCTGGGCGCAGAAGTCGAGCAGATGCTCCTCGAGCGCCTGCAGGCCAACAAGGCCGCGCCGACCGCCGGCAACATCAAGGCCCTGCTGGACGACAAAGCCTTCCAGTCTGAAGCGCGCGAGCGCGGTCTGAAGAAGGGCCTGACCGTCGCGCTGGTGGATCAGCTGTTCATGGGCCTCGGCGGCAAGGTGGCTACCGCGCCGTCCCGTCAGGCCCTGAAAACCGGCGTGGCCCCGACCATCAGCAAGCGTGTCGCTGCTGGCGGTGCTGCTGTCGGTCTGGATGCGACCGGCGAAGTCGTGGGCGAGGCCGCGAGCCAGAAGGTAGCACGCGGCGAAGTAGATGCCGGCGATGCCCTGCGCGAAGGCGTGTACGGTTTCGGGCAGTCTGTTGTTGAACCGGCCATCGGTAGCGCCATGGACATCGCCAAGCGCGGTCTGCCCGGCGCCACGCCGAGCGCGCAGCCGTCGCCGACCACTCCGGCCGCGCCGGCCAGCACCACTACCCCGGCAGGCGCCCCGGCAGCAGCAGAAGCTGCCCCGGCCGCTGCGGCCAACCCGGCAGAAGCTGCCCCGGCAGAAGCCGCACCGGTTGCGACCACTACCCCGCCGGCACCGTCGCAGGCTGACGGCCCGCTGACCCGTGCGATGGAGAACACCGCCGAGCAGCCGGCGCGCGTCACCGTGACCGCCCCTGAAGGCGAGATCACCGGCTTTGTGCAGTCCCACACCGAGGACGAGCAGGGGAACACCGTCACCCGCGTGCTGGGTGACGATGGGCAGGTCTACACCTTCACCAGCGACGACCCGGTGCAGATCACCCCGGAAACCGGCCCGCTCGCCAAGGCGCTGGAAAAGGTAGCCGCGAAGGCGCCCCAGCTGGATCAGACCGCCACCACAGGAGTAGCTGCCAATGGTGATCTTGGAGTTCGAAATGTCGGCCAACAAGGCGATCAAGCGGCTGCGCAAACAGGGGCTAATCAGCCAGCAGCAGGCGCAGGAGATCAAGCAGGCCCTGCTGTCGTGCGAGGTGACGCCGGAGCATCTGAACTCGGTGCTGGAGCTGGTGTTTCTGGTGCAGACCAAACCGCCGACACCCAGCCTGCACTGAGCCAGCAGCAAGGCACCGCCACAGATGTTGCCGGCGCGCTCGGTCAAATGGCACGACGCGAGCACCCGGCTACGGTTGACCCGCGAGTGGATCGCATCCTGGCGGCTGAAACCTACCTGCAGAACATCGCTGCCAATGACAGCGAGCGTGCAGCGCAGATCGCCGCAGATTTCCGCGCCACGCCGGAGAAGTTCGCCGAGGTAGCTGGTGTGTCCCCGGAGATCGTTGGCCGCTACGCCAGTATCATCGAGCGCAGGCTTGGGACTTACGGCAAGCAGCCTGCCGCCGCACCGCAGGCCGCGCCAGCGCCCGCCAACCTCGAGGCCATGACCGAGCCGGAGCTGCGCGCACAGCTGAAGGAAGTCGCCGCACAGGCCAAGGAAACCGGCATGACGCCGGAGCTGAAGGAACAGCGCCGCCAGATCGAGGCGCAGATCAACAAGCTGGTGACCGCCGACTTCACGGCCGCCATCGATGAGGCGCCGGCCAACCTGGACGACGCAGAGGCGAAGGCTTACGCCGAGCTGTCCGCCGCCATGAATGCCGAGTTTGGCGAGGATGTCGCCGCCGAACTCATCGAACGCGCCGCCGTGATGACTGATGGCGGCACCGCAACTCAATTCTTCCAAGCACTCGAGGGAATCGTTAATGAGCGTCAGCAACAGACTGCAGAAAGCAAT
This sequence comes from Fluviicoccus sp., assembly GCA_036279775.1. Lineage (GTDB taxonomy): Bacteria > Pseudomonadota > Gammaproteobacteria > Pseudomonadales > Moraxellaceae > Fluviicoccus. The sequence goes on along the minus strand of DASUIM010000508.1, from coordinate 3,653 downwards.
CCAGCAGGCCAAGAACCTGCCGCCGGCAAGCCAGCAGAAGGTAGCGCAGGCCCTACGCAGCAAGGCCAAGAAAGCCAAGCCGAAGAAGTAGCCAACGAGCACGCCGGCAAGTGGTTCGGCAGCAAGGAAAAGGCCGAAGCCTTCATCGCCAAGAAGAAGGCAGGCGCCACCCATGACGCCGTGCAGACCGGCAAGGCGCGCTGGGAGATCAAGCCGAAGGCAACTGCCGAGGAATCCTCGACAGTTCAAGCTGCCGAGGAAGTGCCAAATCTGGCACCGGCAGCCGAGCAGCAGGACGACTACGCAGACCGCTGGATGCAGGCCACCAAAGTGCAGCGCGAGGCATTCGCCGCTGCTGCTGGCGTGCCTGAGCAGATTCTGTCGCGCGTGGTGAATGGTGGCTGGGACTACACCGGCAACACCATCTACGCCAAGAAAATCCGCGCCGCCATGGACGGCAAGCAGGTGCAGCCTGCAGCACAGAAGCCGGCATTCACTGGCGACGTGCAGACCCGTACCGAGCGCATCTCGCAGGGCCTGCGCAAGAAGCGCGGCGCCTCCCGTGGCGAGTCCGGCTACACGCTCGCCATGGCAGAGCAGGACATGGCCGACATCGAGGCCATGCGCCAGCAGGACGGCGCCGACATTGAGGCGCTGGACGATCTCACCAAGCAACTGTCCTGGCACATGGACCGGATGCGCGAGGAGGAGCAATCCACCGCGCAGCAGTCCGATGAATCGACGCCGGCTGAATGGCGCAAGGCCATGTATCAGGCGCTTTCCGACGCAGATCAGAACGCCACGATGTATGCCAAGCTGTCTGCCGCCGTGCGCGGCCGTGCGCCTGCATCGCCGAGCGACCGTGCCACCATGCTGCAGCAGGCGCGTGATCTTCCTCGGAAGGAGCGGGCTGCGGCCAACCAGACCCCGCCGACCGTGGAAGAGGTGCAGGCAGAGGCAAAGCCGCAGCGCATCGAATACCCTCATGTGTTTGACGGCCAGCCAGAGGTAATCACGCAAGGCCAGCGCGCTGTCGTCGATTTCATGAACGGCGACATCGACAGGGCTGGGCTTATCCAGCGTTTCGCTGACATGAAAGCACGTCCTGGCGACATCACTGCCGTAGCAGAGCGTATCGGTGGGCTGACAAAATCCGAGATGGATCAGGTCGCAAAGATGCAGGGAGAGGCCAAGCCGACCGAGCCGACCCCGCCGACCGGCGGCAAGAATGGCCAGTTCGCCAACAACAAGATTTTCACCGCCGACAAGGTGGAGGCCGCCCGTGCGCGCCTGAAGCAGAAGCTGTCCGGCACCCAGCTGAACGCTGGTATAGACCCGGAACTGCTGATTGACGGCATGACCATTGCCGGTGGCTACATCGAATCTGGTGTTCGCCGCTTCTCTGACTACGCCAAGGCCATGACCGCCGATTTCGGCGAGGCAATCACCCCCTATCTACTCTCCTTCTATGAAGCCGCCCGTAACTATCCCGGGCTTGATACTGATGGCATGAGTTCGCAGCAGGTTGCCAAAAAGGCGCATGACGCCATGATGGCAGATATTGCAGAGCAATCTGCACAGGCTAAAATGAAGGAGGAGGACAACCAGAATGACACCCAAGGAACTCAAGCAGGCGCTGGTGCTGGCGCTGAAGGACAGGCAGCCGGAGCTGTACGCCGAGCTGAAGGCCAGCAACCGGCTGGACGAGGTGCTGAACCCGATACTCGGCCGAGCCGAGGAGTCGATAGCGGAAGCCCGGCAGCAGGCAATCGAGGCGGCGACGACGCAGGGCAAGCCGGGGTTCGTGGCCGATCCGATGGTGCGGACGCAAACGCTGAACCTGCAGTTCAAGGAAGCCGAGAACCAGGCGCTGCAGCAGGCCGTCGAGGAAGTGACGAGCCAAGCAGCGGCGTAAGGAACTACCGCATCCAGCCGGGCGAGCTGAAGCGGGAAGGTTCGTGGAAGGCCACCGCACAGCGCAACGTCGAGATCGTCGAACTCGCCAAGAAGATCACCGCAGAAGGCCGGCAGGCCACCCCGGAAGAGCGCGCGCAGCTGGTGAAATACACCGGCTGGGGCGCCTCCGAGATCGCCAACGGCATCTTCCCGAACCAGTACGGCCAGTACAAGGACGCCTCTTGGCGCGAGCTGGGCGAACGCCTGAAGGCCGCGCTGACCGAAGAGGAATATGCGCAGGCCCGCCGTACCACCCAGTATGCCCACTACACCAGCGAGGGCGTGATCCGCTCCATCTACACCGGCCTGCAGCGCCTGGGCGTGGCTGGTGGCTCCATTCTCGAGCCGGGCATGGGCGTCGGCCATTTCAACGGTTTGATGCCTGATGGTATGGCAGCAAACAGCCGCTATACCGGTATCGAGTACGACACCATCACCGGGACCATCGGCAAGCTGCTGTACCCGGAGAGCAACATTATTGTGGGTGACTACACCCGCACCAACCTGCCGAAGGACTTCTTCGACGCGGCTGTCGGCAATCCGCCGTTCAGCTCCACGCAAATCCTGACCGACCCGGAATACAAGTCGCGCCGGCCGATGCTGCATGATTACTTCTTCATGAAGACCATCGACCGCGTGAAGCCGGGCGGCGTGCTGGTGTTCGTGACCAGCAAGGGCACGATGGACAAGGCCAGCGACAAGAGCCGCAAGTACCTGGCCGAGCGCGCCAACCTGCTGGGCGCGATCCGCCTGCCGCAGACCGCTTTCAAGGACAACGCCGGCACCGAGGTAGTGACCGACGTTATCTTCCTGCAGAAGCGTGGCCCGGGTATCGCCGACAATGGCGTGCAGTGGCTCGGCACCAAGGAGGTTACGACCCCGCAAGGCCCGGCCGCCATCAACGAGTATTTCGCCGACCATCCCGAGATGGTGCTGGGCAGCCACGCCCTGCAGGGCAGCATGTACCGGGCGAACGAATACACCGTGCTGCCGCCGGACGGCGACATCGACGAGCTGTTCGCCAAGGCCGTGCAGAGCCTGCCGGAGAACGTCTTCCGCCCTGAGCGCGGCTCGCAGGCCGAGCGCGCCATGGTGCAGGAGCGCGACTTCAACCCGAAGAGCCGTAAGGAAGGTGGCCTCTACCTGTCCGACGACGGCAAGCTGATGCAGGTAGAGAACGGCAGCGGTGTGCCGGTGGAGTTCCGCACCAACACCGAGGGCAAGCAGATCGCCCTGACGCCGAAGCAGAAGAAGTGGCTGCGCAGCTACGTGGGCCTGCGCGATGCCATGAAGCAGGCGCAGTACGACCAGCTCAACGATGGCAACTGGCAGAAGAGCCTGAAGGAGCTGAACAAGGTCTACGATGCCTTCGTGAAGGAGCACGGCCCGATCCTGGATTACACCACCATCGAGCGCACCGCCCCGGACGGCACCGTCACCGAAACCAAACGCTACAAGAATGAGCCGCTGCTGCGCATGGACGCCGAGGGCGCGCTCGCCTACGCGCTGGAAACCGTCAAGGAGGACGGCTCCATCGCCAAGGGCGCCGTGCTCAATGGCCGCGTGCTCGAGGCTCCGCGCGAACCGGAGATCAAGACTACCCAAGACGCTCTGTTCGTATCGCTGAACCGGAATGGTAAGCTGGTGATGGACGACGTGGCCGCGCTGGCCGGCACCGACACGGAAAGCGTAATCCG